>JAEUQF010000420.1 GCA_016789745.1 Bryobacterales bacterium
GCCTGGATGAGGCGGCCGGGCATGGCGCCGATGTAGGTGCGGCGGTGGCCGCGCAGTTCGGCCTCATCATGCAGGCCGCCGACCGAGAAGCGTTCGAACTTGCGGCCGATGGCGCGGGCGATGGACTGGCCGAGCGAGGTCTTGCCGGTACCCGGGGGGCCGACGAAGCAAAGGATGGGCGCCTTGGCGTTGGGGTTCAGCTTGAGCACGGCGAGGTGTTCGAGGATCCGCTGTTTGACGTCCTTAAGGTTGTAGTGATCGTCGTCGAGCACCTTGCGGGCGTTGGCGATGTCGAGGTTATCTTCGGTCCGGGTGCGCCAGGGCAGTTCGATCACGTACTCCAAGTAGGTGCGCAGGACGTGATGTTCCGGCGAGGCGGTGGGCAGCCGTTCCAGACGGCGGAGTTCGCGTTCGGCCTCCTTGCGGATCTCGTCGGGGAGGTCGGCCTTGGCGAGCTGCTCCTTGAGCAGGTCGACGTCGGCCTGTTCCGGATTCTTCTCGCCGAGTTCCTGCTGGATGGCGCGGAGCTGCTGGCGCAGCAGGTACTCGCGCTGTTCCTTGGTCATTTCCGAACGGGCTTCGGACGCGATCTTGTTGCGCAGTTCGAGCACCTGCACCTCATAAGAGAGGTAGGCGTGCATGGTGCGCAGGGCGTCGAGCCGCGTCTGGGCTTCGAGCAGGGCCTGAGCCTTTTGCAGGTCGAGGCTGAGCATGGACGCGACCAGGTAGACCAGGCGCATGGGATCTTCGGTGCTGGAGACCAGGCGTTCGAGATCGATGGAGGTCTGGTTCTGGGCCAGTTGGATGGCGCGGGCGGCAAGTTCACCGACGGCGCGGGCCAGGGCTTCGACTTCGGCGCCGGTATCTTCGGGCAGCGCGAGTGAGTTGAAGCGGGCCACCGGGTAGGGGCCGCTGGTATCGACCTTGAGGACAACGACGCGTTCGACGCCGAGCGTGAAGATCTCCATGCTCTCTTCGCCCTTGGCGAAGCGGCGGATGATGGCGCGAACGCCGATGGTGTACAACTGCTCCTGGGTGGGGTTGTCGATTTGGGAGTCGCGCTGGGCGACCAGCACGATTTCCTGGGGCTCGGTCTGGAGCGCGGCTTCGACCGCGGCCAGCGAATTGGGACGGCCGACGGTGAGAGGCATCATCAAGTGCGGGTACACGACCACGTTCTTGAGAGGCAGTAAGGGCAGCTCGCGGACCTGGTTTTCCTGTTCCATTTATTCCTCTAGAGTGTTAGACGCAGTTGCGGTGGAAAATGATGCTTCCGCCTTCGCTGAAGCTACGGACGGACGAGGGTGACAGAGACGGGTTACACGAGGGCCTCCGCGTTGTGAAAGGCCAGAGTGCCGCTGGCGGTGGTGTCAACGGTTAGGGTTTGGCCATCTTTAATCTCGCCCTTGAGCAGCAGGCGGGCAAGGGGCGTTTCGAGTTCGCGCTGGATGGTGCGCTTGAGCGGGCGGGCACCGAAGTTCGGGTCGTAGCCGGTATGCACCAGGTGACGGCGAGCCGTGCCGGTAAGCTCGATGGTAATCTTGCGTTCCGAGAGGCGCTTGCGGAGGGCTTCCAACTGGATGTCGACGATGGACATCAGGTGCTCCTCGGTAAGCGAGTGGAAGACCGTGATTTCGTCGATACGGTTGAGGAACTCGGGCCGGAAGTGGCGGCGCAGTTCTTCGATGACGGCATCCTTCATACGGTCATAGCTGATGCCGCCGAGTTCGCCGCGGTATTCGAGGATGCGGGGCGAGCCGATGTTGGACGTCATGATGACGATGGTGTTCTTGAAGTCGACGGTGCGGCCCTGGCCATCGGTCAGGCGGCCGTCGTCAAGCAGTTGCAGCAGGACGTTGAACACGTCGTGATGTGCCTTTTCGATCTCATCGAGCAGGATGACGGAATAGGGGCGGCGGCGGACGGCTTCGGTCAGTTGGCCGCCTTCTTCGTAGCCGATGTATCCGGGAGGCGCGCCGAGCAGCCGGGCCACGGTGTGTTTCTCCTGGTACTCGGACATGTCGATGCGGATCATGGCATGTTCGTCGTCGAACAGGAACTCGGCCAGCGCACGGGCAAGCTCGGTTTTGCCGACGCCGGTTGGACCTAAGAAGAGGAAGCTGCCGATGGGGCGGCGCGGGTCCTTGAGGCCGCTGCGGGCACGGAGGACGGCTTCCGAGACGACCTTGACGGCGTCGTCCTGGCCGATCACGCGGCGGTGCAATTCTTCCTCGAGATGCAGCAGTTTCTGGATCTCGCCTTCGAGCAGGCGCGAGACGGGGACGCCGGTCCAGCGGCTGACGACTTCAGCAATGTCCTCTTCGTCGACCTCCTCTTTAATGAGGCGGCCGGCGCCGTCCTGTCCGGCGACGCGGGCTTCCTCGGCGCGGAGCTTGTTCTGGAGCTCGGTGAGTTTGCCGTACTTGAGTTCGGCGGCCTTATTGAGATCGTAGGCGCGTTCGGCCTTTTCGATCTCCGCGCTCAGGGCCTGGAGCTGTTCCTTGAGCTCGCGGACGCGCTGGACGGCCTGCTTTTCGGCCTGCCACTGGGCGCTGAGGGCGCTGGAGCTTTCTTTTAGGTCGGCGAGCTCTTTTTCGAGACGCGCGAGGCGATCCTTGCTGGCGGCGTCGGTCTCCTTCTTGAGGGCTTCGCGCTCGATTTCGAGCTGCATGATGCGGCGCTGCACTTCATCGAGTTCGACCGGCATGGAGTCGATTTCGGTACGGAGTTTGGCGGCGGCTTCGTCGACCAGATCGATGGCCTTGTCGGGCAGGAAGCGATCGGCGATGTAGCGGTTGGAAAGGACGGCGGCCCCGACCAGGGCGGCGTCCTTGATGCGAACGCCGTGATGGACTTCGTAGCGTTCGCGCAGACCGCGGAGGATGGAGATGGTGTCCTCGACGGTGGGCTGGTCGACGAGCACGGGCTGGAAGCGGCGTTCGAGCGCGGCATCCTTTTCAATATGTTTGCGGTACTCGTCGAGCGTGGTGGCGCCGATGCAGTGCAGTTCGCCGCGGGCGAGCATGGGTTTCAGCAGATTGCCGGCATCCATGGCACCTTCGGCCTTCCCTGCCCCAACAACGGTGTGAAGTTCGTCGATGAAGAGAATAATGAGGCCTTCGGAAGACTGGACTTCTTTAAGGACCGCTTTGAGACGCTCTTCAAACTCGCCGCGGAATTTGGCGCCGGCGATAAGGGCGCCCATGTCGAGCGTGACGACCTTCTTGTCTTTGAGGCCTTCGGGGACGTCGCCGCGGATGATGCGCTGGGCGAGGCCCTCGACGATGGCAGTCTTGCCGACGCCGGGCTCCCCGATTAAGACCGGGTTGTTCTTGGTGCGGCGGGAGAGCACCTGGATGACGCGGCGAATCTCTTCGTCGCGGCCGATGACGGGGTCGAGCTTGCCTTGGGCGGCCATGGCGGTGAGGTCGCGGCCGTATTTTTCGAGGGACTCGTAGGTGGCCTCGGGATTCTGCGTGGTGACCCGCTGGTTGCCGCGGACCTGCTGGAGGGCGGTCATTAATTTGTCGCGGGTGAGGCCGAATTCCTTGTAGAGTTTACCGGCGAGGCCCGAGTCGGCGGCCATGGCGAGCAGGACATGTTCGATGGAAAGGTATTCGTCTTTCAGCCGTTTGGCCTCGTCTTCGGCGTCTACCATAACTTTGGCAAGCCGGTTGCCCAGATAAATCTGGTCAGCGGCGCCGGTGGGGGAGCTGACTTTAGGGAGGCGGTCGAGTTCCTGGTTGAGGCGATTACGGAAGGCGGTCGGGTTGATGGCCGCTTTTTGGAGGATGGAGGTGGCGAGGCCGTTTTCCTGTTCGAGGAGGGCGGCGAGGAGATGTTCGGACTCGAGGTGTTGGGAGGAGAGGCGGCGGGTGATGGATTGGGCGCTACGGAGGGCGTCTTGGAGTTTATCGGTCATACGGTTGAAGTCCATGGAGATCTCCTGTTCTGGATCATATCATATGAGTTTTGCTTGATGCAATAATTTTAGCGTGCTGCTATCAAATCTTGCCAAGCCCAGGCAATCAAAGGTACTGGGACGGAGAGGAAATTATGGTATACAGAAGAGAAGAATCCGTCTTGACGGAACGTGATAGACTTGCTAGGGAAACCAGCGGGGTTACAAATTCAAGAAACTGCAACTGTCCGGTTGCGTGTTGCGTCCTACCAGTGGAACGAAACGGCAGAGGCTGTCGGAACAGATAGAATTTGTCTGGCATGAGCGGAGCGTAGAAGAATGTCGGTGGAACTGATGAACCGAGGACCGGAGACGGCAGGGGGAGCCGAGCAGGCTCCGGATCTGCATTTAGAGCGGTTGCTGGTTGCAGAGACGGGGAAGCCCTGGTATCGCTCGCTGATTGAGAACGTAAAGGAAGCGATCAACCCGCCGAAGTTGCCTCCCTTGGAGGTGACGTCGAAGCCGGTGCAGGTACGGCCGATCTGGGGATTGACCGCGGGGCAGGAATCGCGCGCCGGCACGTTGTCGATCATTTTCCACGTGGTGGTGGTTTCGCTGGCGCTGCTGATCGGGACCAACGAGAAGATCCAGCAAAAGGTAAAGGAATCGGTGACGCTAATTGCGCCCGATCTGGCGCCGTACCAGCCGGAGATGCCGAAAAAGCAGCAGGCGATGGGCGGCGGTGGTGGTGGCGGTGACCGTTCGGTAACGCCGCCGAGCAAGGGCAAGCTTCCGAAGGTGGCTCCAAAGCAATTCACGCCGCCAACGGCGGTGGTGCGGAACGAAGCGCCGAAGCTGATCATGGAGCCCACGCTGGAGATTCAGCCGGATGCTCCGCTTCCGAAAACGAATTTGCCAAACTTTGGCGATCCGCTGGCGAAGATCGGCGGGCCTCCGTCGAACGGGCCGGGATCGGGAGCCGGGATTGGCACGGGCCGCGGCGGTGGTGTCGGATCGGGCAAGGGTGCCGGATTCGGGCCGGGCGAAGGCGGCAACATGGGCGGTGGCGTCTATAAGATTGGTGGCGGGGTGTCCGCGCCGACGCTGGTGTTCAAGGTGGAGCCGGAGTACAGCGAAGAGGCTCGCAAGGCGAAGTTCCAGGGTACGGTAGTGCTGAGCGTGGTGGTGGACGAAAAGGGCCAGCCTCGCGATTTGAAGGTGCTGCGTCCGCTGGGATTGGGTCTGGATGAGAAAGCGATTGAAGCCGTGATGAAGTGGAAGTTCCGGCCTGGGTTTAAGGACGGGCGTCCGGTGGCGGTAGCGGCAACGATTGAAGTGAATTTCCGGTTGTTGTAGAGCACAAGTTTTCCGCAAGAGAGAGAGAAGCCAAGAGGGGCGGTCCAGCGATGGGCCGCCCTTTTTGTGTTTTGGCGACCTGCGGCTGTCGGGTATCGTATGGAGCGCATACCGTTCCGTCCTGATCCGCCAAGCTCTGGCAGAGCACCTGAGTCGTCTGGTCCCCCGGAGCATGGAAGAACTTGACAGGGACGGTTAGCAGGCTAAACCGCAGCGGAAAGAGGAAT
The DNA here is from genome assembly GCA_016789745.1 of Bryobacterales bacterium. Lineage (GTDB taxonomy): Bacteria > Acidobacteriota > Terriglobia > Bryobacterales > Bryobacteraceae > CADEFT01. Next base: position 5,485 of record JAEUQF010000420.1, read on the forward strand.
ACGTGGATTGGGAGGATGCCGCGGTTTGGCCGGACTCATCCGCGGTGGGGCTGTCTACCTTTGCCGGGTTGGAGAAACCCGACAGACAGCGTCGTGTGCTGGTACTAAACCGGCGATAGCGCGGTTGGTCGTAACGGCGGCCCGCAAGGGCGACTGCAATCCTGCTTAGTTGTTGCGGAAGTTGGCGGCTTTGGCGTCCCAAGGGGCCGTGGTTGATCTTGAGTTTGGGCTTTGCGGCGCGGAGGGCGGCGAGGCCTTTTTCCGTGACTGCGGTCCCCTTCAGATCCACCTGCTCTAGGTTGGGGAAGGTGGCGAGGATCTGGGCGCCTTCATCGTCCACACGGTCGCAGCCCTGCAGTTGCAGCCGTTGCAGATTCTTGAAGCCTTTCATCTTTTCGAGCCGGCGGGGGTTGACGCTCATCATGCTGACGGTGGCGAAGCGCTGGCCTTCGATGCCGACGCCGATGCTGGTGCAGCCGAAGCGGACTTCCTTGAGCTGGGTGAGGGTGAGGAGGGCGTCCATGCACTACGCCGGACATGCTGATGGACCGACGTTTGGAGTCCGTACCCTGACGGCCGCTCAGGCCGAGGCACTGGACGGGTTTGCGAAGGCCGGTGTCGGAGACCCAACTGGCGCGGAGTCGATGCCGGTGATGCGACCCTGGGCGTCGCGGATTGCGGTGCCGGCTCTGGGCGCAGGTTTCCCGGAACACGGCCGAATCCTGACCGGCAGACACGACAAGTGCCTGGATCCCTGCTTCAACAAAAGGTATCGGAAACCGGAGCGGGAGGGGAAATCCACGTCTGCACGCGAGGCCAAATGACCACGGCGATTGCGGGCAGGTAGAACGTCAGGAGGATGAAGTTCTGCCAGCCCATCCGCACGGCCGACCATCCGCCTTCGGTGTTCAAAAACACCGCGCCAATCACCCAACTGGCGGCGACCAGAATCCACATCTGCCCGCGCGAACCAGCGGCGAGCAACAAGGGCAACTGGTCGTACACCATACGTTGCGGCATGCAGGCCAGTCGGGCTTCCAAATCAGGCTGGCAGCCAACACCGCGAGCGGCCCGAGCGACCATCGCCACAGGAACTTGGGCTCACGAATGTGCGGTAGCCAGCGGGCCAGCGCGATGGGGATGGCGATGTTCGGCTTCATCAACAACAGCGGCATTGCTTGGGGCAGGAACCACAGGCAGCAGAGCAACGGGGTCCACTGGATCCATAAAAGGGCGTATACAAAGTTCCAGCTCAACAACATGGCGAGGCGCCATTCGTCACCATTGAGGAACACGCAATATGCGAACAACAGAACGGATAGACCGAAGAACACAGAGGCCGCCGCGACATCGGGCATCCAGGCGACAGGCAAAGCGGCAAAGGCGGATGGCAGCGGGTACGGAATGGCATACGGGCCGGGCACGTAGCCGTAGGGGTCACGGCCAGCTAGAAGGTCCCGCATGGCGCGGAGGGCCCAGTTGAAGTCCCCCGCGCCGACCTCAGGCTTGGCCTGATTGTGCGCCCCTAGTTGAGTTAGTTGGGGCGACCGCTCGCTGGTGCGCGGTTCCGTAGCGGAATCCGGGCGGGGGTAGGTTGTCAAAGAACGGGCCAGCGTTGGCGTCGAGCCGATTATACGGAAAGACGCGGGCTGGTCATACGGGGTAAGGGTTGCGATGTTGGCTTCGCTCGTTCAGCGGCGGAAGAGGCGGCCGAGGGAGAAGCCTTCTTCCTGGTCGTCGTTGCGGCCGCCGGCGATTGGCTTCGCTTGTTCCTGCTTGGCGAAGTGAGCGCGGAGTGTCTGTTCGGCGGTAGCGGCGGCGACGACATCGCGGCGATAGCGGCCTTTGTCGCTCTTGTCGATGGCGGCATCGACCTTTTGCACTTCGGTCAGGACTGAGGGTTCCGACTTAGCTTCGGTCTCG
>JAEUQF010000423.1 GCA_016789745.1 Bryobacterales bacterium
CGCACAATCATCCGTGACGCCAGTGCCGGCTCCTGCTCGGCCACCGCCAACGACCCGATCACCATGCCCGCATTACACACCTGGTTCCAGTTGTTCCGGTTGCGCGACCAGTGGTCGACTTTGATACTTGGCTGCAGGCCCTTCTCGACAATCGCCGTGCGAATCGTTTGGCGCTCGCCTTCACTCAGCGTGGAGTAAAACCAGTCATAGCCGGTGCCCAGCGCCGCGGTCATCTCCGCCACATCCAGAAAATGCGAAGGATTCCAATCCGTAAACGCCGCCGCGGCCAACATCTCCCGCTTCGCCCGCGCGGCATATTTCGCATCGCCGGTCAGGCGCCACGCCAATCCTAGATGCAACACACGGCCCAGCGCCTTTCGCGATTGCCCCAATAACCGGCGCCCTTCCAACACGCGCTCCACCGGCGCTTCTTCCAACACCTTGTCCGCGCGCGCCAACAACACGCCGCGCAACTTCACCCGCAGCGGATCCGCCGCCAGGCTGCGCGCTAGTTCCTTCTCTCCACCCGCCTTCAAAAACAGCCGCGGATGCGAGGTGTCCATTTGTTTGAGCAGGCGGTCCACTTCCGACGGTGCTACTTCGCCGAATAGGAAGGCCGCTCCGAAGATAAGTGCGAATATAAATGAGGAGGCGATCTTCACGCCCCCAGTGTAGGTCCGCCACAAGTCAAGGGGAAGGGGGAACGCAACCACGCACCTGCTCAGCCGCCTGCTGCCGCAACCCCTGATATCCGCCCGGCACTCCGCCCGCCCCTTCCATCTTCCGCCACCAGTCCTCGCTGCTGCGCCACCATGCGCACGCCTGCTTCGCTTCCCGTAGCTGCTCATACGCCTGGCCGAACCGTAGCGCCGCAATGGCCGGCAACGGCATCTGCGACATCGTCAGCTTCATGGCCGGCGGCGACGCCACTTCCCGCCGCACCTTCCCCGCTAGCGCCTCCAGCCCGGCAATGTCCCGCTTCGCCGCCAGCAGCAGCGCCATCCGTCCCTGCATGCTCAACGAACGCCCCCAGGTGTCCGGCAGCCCGGGCGCCCGCCGCTCTACCACCCGCAGAATCTCCAACCCAGCCTGGTATTGCGCCATCGCCTCATCCAGCCGCTTGCCTTCCACCAGCGCGCTTCCGTAGCGGCCCAGCAGATTCAGCCGCAACAGCAACACCCCGGTGGTGGCCGTCTCCGGACTCGCAAACGGCTTGGTCCGCGCCAGCGCCTCGGTAAACAACGCACTGGCCGCCGCCGTGTTCCCTTCGTTCTGCTCCAGACACCCCATCCGCAACAACGTCTGCGCCAAATCCGCCTGCGACGTGCGGTCCTTCTCATCCACCGCCAGCTTCCGCGCCAGCCCAATCATCTTCTCGTACACCGGCCGCGCCGCCGACGCCCCCGCCACTCGCTCCTCCGAACACGGCTCCGCTATCCGGTCTGATAGCCCGCCATAGTTCACCAGCAGACCTCGCCCGTACTCCGCGTTATCCGGATGCTCCTTCACTAACCGCTCCCGCAACTCCACCGACCGCGCGTACGCCTTCCGCGACCCCTCCGTATCCCGCAGCAACGCCAACAGCCGCCCCAGTGATCCGTATGCCCCCGCCAGCTTATTCTGGTGCTCCGGCCCCGGCGCTGCGGCCGCCACTTGCTCAAACATCGGAATACTCTTGCGCAACAGTTCCGCCGCCGGCGCAAGTTCGTTGATCCGCGCCAGGATATCCACTCCCAGAAACAAGTACGACTGCGCAAGCAGTTCCTTCACCGCCGCATCGCTCGGATGCAGCGCCAACGTCTGCTCCAGCACGGCAATCGCCTCCCGTGCCGATGCCTTCGCCGCCCCGAACTCGGAAGCATGCGCCTCAATCCGCATCTGCTCCATCAGCATCTCCGCCAACCCCAGCCGGAAGGCCAGTTGCTTCGGCTGCTTTGCCGTCGCTTGCCGCTCCAGTTCGATGCCACGCGCCAGGCTCGCCCGCGCCCCGTGCCCATCCCCACGGCTTGGCCCCGTCGGCGTCCCCTGTAACTCCCCCAGCTTCCGATACGCACCCGCCAACTCGTGCGCCAGGTCTGGATCCCCCGCCGCCTCCACGCTCAGGCTGTTCAGATACTCCAGCGCATTGCGCAGAATCAGCTCCCTCGCCGGCAGCGATCCGGCCAAGGGCTTCACCGCATCATGCACCTCAAACAGCACCCGGTTCACCAACTGCCGCACTTGGTCAAACCGCCGCCGCTCGCGCCGCGCCGAGATCTGCGACGTCACAATGCCGAATGCCAGCGCCACAAACGCCACCGTCGCCGCCACCATCGGCCAGCGGTTCCGCGTCACGAATTTCGCCGTCCGGTAGCGCACCGTATCGGCCCTCGCCACCACCGGCAGCCCATCCAGATAACGCTGCAGGTCCGCCGCGAACTGCTCCACGCTCCGGTACCGCCGCGCCGTATCCTGGCGCAACGCCATCAGCAGGATGTTGTCGATGTCCCCTTCCAACTCGCGCTCCCTCACCAGCGGGTTGTTCGCCGCGCGGCTTGGCAGCTTCACCTCGCCCCCGCAGATGGCCTTCGCCGCCTCCAGCGCCGTGACACCCTTGACGTCATGCGGGGGCCGCCCCGTCAATAGCTCATACAGCACCGCCCCCAGCGAGTACACATCGGTAGCCGTCGTCACCGCGTTGCCCTGCACCTGCTCCGGGCTCGCATACGCCGGCGTCATCAGAAACGCCCCGGTGGTTTGCGGATCGTGGCTGTCTTCCGCCAATACCCGCGCCAGCCCGAAATCCAGTAACCGCGGCGTCCCCTCCTGCGTGATCAGGATGTTCGCCGGCTTGATGTCGCGATGGATAATCAGACTGGCATGGGCGTACTGCACCGCCTCACACACCTTCAGAAACAGCCGCAGCCGCCCTTCCAACCCCAACTCCGCCTGGTTGGCATACAACGTCACCGGCGTGCCATGGATGCGCTCCATCACCAGGTACGGGAAACCCTCATCGGTGGCCCCGCCGTCGAGCAGCCGCGCGATGTACGGGTGTTCCAGCCGTGCCAGAATCTGCCGCTCGGCCCGGAACCGTTCCACCACCCGCCCGGTCTCCAGCCCGTGCCGCACCAGTTTGATGGCGACTTCTTTCTGATAGGAATCGTCGTCGCGAACCGCGCCGTACACCGCGCCCATGCCGCCTTCGCCGATCATTCCAGTCACCCGGTACGGCCCAATACGCCGCCCGATCACCCAACTGCGCTTCTCTTTCACCATCGCCACGGCCGCCGCCGCCACCGCCTGGTCAAAGCCGGCCTCCTCCTGCGAATCGTGCCGCAACAGCAGCATCACCTCCGCTCGAATGGAGGGGTCGTCGCAGGCCTGGTTCAGGAAGGCTTCCCGCTCGCCCGCGGGCAGAGCCACGGCTTCATGGAACAGCTCGTCGATCCGAGCCCAATCGGCAGGGTTCATCTACACCACCGTATCGTCCGATACAGTCATGCCCAAGATTCTAGCACCCCCTCCGCGAGTGGCTGCTCGCGGATGCCAGAAACAACCGCCCGGCCCGCGCCTAAAGGAATACCATGTGGGCTCTCCTCCTCGCGCTCGCCTTCGCCCAGTCTCCCAACCCGGTGCACGAAGTCCTCCAGAAGGCGATCTGCGCCGCCCAACCCCAAGACCTCCCCTGCGACGCCTGGACCCTCGGTGCCGTCCACTTCGGCGCCTACCAATCTCCTGTCTCCGAGGATGCTCTTGTCACTCTGCACCTCACTCCGGCGCCCCGCCGCTACAGCACGCTTGGCCTGCTCCTGACACGTCACCACCAAACCTGGCAAATCCTGGATGAACCCATCCTCGCGCTGTCCTTTGATTCCTGCCGCGCGTTCCTCCTGACGAACCGCCGCAACGCCCTCGTCTGCTTCACCGAAGACTACGCCGAGTCCACCCGCTACTAGACCGTCCGGCTGGTCCAGGTCACGAACGCCGCCATCGACCTCCAGGTCCTGGCCGAAGCCGGCGCCGAGGCCTCTCTCGATCGCATGACTTTCCCCGACTTGAACCGCGACGGCCGACCCGACATCCGCATCCAAGCCCGCCACAACCACACCCGCTACCGCCTGGATTTCCTCTTCGACGGCACCACCTTCGCTCCAACCCGCGCCTCACTCCCCGCACTCCAACACTTCCTACAGAAGGAGCGCTGAACTCACGGCTCCAGCGGCATCAAGATCTGCACCACCCTCGGATTCAACTTCCGCAGCACCGGATGGTCCGACCGAAACTCCCCATCGCCCTGCACCTCCCTGCTGCCCATCCGGTCCATCGGAAGCAGCGTCACCCCGATCCGCTCCAGTTCCTTCGCCAACCGCCCCCCGTTCCACCCCACCACCAACCCCTCGTGATCCCACGCAAACCCGTACATCTGGAACGGGCGTCCATTCTTCAGCTCCAACTCCCGCAGGGTCATTCCTACGCGAACCCCCGATGCCGTGTAGAACCGATCGTCATGGATCTCAACCGTCGCGGCACGTCCCGCGTTATCGGTCGCAATGCGCAGGATCCGGTTCTCCGGCCGGTACACCGGAACGCGGTAGACCACCAACCCGGCAGCCGATTCGCCCTCGCGGTAATACAGCCGCTCATGCAGCACTTGACGCGCCCCAAACGCGCGCTTCAACTCCACCTCCGTCCACTCGCCCGTGATCGGCCCCACCTGCTTACCACCCACCAGCAGGAACGGCGAGACCGCCATCGCGCCCAGGCACAGCCATCCCAGTAAAAGCACGCCCCACAGACTACCACTTCCCATCCGGAGGTGAGTGGCATTCCGCATGCTGTAAACGTTGTATGAGATTCTCGATCCTACTCTCCACACTGGCGCTCGCCGCCACGCTCTCTGCCCAAAGTGCCAAGGAAGACATTAAGGAAGCCGGGCGCGATATGAAGGACGCCGCCAAATCTACCGGCAAGGCTGCCAAACGCACCGGCAAGGCCGTGGGAAAAACTACCAAGCGCGCCGTGAACAAAACTGCCGAAAAGGTGGAAGAAGGTGCCGAAAAAGTCCAGGACAAGACGAAGCCGAAGAACAATTAGCTTTTGAGGACAAAACGGTCGGCGTCCCCCATATGCCGCGGCAGGGAGCACTTGCCGCGGCTCTTTACAGCGACCGGTAAATCTCCGAGTCGGCTATATCCCGGCAGAAAGCCTCCGCCGACAACCAACCGGTATCCATCCGCCGAAGGTACTCATGCGCCGCGCAAACAGCCGACCGGTCCATGGCCTTCGCCGCTGCTTCTTCCATTGTTTCGTAATAGAGAGGGTATTCCTCGCCCAGATACTCCCGGACCGAGGGTAATCTATTCACCAGCACCGGCGTCGCCCGCACCATGCAATCCAGGATGGCGTTGTTGGCCACCGCGCCGTAGAGGTTCAGGAACACAAGCGAAGAGCAGAGTAACTCGTCGTAATCTGCATTCGGTAAATGCGGAACAATCGGGATGCCCCACTCCGCGGCGGGCGGCGTCCCATGATGGACACAATCGCCGTCCAGCACTGCTGCAAAGCGCGGCAGGTTCTCACCGGTCTGGGGAACCAGCAAAACCTTCCGTGATGCGGGGATATCCAGACGATGGATGGCCGTCAGGCTGCGCAGCCACCACCCCACCTGCACCACCCGCTCCCCCTGTTCCCGGTAGCGATCCCACGAAAATCGCACTTCCGGGATCTCGGCCGGGTGCCGCAGCGCGCATACCGGAACATCCACCCGCCCGGCCAGCCAATTCCGCATCATTTGCGATAGCGTAAAAAGGCCACGGCAGTGCGCCCACGATTCCCTCCAAGCCGTTTTCTGGCAGATCCGAACGAAGCTCTTGTCCGTGTCGAACCAGTCCGGAATCTCCGGCGGCACATGCACGATACCCACCCAGGGGCGCCGGTAGGGAATCCTTCCCTCCTCCAGCGCTCGCGGCAATTGTCGGGCGAAATTCTTCTCAATCATCGAATCCAACAGGACTCCGCCGCCATCCGTCCGCAACAGCGGATGAATCGCGGCTTGGGCGTAGCCCCATCCGCAGCGTTGGTGCGGGTAGTGGATCCTGTTTTCAAGAGTCAGTTTGGGGATCAAGAGACTTTGCGGCTGGATTCAATCAGGTTACACTCTTAGGGCGCGAGACGTACACGGAATCGGTTGAAATGAGTCTTTTTGTTGGTACCAGGCGGTATTCGGTCTATGGCTATGACTTCATCCTAAGTGGCAATTGCCCCGCCGCCATCGACGGCTTACATGAGGACTTCACTTTCTTCTCTGGCGAGTCCGCCAATACTCAGCCCGTAACCTTGGTTTTGGACCGGGAGACTCCCCGCTACCAGGACCTGCCTGAGTGCGATGCCTCCGTCTATACGCCGCGCAATGTCGTCTACCGCGATGGCGACCGGCGCATCCTCGACTTCGGTGGACGCGGCCTCGGCATCTACGAACCGCTGCAGCGCCGCTTCACGATGACCAGCGAATCGCCCGACCTGCTCTACGAAGCGGGGTACCTGTTTCTGCTCTCCCAGATCGGACAACGGGCCGACCAACAAGGCATGAGCCGCGTCCATGCCATGGCCATCGCCTATCGCGGCCGCGCCATCCTGGCCATGCTTCCCATGGGCGGCGGCAAAAGCACGCTGGCCGCCGCGCTCCTCAAACATCCGGAACTGCGGATTCTCTCCGACGACTCACCGTTCCTCGACCGCAACGGTGACGTGCACGCCTTCCCTCTCCGGCTCGGCCTGCTGGAAGGGCGCGAGAAGGACATCCCCCAGGCCCACCTCCGCCGCGTCGAACGCATGGAGTTTGGGCCCAAGTATTTGGTAAATCATTCCTACTTCGCCGAGCGCGTCGACCCTTTCGCCGAACCGGGGATGCTTCTGATCGGGCGCCGCACGCTGTCGCCGCGTGGGCGGCTGGAACGCGCTTCCTACTCGCAAGCTATGCAGGCGATGGTCCCGCACAGCATCGTCGGCCTCGGACTGTTCCAGGGTCTGGAGTACATTCTGGAGCGCAGCACCGGGGAACTCATCGGCAAGCTCGGTGTGGCGTTCTCCCGCGCCCGTAACGCCCACCGGTTGATCCGCCGCTCCCATAACTACGTTCTGCACATGGGCCGCGACCCCGAACAGAACGCCCAACTCATCCTGGAAACGGCGGAAAGCCTGTTTGGCAACGCTTAGCAGCCGCATCTATACCGGCGCCGCCCGGGCCTTGGCGCCGCTCCTGCACCTGCCGTTCGTCCAAAGCGTCTACATCCGCCGCAGCGTCGCCGCCGGCGAGGCCGAGTTCCCCTGGAGCGACCTCGATCTCGGGCTGGCCATCCGCGACACTCTGGGCTCCGGGCTGTTCTCCCTGTGGCGCCGCTTTCGTCTCGCCCAGGCGCTGTTCCCACGCCTCGGCGAATGTCAGATCGCCACCGCTGAAGAACTGGCGGAGATGGCCGGAATGGATCCCTACCGCGCCTCGCTAGACCGCCGCTTTGCCATCGTGGTCGCGGGCACCCCGCCGCCGATTCCCCATCTCCCGGTACCCCGGCAAGCCGCCGCGCGCCGTCTAATCTTCTGGTTCGAACACTACCTGCCGCGCGCGCTGCGGGCCGGCAGCGTCCGCAATCAACGGAAGTTCGTCAAGGAGATGGCCAACGCGCTGGGCGTCGTCGAAGGACGCTGGCCGGAGCCGCTTCGCAAGCGGGCCGAAGCCGCACTGCCCGACGGTCTTCCCGCCGGATCGCCGTTCTTCCAATGCTGTCTGCTGGCGGAGCGAGCGCAGCGGCTGTTGCGCCCGCCCGCGCCGGTTCTCAAGGACGTCGTGAGGTTACCGTCGCTGTTGCTGCTGCCAGCGGCGGACTCGCCTGTGCCGGACAGTCTGCCGCCCCGGACCATCGTGGCAACGCCGGCGGTTCTCGATCTGCTGTTGGCCACCCAGAGCCCCTTCCTGTGGTCGCGGCACGGCGCCGCCCTGGAGCCGCTCGGGTTCACACCTCCGCCGCTAGAGGTGTGGCGGGAGGCCTGTCTCCGCCAGGCCAGCGGGGAGCGACTCCGCCTCCCCGGATTTGGGGAGAATGGGCCGATCGACTACGCCGCCCGACTGGCCCGCGCCGAGGCCATCGCCGCGGAGGTGTTGTCCGGGCGGATCCCTTCGGCACCGGTGCGGGTACCGGAGGCGGCGCCGGCGGCGAGTCTGAAGACCTACTATTGCCAGGAGTACGATGCGCTGGCCGCCCGGGCCAGGGTCTTGCGCCAACGGCTGGGCGCTACCAGAGGCTCCGCTCTGCCATAATCGCGAAATCCGATGCCGCTGCTTGCTCCCCCCGACCGCACTCTCCTGCTCAGCGCCCTTTCCCAATCCCCCCTCTTTGCCACCGTGCGAGCCCGTCAGGTGCTGCTGCGCAATACGCTCGGGGGCTACCCCAACAGCGACGCCATCTTCGCCATCTTCCCGCGAATAAACCTGGAGGACTCCCCCTTCATCGCCGCCGACAACGTGATCCTCTACCTCGACGGACAGCCGTTGGCGCCTGGGGTCTTCGCGCTTGGATTGCTCGCCCAGGCCATCGAGCCTTTCGCCGGTCCCCTCCGCGAACCCCTCACCGAACTCCGCCGGCGCCTGCTCCTCGGCGAACCAGCAATCCCCTCTCAACCCGCCGCTACCTGGCAGGACCATCGCTCTGCCACCGACCTCACCCACGAACGCATCATCGGCGAGAACACCCTCCGCCCCCTTTTCTATCTCCGCCGCGCGCTTCGTGCTGCCGACGCCGTCGTCCGCATCGATCTCGATCACACCCCGCAAGGTACAGGCTTCCTGCTTGCCCCAGGGCTGGTGATGACCAACAACCACGTCATCGCCACGGCCGGCCAGGCGGCACGCGCGCAGGCGGTGTTCTTCGACGAACTGCCCGACGCCGAAGCGCCGCCGTCGGAACCGCCACGCCCAACGGTAGTTGCGCAACCAGCCGCCGGCTCCCCGTTCCTCTGCACAAGCCCCGTAGATGCACTCGACTTCACCCTTCTCCGCTTCGCCAACACCCCCACCATCCCGCGCTATCTTCCGATCAGTACCGCCACACCCAAACCCAACGATCGCGTCGCCATCATCCAGCACGCCGGCGGCATCCAAAAGCGCATTTCCCTCCAGAACAACCTGGTCGCCCACGCCGACACCCAGGTCGTGCAATACTACACAAGCACGTTGCGAGGATCATCCGGCTCGCCGGTCTTCGATGACGCGTTCGCCGTCGTGGCCATCCATCACGCTTCGGTGGATCTTCCCGGCCCCGATCCGAACACGAAATCACCCGAGGCGGCGTTCTATCGCAACCAGGGAATCGCTATGCGCGCTATTGTCGACTATCTTCGGACCCACCACCCCGCACTGCTTTCGGAGATGACGGTCCGCGAGGAGTAGACGCGTGCGGCTTGATAACTACCATCGCCAGCGTCTGGCAAAGCTCCTCCTCGCCATCCCCGGTTTCGACGCCGTTGCCGCACGCAAGGTCCTGCTCCGCGGCATCTTCTATCACCGCCCCATCTGGGACGGTCTCAAGCACGAAGCAGCTCCAGACGAAGCCGCGCACGACCTCCTCGACCGCTGCGCCAACGATGGCGAGTCGCTTTGTCTCCTGCTTACCGGTCTGCGCGCCGTTCCCGGCCTGCGCCCGGAACAACAGCAAATCGTCGACGACCTCGCAAAGAGACTCTGCTCCGGCAATGCCCGCCGCCGCCGGCAGCCCTGGACCCACGACGCCCCCTTCCGCGGCCTGAACTACTTCGACCGCGAACACGCCCCCATCTTCTTCGGCCGCGACGCCGAACTCCGCGACCTCATCCGCACTCTCACCACCCCGCAAGGCTCGCGCTTCACGGTGATAGTCGGAGCCTCCGGCGCCGGCAAATCCTCGCTCGTCCGGGCCGGCCTCTGGGCCAGCCTCGCCAACGGTGAGGTGCCCGAGTTTCCCGATAGCCGCCGCTGGCTGATCACCGCCATGCAGCCCAGCGATAGCCGCCACGGCTTCTTCGATGCCCTCCACAACGCGCTGAATCAAGCGATCGGCAGACAGGAGACCAGCCGCCGCAGACTGCTCGATGCGTTCGATACGATGCCGTTGGCCGACTTCGCCACGCAACTGTTGGACGGCACTTCCATGCCCCGCTGGCTGCTGCTTCTAGACCAGATGGAAGAGCTCTTCGCCCAAGAGAAGAAGCAGGAGGGCGCCGAGTTCCTCGACCGTCTGCTGGAAGCCACTGCACAGCCCTCGCCTCTGCAGGTGGTGGCCACACTGCGCGCCGACTTCTTCCATCACTGCCTGGATCACCCGCCCCTAAGGCGTGCGGTCTTTGCTGTGGGAGGCCAGTTCCCACTTGGACCGCCCGACCGGATGTCGCTTGAACACATGGTCCGCGGTCCGATCGAGGAACTCGAACTCCCCGAACCCTGGCTCCTCGATCCCTCCCTGCCACCCACGATTGCCGCCGACGCCGAACGCCGCCGTGGCGGGCTCGCGCTGATGGCCTTCGCCCTCCGCGAACTCTGGCAACACTGCGCCGACGCCGGCACTCGCACCATGGAGTGCGACACATATCACAGCGAGCAGTTCGGAGGACTAAGCGGCGCCATAGGCCGCCGTGCCGACGCGACACTGAAATCCCTAGGCGACAAAGCCGAAGAGACACTCCACCGAGTCTTCGCCAGGCTCGTACGAGTCAGTGACGACGACGACCCCGTCCGCCAGCGCGAGTCTCACTCCGCGTGGGACGCCGACCCAGAAGCCCAGCAACTCATCGAAGCCTTCGTCGATGCTCGGCTCTTGGTCAAGGACCGCGGCCCCGACGACCAACCGGTAGTCGACGTAGCCCACGAAGCCCTACTCACGGAATGGCCCACCCTCGCCGCTTGGATCGCCGAACGCCGCGAAGACTTCCGCCTCGCCAGCCGCGTCAGAGCGGAAGCGAGAGCTTGGGCGGGAAGTCATCTAGATGCACAATACCGTCGCCCGTGGCCCGAAGATCTCATTGAGGACTACCGGGGCCGCCTCACCCACGCCGGGCTCCTTCAGTCCCTTCTCACCGACCCGGTCGTCGCCAGGCTACTAACGCCCGAGTCCGATTGGATCATCGCGGAACTCGTCCAGCCTCAGACCACGCATCGCCGCCGCTGGGAGATCGGATTGCGGCTCGACGACATCGGGGACGCACGCCCCGGCGTCGGTGTCAAGAACGGTATTCCCGACATTCTCTGGCAGCCCATCCCGTGCGGCACCGTACATATCGAAGGCGTCGGCCCGAAACCCGTCAGCGAGTTTCAAATCGCGACCTACCCCATCACCGTCGCCCAGTTCCGCGCCTTTCTGGATGCGGAAGACGGCTACCGCACCAAGGAGTGGTGGAAGAACCTCAGGAAAGCGGATCCAGATCGCTCGTGGCAGAATTCGTCGCCCGCCAACCATCCAGTCACAAACGTTTCCTGGGCAGATGCGACGGCCTTCTGCCGCTGGTTGACCGCCCACTCCCCACATCAAATTCACCTTCCCACTGAAGCCGAATGGCAATGGGCAGCACAAAGCGCAAACCCCAGCTTCAACTACCCTTGGGGGCCGGCATGGTCGGGGGGACCGGCAAACACCGCCGAGGCCGGAATCGGACGGACCGCCAGCGTAGGCATGTACCCGGATGGGCGCTCCCATCAAAAAGTGGCAGACCTTGCCGGCAACGTTTGGGAGTGGTGCAGTGGTTGTGAACAGAAAGGCGGCAAAGAAGAGCGTCGGGTGTCGCGCGGCGGCTCCTGGAGCTACGATCAGCGGTTCGCGCGCGCCAACAGCCGTAACTATTATCGTCCGGGTGCCCGAAGCTTTAACGTCGGGTTTCGGGTGGTGTGTTCGTCCCCCATCCACGGAACGCTGGGGCGCTGAGCGCTGGCCACTAGTTCGCTGGTCACTGTGCCGCGCGCGAGCGCGGTCCGAAACCTTTTGCCCCTTAGCCAAGGCCGCCCCTGCCAACTCTGCTATCCTTCCCCGCCGGCTCACCCCGGCAGGGCGGCCCGGCTTCCTTGCGCACCGGCTACCGCCACAGCCATCTGGGCTACCGCGACTGCGGCGTTGGTCTGTTAGCACTGCCCCTTGGTGCCCGACTCACTGTGCCTGTGCGTGTTGAAGCCGCAGCCATCCAATCAGGCCCTCCCTGTGGTCTAGCATGAAGAAGCAGGCTCGCACATGATCGATTGGTCTCAATGTCCCGCCGTCGAACGCATCCCCGGCAAGAGGAGCGGCACTTGGCTGCTCAAAGCCACACGAATGCCCGTGCAAACCATCTTCGAAAACCTCGATGCCGGGCTCTCCGTGCGCGAGATCACTGAAGTATTCGATGTCACCGAGCAAGAGGTCAACGCCATCCCCCACTTTCTCACCCACCGTCTGGAAGCCCCGGGAGGTCCATGCCATAATTGACCCATGGTGCGCGACGCGATCGAGATTCCATTTGAGGCGATCCGGCACTTCTGCGAGCGGAATAGCATCCGGAAACTCTCCCTGTTCGGCTCCATCCTCACCCCGCGTTTCCATCCCGAAAGTGATATCGACATGCTTGTCGAGTTCGAGCCCGGCTACGTTCCCACTCTGCCCGAAATGGCAGGGATGGAGATCGAGTTAACCGGCTTGCTCGGACGTAAAGTCGATCTGCGAACGGCCCAGGACCTCAGCAGGCACTTCCGCGATCGCGTCCTTCGGGAGGCAGTCGCTCAGTATGAGCGAGTCTGACCGAATCCGTCTCCAGCACATCTCCGAGGCAGCACAGAAAGCGCTCCGGTTCATCGACGGCAGGCGCCGTGAAGACTTGGACACGGATGAACAGCTTCTTTTCGCTGTTATTCGCGCATTGGAAGTTCTCGGAGAAGCTGCCGTGAAGCTTTCGCCAGAAGCCCGTTCCCGGTTCCCGGAAGTGCCGTGGAGTCAAGTGATCGGAATGCGCAACCGATTGATCCACGCGTACGACGATGTCAACAGAGATATTGTCTGGGCTACGGTAACCAGGTTCCTGCCGCCGCTAGTTGCCACGCTGGAAAAAGGCCTCGCGCCGTAACCCCTCCCCACTTTGCTATCCTTCCCTCGCCGGCTCACCCCGGCAGGGCAGCCCGGCTCCGAGCCTCGGGTGTTGCGCGGCGGCTCCTGGATCAACAATCAGTCGAACGCGCGCGCCGGCTACCGCAACCACAATCATCCGCACAACCGTAACAACAACATCGGTTTTCGCGTGGGTGTGTTGTTCCCACATCCACCTTCGGTTCTCCACCATGCCGGCCTGTCCCGGCGGTTACGGCTTCCTGGGATGCGGCGGAGTATCGCTGGATGGCGCGGGCCTGTCCTGTCCGCGCGCCGCTTGTTCTCGGGCGGCGGGCGCATACCCCAACCCGGGACGCGGTTTGGCCTTCCCGCCCGCCGCATCTCACCCACTTGGTAGGGCGGCGCCAGCATCATTTCCAGGAAAGCCGAGCGCCACCTGAGAAAGCACTCTCCCACTCTTGCGTGTACCATAGTGGGTAGACACGGTCATGCGCACCAGCATCGTCATCGACGACAAACTCTTGCGCGAGGCGCAGCAAGCGACGGGGCTGAAGACCAAACGCGAAACCGTCGAACTCGCTCTGCAGACCCTGGTGCGCCTTAACCATCAAGCGCAGCTCCGCGCCCTCCGCGGCAAAGTCGCCTGGGACGGGGACCTTCACGAAATGAGGTTGGACCGTTGATTTTGGTGGATTCCAGCGTATGGATCGACTACCTGCGCGGGATACCCAACCCAACCACCGATCAACTGGAGCGGCTTCTAGGTCAAGAGGAAATCGCAATCGGTGACTTGATGTTAGCGGAAGTCCTCCAAGGCATTTCCGATGACAAAACCTTCGAAACCGTGCGCGCCCTTCTCTGTGCTCTGCCTGTCGTTCCCATCGGCGGGCGCGACACAGCCATCGCCGCGGCACGCAACTTTCGGCTCCTGCGGAGGAAAGGAATCACCGTGCGCAAGACCATCGATACTCTCATCGCAACCTGCTGCTTGGAGCACGGCTGCGAGTTGCTCCATAACGATCGCGACTTCGATGCCTTTGCCCGCCATCTGGGGCTGCGCGTCGTCTGCTAGTTCATCCGCCGCCAACTTCGCTGCGCCGCCTACGTCCGCTACGTCGATGACATGGTGCTGTTCTCCGATAGCCGCCCCCAACTCTGGGAGTGGAAACAGGCCATCATCGAACGCCTCGCCACGTTGCGCCTCACCATCCACGAATCCGCCGCTCAGGTCCAGCCGGTCACTACCGGCATCCCCTGGCTGGGTTTCGTTGTTTGGCCCGATCACCGCCGGGTGAAAGGCCGCAAGGTTGTCGAAGCCACCCGGCGCCTGACCGACCGCTTTGACGATTGGCGCTCCGGCCTCATCACCTTTGCCGAATTCGATGCCAGCGTGAAAGGTTGGCTAAATCACGTCCGCTATGCCGACTCCTGGGGACTCCGCCGCCACATGCTCGACCGTTTCGTCTGGACACCTCCACCGCGGTAGAAAAATTTTCGGCCGCGCGGCGCGCGGCACAGTGAACAGCGAACCAGTGTACAGCGCTCAGCGCCCCCGCGTCCCGTGGATGGGGGAACAACACACCACCCGAAAACCGACGCTGACGAGACGGAGGCTCGGATGATCGCCGAAGCGGTAGCCGGCGCGCGCGTCCGACCGATTGTTGATCCAGGAGCCGCCGCGCAACACACGAGGCTCAGTACCCTCCTTCTGCGTCCGCTCTGGCTTGTGGAACTCATTCAGACACCATTCCCACACGTTCCCTGCCAAGTCCATCACACCCTCGCCATCCCTGGACTTGGCGTCCGGATACATCCCCACAGCACTCGTCTTTCTCAGGTAGTGCGTCTCGGAGATGTTCGCATATCCAGACTTGTACCCGTTCCCCCATGGATACTCGCGTCCATCCGTATACGACGCCGCCCGCTCCCACTCCTGCTCCGTCGGTAGCCGCACCTCATACCCCACCCGCTTCGACAACCAGGCACAGAATGCCGTCGCTTCCCACCAGTTCACATCCACTCTCGGATGGTTCGCGTAGCTCCAACTCGGCGCCGCATTAAGCTCCCGGTCCGGATTGGTCATTCCCTCCCACCAGCAATCCTGCCCGTACCCATCTTTTGCTTTCACAAACGCTTCGAACTGCGCATTCGTCACCGCATACCGCGCCATCTGAAACCCATGCATCCGCTCCCGCTTCCCCTGATACAAGAAGCTCCCCTCCGGAATTTCCACCCAATGAATATCCGGTACCCCATCCCTGCGTACTCCCACTCCCTTCCGGTCATCCAACTTCAATCGCCCCAGCGCACGCCCTATCGCCGCTCGCCCCTCCGGCTCCGGCAGTCTCTTCGAATCCGTCAATAGCGGCAGCCACCGCTCCTTCAACTCCCGCCCCCAATCTCCCACCGCCTTTGACCCCGCGTCCAGCGCGCACTCCACCGCCACCTCCGGCTGCGCCTTCCCCACCCATCTCACCACCTCCGTGCAATCCTCCCCATACAACCCCGCCAGCAGTTTCACCGCCTCTTCCCACCCACTCCGTTCCCACCACCGCTCCTCAGGCCATAGCTCCGTCGCCGCCATCGTCCCCATTCGTTCCCGCAACGCCACCGCCGTGAAGTATTCCTGCAGCAACTGGTGCCGGAACCGCACCTCCCCTTCCCCTTCCAGCAACGTAGCGCCCAACGCCCGCTTCAGCACCTCCTCACTAGCCAGCGCCCGCACCGCCTCCGCCCGCGTCGCCACCGTCAACACACTGAAGTCCCCACTCTCCCCCGGTCCCGCCGCCACCCGCGACGTCTGCATCTGCCACGCCAGACCCGTCAGCCCCGTTAGCAGTGCCTCTCGCCTCTCCCTACGTTCCGCGTCGCTCCTCTCCCTGCTCCTATCCCGGTGCTCCTCCCGTACCAATAGTTGATCCACAAATCGCTGGAACAGGCTGCCCCGGTTTGGCGGCAACTCCCCCTTACCTCTCCACACTTGGAACAGCATTGTCAGCAGGAACGGGTTTGCTGCCAGCCGCACCAGGCTTCGCGGGTTCCGAACGTGTTGCTTCCAAATGCGAGACTCCCACCAACCCAGCCGCTCCTCAACCTCCTCGTCGCGGGTCGTCTCCAGCCAGAACCCCTCCGCTTCCTCCGCGCCCGATGCCTTCCATTTCTCCAGCAGCCCTGCCAGCCGCTCGTCCCCAGCCAACCGCCAGAAGAAGCCATCCGCTTCCCTCACGCTCCGGCCGTCCTTCGGAACCCACAGCCGCAACACCTCCCGCACCCGCCACGGCTTCAACTCCTGCAGCGTCAGGGTATCGAAACCCAAATCGAGAACCCCGGTGTAATCCCCCAGCCGGCACGATACCCAAACCGGTGTCTGCTCACCCAGTTCTTTCACCCACTCACGGATAGCATCCGCCTTCTGCTTCCGCACCTCCGCCGCCGTCGGCATCTCATTCAACCCATCCAGCAAAACCGTCAGCCGGCCAGCTTTCGCTAGCCCATCCACCATCCCATCCAGTTCCGGCGCCTGCCTTCTCACAAACTCCGCTAGCGAACTGCTATCCCGCCAATCGCCCAGCGTCACCAGCAGCGGAATCGGCTCACCCTCTTTTTCCTTCGCCTTCCGGGCCAAATCCGCCGCCCGGGACAATAGCGTCGTGCTCTTTCCCGCGCCCGGGGCCCCCAGCACGGCCGCATGACGCACCTCCTGGAACGCCGCCAACGCATTCGGGAATTCCCGCCGCACCCGCTCGGCCCGCTTTTCCTGAACAAGTCCAGCCAGATCCGGATCGTCGTCCCACGGGTTCCAAATCGCGGCGTGCGTCGGCTCTACGGTCATCTGGCCAATCCCTTCCAGCGGAGAGTACACTTCTGCTTTCTTCGCAATTCGCAGCAGCAGACGTTCTACGTACTTCTGCTCCCGCCCGCTGTGGTCCCCCACTGACTCCACCGCCCCCCACCGCGGCCGAATGGAAGCCATCGGCACCCTGCGGTTATACGCCCCCGACCCCGCAGGATGCAGCGCGCCCACCTGCAACCCCTGCGTCAAACATGGTGACCCCGACGACCCACCGTTCGTGTTCACCCGGTACGCAATCCGATCCTCCGACCAGTCCTTCTTCCCCGTCACCGACCCAAACGCCAGCTTCATCGGCTCGCCCGCCGGATGCTGCAGAATCAGCAGCGGCTCCTGTTCTACAAAGGCATGCGAGCTCAACTCCGCAACGCCCCGACCCGACGTACTCCCGCTCTCCAGCCGCACCAGCGCAAAGTCCAACCCGGCATCGCGCTGGATCCGGAAATCCTTCGCCAGCCGGCACTCGACACCATCCGTCGCCTTGCCGTCCGCCCCATAAACACAGTCAAACCGTACCCGCACCCGAGCCGCCCGCTCCGCATCCCCCCAGAAACCCGCGACGACGTGTTCACAGGTCAGAACCACATCCGGCGCCACCAGAAACCCGCTCCCATATCCCCCAATCCCCTGCGCCCGCGGCTGCGGCTCTATCCGGCACACCACCTTCGTCAACGCGTCCAGCTTCGCGATCCACTCCCGCACGTTCTGAAACCCAACGTTCGCGAACAGGACCTTCTCGGCGTCCCCAACCTCCGTCAATCGCGGCAATACCCGAAAATAGCTTTCTACAAACTCCGCAATCTCCCGCAACTCCGGGTTCCCCGGCGCTCTAACTACCGCCGCCTGCAGCAGGTCGGCAAGGCGGTATTTCCCGGCCGCATTCTCCAGTAGCATCTGGATCCGGTTATCATAGGATGGTGCCTGGAACTCGGCGAACGTAACGCCGATGTCAGCATCGCTGACAACCAATTCCAGTTCCCCGCCACTTGCCGGAAACGCCGCCTTCAGCGCCACCCGAATCCTGCCCAATTCTTTGCCGTTGAGCTTCATCCTTTATCCCGTTCATTCTCACACCAAAGCCCACCGCAACGCCGCGGCGCCGGAACGACTACGATGTTGCCGGAACGCGCAACTCTCTCGATTCGGTGGTATGCGCCTTCAGCGAAGGGCAGTCACCGGAAGCGATCCAGGTGGAGCTGGCGAATCCAACGCTCAGGACCCGGATCCAACGCGCCCAAAGCGGGCTCCGGCAGTCATCCCTAAACCGGCACCTGTACCACCCCAAACCCCACGTCCGCCCGGCTCAATCCCGGTGCCGGCGCCACATGCCTCTCCAACTCCCGCATCACATCGCGGTCCCAATCCCTCGGCCGCTGTCCGCCCGGAAATAGCTTCTGGATCCACAACGCCAGCGCCCCGGCCACATGCGGCGTCGCCATGCTCGTCCCGCTCTTCTCGCCCAATCCCCCGCCCAACACCGCCGACCGTATCCCCACCCCCGGCCCCGCCAACAGACACCCGGTATTCGAAAACGACGCCACGTCATACGGCGCCGCCGCATTCCCCGTCTGCCCTACCGCCCCCACCGCGATAAACCCATCAGCCGCCGACGGAGGCGCCGCCGCCACCGTGAATCGCGGATTCGTCTTCCGAGCACTCTCGTTCCCCGACGCCGCCACCAGCAGAGCTCCCCGACCCAGCATTCTCGCGGCCCCCATCGCCTCCGCCATCCGGTCAAACAGCCGTAGATTCGCCCGGTACGCCTCCAGCGCCCGCGATGCCGCAATCCCGGGTGGCAGCCCTTCCCTCCCAATCAGCCACTCCACATGCTTCGGAAAATCCATCCCCAGCGACATCGAAATGATGTCCGCCTTCCGCCCCATGGCCCACTGGATCGCGTTGTAAATCACTTCCGTCGACCCGCCGCCCTGTCCCAGCACCTTCCCAATCAACACCCGCGTCACACCCGGCGCCACCCCGATCCGCTCCCCATTCACCGCCCGCCCAAAGATCGTCCCAGCCACGTGCGTTCCGTGCCCATGCGAGTCAGGAGCCCCGCCCATCACTCCCTCCGCCGACACCGTGAAATCGCACAGATTCTTATCCCCTGCCCCAAAATCCATTCCCGCAAATGCCGGATGATTTCGCTCAATTCCTGTATCCAGAACCGCCACCGTCACCCCCGCTCCCGTGAACGATGACCGCGTCGCCCCAATCGCCGCCAGGCCCCACGTACCCGCGGCAGCGGCCTCACCCTCCTCCACGGGCGCGATTAACGAAAACGGCATCGAGGGGATGACATCCTCCACCTGGTCATCCCGCGACAGGTCCGCCGCCTCCCGCTCACTCAAATCAGCCGCCACCGCCTGCACAGGCGGCCCGAAATCCTCAGGCCCGTCCTCCGCCCCAGCCATCTCCAAAAAGAAGCCCTCGTTCACCGCCCGTCGCATCTGCCGCTTTTTCAGAATGAGGTAGCGCATATTGGACTCGGTTATACCACTTGCCGCACCCGCAAGTCTGGAATCGCCGATCACACGAGTTGCGAAAAAATCGACACCTTATTTCCAACAACTTACAGCGACCGCCGCCAAACAGCCCCAGAAGCGGCTGTTACTGTTGAGCCGGGACGAACCCCATCGACCCCAGAAAGCCCACGACAGGAAAGGAATTTCGCCATGTCCACCGCAGCCCAGATCGCCGCCAATCAGGCCAACGCCCAGCACTCCACAGGGCCCCAAACCGCCGCCGGCAAAGCCTCCACCGCCCAGAACGCCCGTAAACACGGCCTCTCCAGCAAATCCTTCGTCATTCTCCCCGGCCAGGAAGAAGCCTTCACCGAGTTCGAAGCTGGCCTTCTGGAAGAGTTCCAGCCCGAAGGTATCTACCAGGGCATTCTCTTTAAAGAGATCCTCCACGCCGCCTGGAACCTGGAGCGTTGCCACAACGCCGAAGCCCAACTCCACGCCGAGGCCGCCGACCCGAACATCGATCCGCTGCTCGTCGAAGCCAACGCCTCCAAACTTCGCCTGATCGCCCTCTACGCCAGCCGCGCCGAGCGTTCCCTTGCCAAAGCCGCCAAGGAACTCCGCCGCCTCCGGACCGAAGCCCGATACCGCGCCGAACAACGCGCCAACGACACCGATATCTCCCCGCTCGTCGACACGCAGGTCATCGACAAGCACGTCGCCGTCAACCTCGCCAAGCTGCAACACGCCGCCCTCAACCAGGTCCGAGCCATCATGGAAGCCCCCACCCCCGGCGACTTCATCAACAAGACCGGCCCCAATAACGTCCCCGGACAAACAAAGCCAATGTCCATGGGCGACCTCTTAGTCATGAAGGTCGGCTAGACGAATTCGTTGTTTTCTTGGCGGCCTTGGCGGCTTTGCGAGCGAAAAAGAGAAGTGGTAGAGATCTTTGACAACCGAAACCATCGGCGGTGGTATGGTGATTGGTATGGCGATGTCCGAGATCACCATCACCTTCCCCCAGGAGCAGCTCACCCATCTCCGCCAGTTGGTGGCCGCGGGCAGGACTGGCAGTGTCTCGGCATTCGTGAAACGCGCCGTGGATACGGCATTGACGGACGTGGAAACGTGGCAAGCCATGCTGGAGACCGCACTTGCCGAAACCACCGGCCCACTCACCGCGAAGGAGCGGGCCTGGGCGGACTCCATCCTCTCCCCGTCAAGACCCAAGCGCTCTCCGCGGAAGCGCTCTGCCGCATGAAAGGCATCACGCTGGGCGCCGGTGCGCTCCTTGCCTTGGATCGGAATCTCCGCGGCGTCATTGCGCTACTTGCCCGCTCTAGGAAAGAGGCTGGCGTGTGACCATCCAAGCGCACGCCGCCGAGCGAAACGTTACCGCACCGCCACCACCAACCCCTCCAACAGCTCCTGCAACAGCGGACTCCCCGGATACGGATGCCCGCTATACTGACGGAACCCCTCCCCCAGCGCCACGCCACCCCGCGAACCGCACACCTTCGTCCAATCCTCCATCGTGGTCAGGTAATTGTCCATCTCGTGATGATCCTGCAGCCACAGCCGCTGGCTCTCATGATCCGCCAGCATCGCCCGCTTGGTCTCGAACGTCGCCGTTACATCCACCACGAAATGCGGATAGATAGGCGTCCCCTCGCGATCCGCGCCCCCAATCGCATCCATGTAATACAGGTGCGGAATATGCGCCAGCGCCGGAGCTGCCGGATTCGCTCCCGTCACATAATTCGGCGCCGGAGCCGCAAAACAGCCATCCCGCACCAAGATGCTCGTCGCCTCGTGGTCGCAAAGATAATCCGCCGGCGACGACGTCAACACAATATCCGGCTGCAGCGACCGCAACAACTCCACCACCCGCCGCCGCGACGGGTCATCGTTGAAAATCGCCAGATCCCGAAACTCTGCGCACACATACGCCGCGCCAATCCGCTCCGCCGCCTTCCGGCCCTCGCCCCTGCGCCGCTCCGCAATCTCGTCCGGCGTCTGCGTCTTCGATCCCTTATCGCCCGGCGTCATCGTCACAATCGTGATCCGGTGCCCGCGCGACGCCAGGTGCGCCAGCGTCCCGCAGCACAGAATCTCCGCATCATCCGGATGCGCGTGAATAGAAACAATATGCTTCATCTTGCTTAGCTCAGTTTGCCGCGAACCTTGTCCGCCAGCGCCTTGCCGTCCACCCGCTTGCCCGTCAACTTCGCCTGCGCCGCCTTCACCACCAGGCCCATCTGCTTGGCGCTGGTCGCTCCAGTCTCCGCCATCGCCTCGGCAATAGCGGCGTCAATCTCTTCCTCGCTCGCGCCGGCGGGCATGTAGGATTCCAACAGCTTCGCTTCGGCCTCTTCCTTCGCCGCCTGGTCCTCACGCCCGCCCTTGCGAAACATATCCGCCGCTTCGCGCCGCTGCTTCATAAGCGAGTTCAGAATTTTCATCTCCTCGCTCTCGTTCAACTCCTTGCCCGGATTATCCACCTTGAACTTCATGAGAGCCGCCTTGAGCATGCGGATGGTGCCCAACCGCATCTCTTCCTTGGCCTTCATGGCCTCCACCATATCTTTCTGAGTTCTTTCTAGCAGCGACATATCTACTTGTTAGCCTAAAGGGTTCCCGCTCCCCTCCGCCACTTTCACCACCCTACTCGTCCTTACCGGACACCAGCCGCAATTGCTTCTTCATCACCAACCGCCCGATGCGCTCGCCCATGTCCGACGCCACATCCTGGTCAAAGCGAAAGTGAATGCCGCCGCAAATGCGCGCCTCGTCGATGTCATCGGTTAACTGCCGCACCCGCGTATATTCCAGGTTCATATCCGGCAAGGCAGGGTTCGCCGGCAGCGAAAAGCGCACCGGCCCGCGCCCGAACATCTGCTCCAACACGCCCCGCGCCGCATTGCTGAACGCTGCGTAGCCGGACGGATAGCTGGGATACGGCGGCGCAGCGATGAACGACGTAAACCCGGCATCGCTCTCGGTCTTCGCATTCTCATCCAACTCCCCGCCGCGAATGGCCGTCAGCGGACGCCAGAAATTGTAGTGATACTTCGCATCAAACACCGCAATCGCCGCATCCGCTATCGCCATGTTCATCAGCGCAAACGCCCGCGCCTTCTCCGCCACCGCCATCCCTTCCACCGCGCTCAACTGCGCCAGCACCGGGTTCCAGATCTGCGTTGGGCTGGTCATCGCCATATACTGCGCCAGCCAACTCTGCTGCTGCGATCGCCCGGGCGCCTCCACCGCGCCCATCGCCTTCACTTCGGCATAGTCCCGCGTATAGGCCCTGCTGGTCAGCGCCGGCGGCGGTTCAGGGCGAAACTGATCGCCGCTCTTCATCGCAAACGGCACCACACCGCCCCAGTTCACCGCCGCGGGCGCAGCCATGGCGGGCGGTGTCGGCTGCCAATAGCCCACCGCGGGATTCGGCGTGTAGGGCACCTGCGTGGCCGAGCCGTCATTCGCCCGCATGGCGAGCACCGCCTGCGCCGCGGCTTCTCCCACCTGCATCCCCGCCGTCTTCGCCGGCCCGTCGGGAATCGCGCTGAGCGCCTTCGCGCGCTCGGCATCCAACGCGGCGGCGCTCGCCGGGACATACGTGACTAACACCCGGTGCGCGCTGGTAATGGCAGCGGCATCGATGGACGCATTCGCCGGTGCCGCAATCCGGCCCCCATACGTCCGGTATTCGTTGGTAATCGAGTTAACGGCATCGTGCATCGCAATGTGCGTCACGGCCGCGGTTCGTGACTGGATATGCGCCCCTTGTGGACGTACGGTCGCCAGCATCACCGCATTCCAATCGGTGACAACATCGCCATAGGCTGCACTCACCAGCAGCACGGCAGAGATCAGGGATTTCATCGCTAAACACTCCTTCGATAAGCTAGGTCCGGGCTCTGTGGCCCTTCACTTACCGAAGCGGGACTCCGCCGCTTCTTTCGCAAAGCTTCGGACACGTATTTGTTAAACTAAGAACTCACGCTTCCATCCGCCACTTGCCTGCGGTTCCCAGCATGTACATCAAGAAACAACGTCTCCTTACCCCTGGTCCCACCCCTTTGCTGCCGCGTGCCCTGCACGCCATGATGGCATCGGACATCCATCACCGGACCTCCGACTTCCAGAAGCTCTACCGCCAGGTCCTCACCGATCTCAAGGACGTCTTCGGCACCAAGAACGAAGTACTGCCCCTCTCCTCCTCCGGCTCCGGCGCCATGGAAGCCGCGGTCAGCAACCTGTTCCGCCGCAATGACAAGGTCATCGTTTGCACCGCCGGCAAGTTCGGCGAACGCTGGGTGGGCATCACCAAGGCCTTCGGCCTGAACCCCATCGTCGTCGAAGCCCCCTATGGCGACTCCGTCTCTGCCGCACGTCTGGCCGAGGCACTCCGCGAACATCCCGACGCCCGCGGCGTCTTCGTCCAGGCTTCGGAAACCTCCACCGGCGCCGCGCACGACGTCCAGGCCATGGGCGCCCTCGTGAAGAACACCGATGCCATCCTCGTGATCGACGCCATTACCGGCCTCGGCACGATGCCGCTCGACATCGACGGCTGGGGCCTCGATGTGGTCATCGGCGGCTCGCAGAAAGCCTTCATGATCCCGCCGGGCTTGGCTTTTCTCTCGGTCTCGGACAAAGCCTGGGAGTTCCACAAAACCTGCGATCTGCCGCACTTCTACTTCGACCTCAAGAAGGAACGCAAGAACGCGCTCGCCGGCGAGTCCACCTGGACGCCCGCCGTCAGCCTCATCATCTCGCTCGCCGAAGCCCTGAAGTACATCAAGGAACTCGGCATGGACAAGCTCATCGCCAACGCCCAGATGCTCGCCGCCGCCACCCGTGCCGCCGCCTCTGCCTTGGGCCTGGAACTGTTCAGCCCCAACGCTCCGTCTTCGTCGGTCACCGCCATCAGGCCCCCCGCCGGCATGGACTCCGGCCTCATCGTCAAAGGCTTCCGCAACGAGTTCGGCATGGTCATCGCCAACGGCCAGGGCGAGATGAAAGGCCAGATCTTCCGCATCGCCCACCTCGGCTACTTCGACTTCGCCGACCTGTTCGCCACCATAGGCGCGCTCGAAATCATTCTCAATGCCAACGGCTACATCGTGCCATACGGCAAGGGCGTCGCCGCCGCGCAGTCCTTCTACGCCGAAGCCATCCGCACGCGGTAACACCCGCGCCGCGACGCCATAGCCAACAAAACGCGCGCGATCCGTCCTGTATGTTGCTTGGCCGTGTTTTCTCTGCGTCCTTTGCGGCTCTGCGCGACATTTCCGGAAACGGTGCCGCGCGTCCACAACGGAGTATCACAGGTCTTGTAGGCCCATAGGCAGGAAGACGCAGCCCTTTGCTGTGGTGTTCGGCTGCCTTCTTGGCGAGTTTGCTCGCCGCCATCTACCGCTATACAGGCTCGCCAATTAGTGGCAGTCTAAGGTCATGAGCGCTGTCATCACCGAACAGTCGATCGCCGGACTCAACTGCGGGGTCGGCCTTGCCTCCGGCGATCCGCTGCTCATGTTCCACGGCGTGGTGCGCCGCTGGCAGACTTACCTGCCGTTGTGGCCCGTACTCAGCCAGCGCTGGCAGGTCATCGTCCCCGATCAGCGCGGCCATGGCCGCTCGCCGCGGACGTTGAGCTACCTGGTCACCGATTACATCGACGATGCGGTCGCTCTGCTCGAAGCCATCGGCAAACCCACCGTCCTCTACGGCCATTCACTCGGCGCGATGGTCGCCTTCGGTGCCGCCACCCGCCGCCCCAACCTGGTCCGCGCCGTCATCGCCGAAGACCCGCCCTTCTCCACCATGGGCGAAGCCATCGGCGAAACCCAATACCTGGACTACTTCCGCTCGCTCCAGCCCTTGGCAGGCCAGGCGCTGCCACTCGAAGCCATCGCCGCCCGGCTCGGCCAACTGCAGATCCGCCATGGCTCGGCCACGCGCATGCTCCGCGATATCCGCGATGAAGTATCGCTGCGCTTCACGGCCTCCGCGCTCACCCGCCTGGACCCCGCTGTGCTGCATCCCATCGTCGGTGGCCGCTGGCTGGATGGCTATCGCTGGCCCGACATGCTGAGCGGAGTCAAGTGCCCCTCGCTGGTTTTCCAGGCCGACCTCGACATCGGCGGCATGCTCCGCGGCCACGACGTCGAGTTCCTCCAGCAATACCTCCAAGAGAAGCTCCTCCTGGTCCCCATCAAGGGCTGCGGCCACGTCATGCACTGGCCGCATGCCACCTCCGTCGCCCAGCACGCCTCCATCTTCCTCGAAACGCTATGAACCTTACGCTCCCCGGCGGTGCGGGCTTCTACCTCAATCGCCTCAGCCCCACCCCGCTCATCCCCATCCGCCTGCATGCAGGCCCGGAGATCTGGTGCAAGCTCGAATTCCTCAACCCCTCCGGCTCCACCAAGGACCGCATTGCCCGCTACATCCTCGAAAAGGCCTGGCGCGCCGGCGACATCGGCCCGGGCTCCACGGTCATCGAAGCGTCTTCCGGCTCCACCAGCATCGCCATGGCGCTGGCCTGCGCGCAGCTTGGCATCCGCTTCATTGCCGTCATGCCGGAGGGTGTGTCGAACGAACGGGTACTCATCATCAAGGCCTATGGCGGCCAGATCTGCCTGACACCCAAAGCCGCGGGCATCGCCGGCAGCATCGCCGAAACCGAGCGCCTCGCCGCGGAATGCAACGGCTTCCTGCCGCGCCAGTTCGCCAATCCCGATAACGCCAACGCCCATCGCTATGGTTCGGCCCGCGAAGTGCTCGACCAGATTCCCGGCGGCGCGGCCGATGCGGTAGTCAGCGGCGTCGGCACGGGCGGCACACTGGTGGGTCTCTACCAGGGCATGTCCGACGCCGGCTGCCGCGTCACTCCGGTGCTGGCTAAGCCTGTGAAACTCACCTGGGAAGCCGACATCGAATGCTGCAGCTTCTCACCCTGCATCCCCGGCGTGGTGGACTCCATGTCCACTATCTTCAAGAACGCCAACCTGCCGGACCTCTGCACCATCGAAGTGCCCGATCACGAAGCCGTCGCCGCCACCCGCGAACTCATGCGCAAGGGCTTCCCTGTCGGCCCCAGCTCCGGCCTGAACTTCGTTGCCGCCTGCCGCTGGGCGGAGCAGTCTGCGCCCGGCAGCCGCGTGGTCACCGTCCTGCCCGATCGTATGGAGCGGTACTTCACGACGGAGCTATTCGCCGCCCAGCCGTAAGCCCCAAAAAGAAGAAGGCCCGAACCGGATTCACCGGAACGGGCCGTTTTACCTGCTGCGCTATCTGATGCTACCTACGCCGTGACCTTCGCACGGTTCAACATCTCGGACATCTGGTCCTTCAGTTGCAGTTTCAGCTTCTTGAGGTGTGCTTCCTCCAACTGCTCCTCCGGAGTGGGATGCTCCTTGGCTTCCAGCTCCATCACGCGTTTCTTGTGCTCTGCGTGCTGTTCCGCCAGGTGACGGAACTCTTCGCTGGTCTGCATCAGATGCGCTTTCAATTCTTCTTGCGTGATCTCCATTGTCAGGCTATCTCCTTCCTGAGATACCACGCCGAGTCGGGTATTTGAGGTCATCAAAGGCTCGGTGGGCGAGAATCATATTCTCATGAGGCGGTCACCGACGGCCGCTTCTGAACAAACGTTAACACAGAAGGGGTGGGGTGACAATGACGCAATCGGTCTACCACTCATCCAGGATTGGGGTATTCGACCGCCCATCCGCGCCGGCACAACCACCACCGCCGCGTGCGCACACCGGAATGCCAAACGTTGCTAGAATCTACCCCATGCGCAACTTCGGTCTAACGCTGGCTGCCCTCCTGCTGGGCGCCTCCTTTGCACAGGCAGGCGAAAAGGGCCTCATGCACTGCTTCGCCTTCACTCCCATCGCGGAAGCCACCCAAGCCGATTGGGATGCCTTCTACAAAGCCACCGATCAGCTTCCCAAGAAGATGAAGTTCATCAAGATGGTCTGGGCCGGCAAACTGGCTCGTCCGCTGACCCTCTACAACGCCACCAATGCCGAGGCCCGGAAGAAAGCCGCCGCCGGCGAGAAGGGCGCCACCAGCGAGATTGTGGCCCAGCGCCGCGAGTATGGCGTCTGCATGGCCATGGACGGTGGTCCGGAAGTGCTGAAGCAGTACACCGCCAATCCCTATCACAAGGAATGGTCGGACGCCTACGCAAAGGTGCGCGTCGCCGGCACCACCACCTACGACATCATCGGCCAGTAACCCTGGCCGCATGGCGGGCGGGCCTGCACGGGTCCGCCCACCGTTATATGATTGGCTCCGATGCGAATCCTGCCCATCCTGTTTTGCCTGTCCTTTCTCCTGCCCGCCCAACAGCCGAAACCCACTCCCGCCCTCAAACAAGCTGACTTCGAAAGATACCTGAAAGAGCTCTCCAACTGGGGACGCTGGGGCAAAGATGACCAACTCGGTGCCATCAACCTCATCACGCCCGCCAAACGCCGTGCCGCCGCCAACCTCGTGCGCGAAGGCTTCACGGTATCGCTGTCGCATCAGGCGGAAAAGGAGAAGACCGCCGACAACCCTCGCCCGTTTCTCCACCAGATGCTGTCGGACGGCAAGACCCCAAACGCCCAGGCCCATAGCGACTCGTTCACCGTGGCCCATCATGGCCTGGCCCACACGCATCTCGATTCGCTCTGTCACTTCTTCTGGAACAACCAGATGTACAACGGCATCACCCGCGACGTCGTCACCGCGAAGGGCGCCGAAAAGCTATCGGTCTATAACTACCGCGACGGCCTGTTCACCCGCGCCGTGCTGATGGATATTCCGAAGTTGCGCGGCGTGCCGTACCTGGAGCCCGGCGCTGCCATCTTCCCCGAAGACCTGGACGCCTGGGCCAAGCAGGCCGGCTTCAAGGTGGAGCCGGGCGATATCGTGCTGGTCCGCACCGGCCGCTGGGTGCGGCGCAAGGAGAAGGGGCCGTGGTCGGGCTCCCTGGCGGGATTGCACATGTCTTCGGCCGCCTGGTTGAAGAAGCATGATGTGGCGGTGCTGGGCGGCGACAGCGCGCAGGACGTGATGCCCTCGGGGGTGGAAGGCGTGGGGCAGCCGGTGCACCTGCTGGTGCTCGTCGCCATGGGCATGCCCATTCTCGATAACGTTGACCTGGAACGCCTGGCGGAGGAATGCGCCAAACGCAAGCGCTGGGACTTCCTGCTGACCACCGCGCCGCTGGCTGTCGAAGGAGCCACCGGCAGCGCCCTCAATCCAATCGCCGTATTCTGAGAGACAGCCCGATGAACCGCAGATCCTTTGTCCTGACCACCGCCGCCACGCTGGCCGCCGCCCAAACGCGCACGGCGCGGCCACCCAACATCGTCTGGTTCATGTACGACGACCTTGGTTCGGCCGGCCTCGGCTGCTTCGGCCAGCAGAAGGTGCTGACACCGCATTCCGACCGTCTTGCGACGCAGGGCACCCGCTACACGGCCTGCTATGCCGGCGGCAGCGTCTGTGCGCCTTCGCGCAGCGTGCTGATGACCGGGCAGCACCTGGGCCACACGCCGGTGCGCGCCAACGCCATGACCGTGCCGTTTGAAGATGCCGATATCACGGTGGCCGAGGTTCTGAAGAAAGCCGGCTACGTCACCGGTGGCTTCGGCAAGTGGGGCCTGGGCGATGCCAATACCACCGGCACGCCGACGCGCCAGGGCTATGACGAGTTCTTTGGCTACCTCCATCAGACACAGGCACACAACTATTGGCCCGAGTACCTGCGCGATGGCGATACGAAGGTCCCGCTGCCCGCTAACGTCGGCCGCAAGATGGGCACCTACTCAGCCAAATTGATCGCCGACCGCAGCTATGCCTTCATCGAGAAGAACCGCAACAAGCCCTTCTTCCTCTACGCCACCACGACCCTGCCCCACGCGCTGTTCCATCCGCCCACCGATGCCCCCTACAGCGACAAGCCCTGGACCGCGCTCCAGAAGAAGTACGCGGCAATGGTCACCGATGCCGATGCGCAGCTCGGCCACATTCTGAGCCTGCTGGACCAGTACGGGCTGTCGGACAACACCATCGTCTTCTGTACCAGCGATAACGGCGGCCCGCAGGCACCTGATGATCGCGATGGCACATTCTTTCGGACCAACGGCGATTTGCGCGGCTACAAGGGATCGCTGTTCGAGGGCGGTATCCGTGTGCCGATGATCGTCCGCTGGCCGGGCAAGGTGGCAGCCGGCAAGACCAACGCCACGCCCTGGTATTTCGCCGACTTCCTGCCCACCGCGGCTGCCATCGCCGGAGTCAAACCGCCCGCCGGCATCGATGGCGTGAACATGCTCCCGGTGCTGCAGGGCAAGTCCATGCCTGCCCGTCATCTCTATTGGGAACAGGAGCGCATGGATAACAAGAATCGCCGCCTGGTGCCCGGGACGCTGGCCCAAGCCGTGCGCCATGGCGAGTGGAAGGCCATCCGCCACAAGCCGGAGACGCCGCTGGAACTGTATAACCTGGCCCAGGATCCCAGTGAGAAGTCGAATGTCGCGGCGGCGAACCCGCAGGTGGTGGCGAAGCTGGAAGCCTGGCTGAAGACCGCCCGAGTGCAGGCCCGCCCACACAACAACGGCAACGACGAGTGGGTTGGCCGCAAGGACATACCCGGAGAGCACTAGAGAGGCTGCGAAAGAACATCTCTGGGCCGCCTATGAACGCGATGAACGCAGATAAGCTCTTTGTTTCGAATCGGCGTTTATCGGCGTTTATCAGCGGCTAAGTCCGATACGGGGCTTTGCACCCTGCAAGGTTTCGCCACCGGCGCGGTATCATACAAATAGGCGGCCGAATCCAAGCGGCCGCCTTTCCTGTTATGTCGACCGAGCCTAGTCCCGTCCCTGCTGCCGCCCGTCCCCCGGCCCCCCAGCCGTGGGAAGTTCCTGTGGTGGCCGAAGCTTGGCGGGAGTTGGAAGCCAAAGTCCGAGCCGCGCGTCCAAACGACGACCTTACCCCTCTACGCAAAGCCTTTGAACGCGGCGCCTGGTGGCATCGCAGCCGCAAACGCGACTCCGGCCTGCCGTATATCCTGCATCCCATCGCGGTATCCGCCATCCTGGCCGACGAGCAGATGGACATGGTCTGCCTGCAGGTGGGCATCCTGCATGACGTCGTCGAGGATGAAGACGTCACGGTAGACGATATCCGCCGGCAGTTCGGCGACGAAGTGGCGCGGGTGGTGGACGGCGTAACGAAGCTGGGCAAGATCAAGCTTGCCAACGCCGAAGAGCGCCAAGCCGAGAGCCTGCGCAAAATGCTGTTGGCGATGACCACCGATATCCGCGTGATCATCGTGAAGCTGGCTGATCGCATGCACAACCTGCAGACGCTGGACGCACTGTCGCGCGAACGGCAGCAGCGGATCGCGCTGGAGACGCTGGAGATCTACGTGCCCATCGCGCACCGCCTGGGCATGGGTAAGATTCGCGGCCAGTTGGAAGACTTGGCCTTCAAGTTCCAGGATCCGGACGCCTACAAAGAGATCCTGGAGCAGTTGGAAACCCGGCGCCAGGCCAACGCCGAATACCTGGTGCAGATCAAGTCCACCGTAGAAGCGAAGCTGGCGCGCGAGAACATCCCGGCCCGCGTGGAAGGGCGGCTGAAGCGCCCCTACTCCGTCTATCAGAAGATCAAGCGGCAGCGCATTGGCATTGAGCAGGTGTATGACCTGCTGGCGCTGCGCATCATCACGGATTCGGTGAAGAACTGCTACGCGGCGCTGGGCGTGATCCACAATGAGTGGACGCCCATCATGGGCCGCATCAAGGATTTCATCGCCATTCCGCGGCCGAACTTGTACCAGTCGCTGCATACGTCGGTGCTGGGCCCCGGCGGCCATTCGTTCGAGGTGCAGATCCGCACCGAGGAGATGCACCGCATCGCCGAGGAAGGCATTGCGGCGCACTGGAAGTACAAGGAACGGCACAAGGGCCCGGCCGATGACGACCAGCGCATTGCCTGGCTGCGGCAACTGGTGGAGTGGCAGAAGGAAGTCAGCGATTCCCAATCGTTCCTGTCCACGCTGAAGGTGGAACTGTATTCGGAAGAGGTTTACTGCTTCACGCCGAAGGGGCGCGTGATCGTGCTGCCGCGCGATGCCAGCCCCATCGACTTTGCCTACGCGATTCACTCCGACGTCGGCAATAGCTGCGTGGGCGCGAAGGTGAACGGACGCATCGTCCCGCTCAAGTACAACCTGCGCAACGGCGACGTGGTGGAGATCCTGACGCAGTCCGGCCATGAGCCTTCGAAGGACTGGCTGGCGCTGGTCAAAACGTCGCGCGCCCGGAACAAGATCCGGCATCACATCAATGCCACCGAGCGCGAGAAGGCCATTGAGATTGGCGCGAAGTACCTGGAGAAGGAGTCGCGCCGGCTGGGCGTCTCCCTAAACAAGATTTCGAAGGAACGTTTGGAGAACGTGGCCGCCGAATACGGCCTCTCCAAGACCGAGGATCTGTACGCGGCGCTGGGGTTTGGGCGCTTCTCCGCCCGCCATATTCTGCACAAGCTGGAACCGGACCTGGTGCCGGAGAACGTGGAACCCGCGCGGCCGGTGACGGTACCGGTGCCGGTTCCCGGCGGCCCTGCCGGCGCGGGGCAGGACCTGGTGCTGAAGGTGAAGGGCATCGACGATGTGCTGGTGTATCGCGCCAAGTGCTGCAACCCGATCCGCGGCGAGGCCATCGTAGGCTATGTGACGCGCGGCAAGGGCGTGGCGGTGCATTCGCTGCATTGCAAGAACGTCCAGAGCCTGCTCTATGAGAACGAACGCAAGATCGATGTGGAGTGGGCGCGGGCGGTGGCCGAGAGCTTCACGGTGAAGCTGATTGTCTATTCGGAAGACCGCCCCGGCATGCTGCACGAGATCACGTCGGTGTTTTATAACGAGAGTTCGAACATCCGGAGCGTAGAAGCGCGGATGGACGAGAAACGTAATGATGACAGTGCGATTGTCGATCTCACGTGCGAAGTGAAAGACAAGCGCCAGATGGAGAAGATCGTCAGCGCCTTACGCCGCATCTCCGGCGTGCGCGACGTCGAAAGAGTGCAATGAGTCTGAGCCCCGATCCGGAACACATCGCCGTATCTAAATCGAAGGGAATCAAGATCGACTGGGCCGATGGGCATGCGAGTGAGTACACGTGTGCCTATCTGCGAGATGAATGCCCCTGCGCCACCTGTACCGGCGCGCACGGCACCACGCCCGAGAAGACCACCTATTCCAAACCGGACGCGAATCCGTTCCAGATGTACAAGCCGGCCATCCGGATGTTGTCGGTGGAGCCGGTGGGCAACTACGCCATCCGCATCAATTGGAATGACGGGCACAACACAGGCATCTATTCGTATGAGCATCTGCGCAAGATCTGCAATTGTGCCGCGTGCCGTGCCGGGCGGAGTTGATCCGAGTTTCGCAATTGTCATCTACTTCGTGGGATTAACCAGACGTATCGCATGGTACACTTCGCCATGCGCGCTCTTGGAGTCTGCTTTCTACTCGTTCTAATCTCTATCCTGCTTCACGGCCAAGCCACGGAAGGCACCATTCTTGGTTCCATCACCGATGCCACCGGCGCCGCCGTTCCCAATGCCCCGGTCCGCGTCACCAATACGCTAACCGGGGTGGTCCGCAACACCACCACGAATGATTCCGGCGAATACACGGTTACCAACCTGCCTTTGGGCGAGTATGCCGTTGGTACCGAAGTCGCCGGCTTTAAACGAGCCGTTCACCCGCCGGTTCCGATCACCGTAAAAGCCCGCGTGCGCGTCGATCTGCGGCTGGAAGTGGGCGAAACCTCGCAGAGTGTAGAAGTGACGGTAGCGACTCCGCTCCTGAAGACCGATACGGCGGAGGTGGGTGGCGTGGTCTCGCGCCAGGTGCTGCAGGATGTCCCGGTCTTTGGCCGCAACTTCCTCGCCTTGGCGGCGCTGGTGCCGGGCACCACCAACGGCCCGCCCTCGAGCCGGCAGCGGGACTTTTCGGGCGCTTCGGTGAACGTGGGCGGCGCCTCGGCCGAAGCCAACAACTTCATAATCGACGGCATTTCGAACAACATGGAGTTTTCGGGCGCGATGGGCGTCGTGCCGGCCATTGACGCCATCCAGGAGTTCGCCATCCAGACCAGCCAGTATTCGGCGGAGTTCGGCCGCTCGGGCGGGGGCATTGTGAACCTGGCCATCAAGTCGGGCAGCAATGATTGGCATGGCTTTGCCTACGACTACTTCCGGAACGACAAACTGGACGCGCGGCCGTTCGACTTCACCTTCACCAACCAGCCGAAGCAGCCGCTGCGGCGCAATCAGTTCGGCGGCGGCATGGGGCTGCCGATTGTGCGCAACCGGCTGTTTCTGTTCGGCAACTTCGAAGGTATTCGCAACCCGAGCGCCAGCATCGCCAACTACATCATGGCTACCGACGCCGAGAAGCAGGGTGACTTTTCGGGGTCGTCGATCATCTATGCCGACCCGGCGACGACGCGGCCCGATCCTTCGAACGCGTTAGGCATCCGGACGCCCTTCCCCGGCAACCGTGTCCCGGCGAACCGCATCGACCCGATGAGCACACGGCTGCTGAGCTATTTCCCGCTGCCCAACTTCCGCGATCCCAACCCGAATGTGCGAAACAACTACCTGGTGTCGGAGAAGAATCGCGAGAGCCTGAATTCGTTCAACATTAAGAGCGATGGCGTGATCAACGCTCGCAACTCAATGACAGGCCGCATCTCGCAGCAGCGTGGAGACCGGCGGCGATCGTTCTGGATGCCGGAGGACCGATTGGGGGGCAAGGCGGCACTCGATGCCACCAACACCGGACTGACCTATACGCATGTGTTCAGCCCGGTGATGGTGAATGAGGCGCGGGCCGGCTATAACTATCTGCGGTTCGGCAACGAGATGCTGAACAACGAGAACGTGATGGACGAGTTCCGCATTCCCGGCTGGAACACGGTGTCGTTCGCCCGCGGATTTCCCGCCTACAGCGTGCGCAACTACACGGCGACCTCCATCATCCGGCCGATTGCCAGCGTGCCCACGCCGTTCTTCCTGGTGGAGCATAGCTGGCAGTTCATGGACAACCTGAGCTGGCAGCGCGGCAAACACGCGTTGAAGTTCGGCGTAGAGGCCGGCCGCATCGCCAACAATCGCTTTCAGGGGCGCAACGGCGGCGGGACGCTGAGCTACGACGGCACCTATTCGACGCCGCGCGTGGGCGCCCCGCTGGAACCGCTGCGCACCGGCATGACGGATGCGTTGCTGAACCAGGCGCGCAGCTTCATCACCAACTACCAGTTTGACGGGGTGCGGATCCGGTCGACTCGCTGGAGCGCGTTCGTGCAGGATGACTTCCGTGTCAACACGAATCTGACGCTGAACCTGGGGCTGCGTTGGGAATACTTCAGTCCTTGGAAGGAAGAGCAGGACCGGTTGTTGAACTTCGACCTCCGCACCGGCGAGCGGCTGCTGGCCGAATCGACGCGACCGATTGTGCGTGACCTGGTGGGCATTCCGAACGGGACCATGCCCGCGGGCTGGCGCTACACGAGCAACGACGAGATCCTGCCCAGACCCAACCGGGCGAACTTCTCGCCGCGCTTCGGCTTTGCCTACAACGCCGGACGCAACATTGTGTTCCGCGGCGGCTACGGCATCTTCTACGCGGCCACGGTAAGCAACAGCTTCAACAACGCCGGCACCGACGGCAGCCCGTTCTTCTTTGACTTCGCGCTGGCGAGCGAGTTGGACCGGCCCATCCTG
>JAEUQF010000449.1 GCA_016789745.1 Bryobacterales bacterium
GGAGAAGACGTGTTTGCTAACTTGTAAGGACTTTCTCAAAGAACTTAACGAGTACCTGGACGAAACGGTCGACAGCGAGCTACGGCAGGAGTTGCAGCGGCATATCAACGAATGCCCCAACTGCTGGGTGATCATGGACACATGCAAGAAGACGATCCATGTCTACAAGGGCGTGGAGGCGCAAACCGTGCCTGATCCGGTGCGCGACCGTCTGATGGCGGCTCTGCAGAAGCGCATGTCGGAGAAGTGCAAGTCCAAGAACGCTTGATCCGGATCACTTCACGACAAGGGTAAACTCGAGCCAGAGCACCAGTGCCTCGGCCGTTACCTGCATGCGCGTGATCTGGAAGCTTTGCAGTTGCTGTTGGTAGGGTTCGTTGCCGCGCCGTGTCTCCAGGATCTTGCGCGCCTCGGTCGAGACCGGATAGGCGAATGCCTTCGGTAGCTTTTCCTGGATGGTCTCCTTCACCTTGCGCGCGTAGAACGTCTGCTTTCCCGCCGTCTCCACCTCCACATCCTTCAGCCGCAGCACGCCCTGTTCGTAAAACGG
The DNA here is from genome assembly GCA_016789745.1 of Bryobacterales bacterium. Lineage (GTDB taxonomy): Bacteria > Acidobacteriota > Terriglobia > Bryobacterales > Bryobacteraceae > CADEFT01. The sequence continues at coordinate 551 of JAEUQF010000449.1, forward strand.
CAGCGCCCGGATACGCACCGCGAACTCATCCCCCAGCCCGATGCATTTGCCGAAGAAATTTGCCGCATTGCGCCCGTTGAAGAGCGCTTCAATCCGCAGCTTCCCCTGCTCGCCGCCCAACGCCGGCTTCTCCATATAAGCATAGGCGCACTTGGTCTTTGGCGTACCCTTCACGTACAGCCGCCCGCCCTCGGTAAATACCTGCTGGTTCAACACCTTCTGGATGGCGCTGTACTGCAGGTGCAACTCCACACCGGCACCCTGCGCCGGCACGGACGCCAACAGCACCACGCTGATGAGGAGGAGCAACAATCCGTTCATGCTAACATTAACAAAGACCCCCGTTTTTCCGGTCAGCCCCGTCCGCAGTTTAAATCCCCCTGACACAAAACTGAAATCGCCTGAATCTTAGGCTGGGAGATAGATGTTGAAGCACGGATATCTGATCGACATGGATGGTGTCATTTACCGCGGTGCCGAACTCATTGAAGGCGCCGCGGCATTCATCCAATACCTGCAGGAGACGGACATCCCGTTCCTGTTTCTGACCAATAACTCCGCCTACACGCCGCTGGATGTTGTCGTAAAGCTGAAGAAATTCGGCATCTCCACCACCGTGGAGCATGTTTACACGTCGGCTATGGCCACCGCCGAGTTCGTCCACAAACAGCGGCCGCACGGCACCGCGTTGGTCATCGGCGAAGGCGGCCTTCTCAATGCCCTCAACGACGTCGGCTATGCCATTAGCCGCGACTATCCCGATTACGTCATCGTCGGAGAAGGGCGTGTGTTGAACTTCGAGATGGCCGAGGCGGCGCATCGCGCCATCGCCAATGGCGCACACCTGATTTCCACCAACGCCGATACCTGGTGCCCCACCGACAACGGCCCGCGCCCCGGCTGTGGCGCCATCGCCGCCATGCTGGAATCAGCCACCGGCCGCAAGGCGTACCACGTCGGCAAACCGAATCCCTTCATGATGCGTGCTGCACGCAAGCGCATCAACCTGGCCACGGACGAAGTGATCATGATCGGCGACACCATGGACACCGATATCCGCGGCGCCACGGACCTGGGCTTCCGCAGCATTCTGGTCCTGACCGGATCCACTACCCGTCAAACGCTGCGTGAGTACCCCTTCGAGCCCACCATGGTGGTGGAGTCGATTGCCGCCCTGGTACCCGCGCTGGAGGAGGCTATCGCCCGGTAAACCGCGGGGCGCGCTTTTCCAGGAAGTGCGCCACGCCTTCCTTGAAGTCGTCGCATTCCAGGCTCGCCAGCATCTCGGTGATGGCCACGTCCATGGCCTGGTCCAGCGACTGCGATTGGGCGGCGTACAACTGCTGTTTCATGACCCGCAGCGACCGTGGCGATACTGTCGTCGCCACTTCGCGAGCGAACGCCTGCACGGCAGCAAGAAAGCCTTCCTCCGGCAGGACGCGGTTGACTAAGCCCAAACTCAGCGCCTCCGCGGCGTCGATCTTGCGCGACGTGAAGATCAGGTCGATCGCTTTCGGCAGGCCGATCAGCCGCGGCAGGATCCAGGCGATGCCATACTCGGCGATCAGCCCGCGGCGCGAGAAGATCACGTTGAACACGGCGGAGGATGCGGCGAATCGGAAATCGCAGTAGAGCGGGATCACGAAGCCCAGGCCCACCGCCGGCCCGTTGATGGCAGCGATCACCGGCTTCGGCAGCGTGATCAGCCACGAATGCTGGCGCTGGTTCTCCCCAAGGCTTTCATTCGCGCTGACATTGCGGTGCCGTTCCGTAACGCCGGTAGACGAGATGTCGCTCAGCAGGCTCATGTCGGCGCCCGCGCAGAAGCCTCGCCCGGCGCCCGTCAACACGATCGCACCGACGCTATCATCGGCCACCGCCGCCTGGATGGCTGCGGTCACCTCGGCCTCCATGCGGCTGGTCCAGGCATTCAGCTTGTCAGGCCGGTTCAGCGTGACGGTGGCGACGCGATCGGTCACGTCGTAAAGGATCTGCTCGTACATGTCGCCGTTCACGATACCACAGCCGCTACACCTGTTCGGCGTAAAGCTGGAACGTCGCTACCTCGCGATATCCCATCCGCAGATACACCGGTTTCCCGGCTTCGGTGGCATGCAGTGCCGTTCGGCGAATGCCCGTTGCCTCCCCGGCCCATCGCAGCGCCTCTCGCATGCAGGCTTCCGCATAGCCGCGCCGCTGGTGGTCCGGATGCGTCGCCACCATCGCTACGTACAGGCACGGGCCCACCGGCAGCGCCGTCGCGGTCGACACCGGCTGCCCGTCCACGTAGCCCACCACGCCGAACATGTCCCGCCAAAGCGGGGCGCAGTTGAACGTCTCCCGGCCCGGATTCACGTCCATGCCGTAGGCGTAGCTGTTGATGTCGTTCACCGCAATACGCGTCCGGGCATCCCAGACCGGACGCAGTTCCAGACCTTCGCACGGACGGATGTCCGGCGCAAGTTCGTCGGCCACCATGCCGGTCCACTGAAACACCGGCGCCAGCCCGAACTCGGCCAGCAATTCGTCTGCTTGCGGCGCCAGGCCCGGCGCCAGCCGCTCCACGCAGGAACCCACAAAGTAGGGGTGGCGTTCGCGCCGCGCAAAGCGAGTGAGCGAATCGGCGCGGCTTCGCAGGTCGTCGTCGCTCTCCACCGGCGTGACGAAGCCAAAGCAGTTGAAAAGAAACAACGGTACGCGTCCATACAGCGCGGCGACGCCGTTAAACTCACGCACGATTCCATTCGGACAGCCCCGGGCAAACCGTTCAAAGGCGCCCAGGAACTGCTCATTGGATTCTTCGATTTCAACGGGTGTCATCGTGCTATCCTCCGCAGTATCCGGTACAGAGGGTACACGAAATGCGAGATCTGGTGCAACGCTACTTCAACGAAGGCCTGTCGCGGCGCGGTTTTACACGCAGCCTGGCCAAGCTGGGATTTTCGGCCGCCGCGGCGAACGCGCTGGTGAGCGATCTGGACGCCGCCGACGCCCCGGCACCGGAATCGGCTGCTACGGCGGGAACCGGCGCGGGCGCCACGACGATGGAAGGTACCGGCGGGGAACTGGTGGTCGCGCAGGCAAAGGCCGCGGGCGTGGAGTATGTGTTCACCAACCCCGGCTCGTTCGAGGTCGGCTTCTTCGATGCGCTGGTGGATTCCCAAGGTCCGCAACTAATCATGGGCCTGCACGAAGGCATTGTCATCGCCATGGCCGACGGCTACCACCGCGTCAGCTTGAAGCCGGGCTTCGTCAACCTGCACGTTATCGCCGGCACCGCACAGGCCGCGGGTCAGCTTTACAATGCCAGCCGCGATGGATCGGCCCTGGTCGTCACTGCCGGCCTGAACGACAACCAAAGCTGGAGCGACGAAGCGCTGCTCGCGCCACGGCCGGGCTATGACCAGAAGGAAGTGAATCGCCAATTCACTAAGATCAGTTGGGATGCGCGGCAGGGCGGCAGCCTGGCCATGATGCTGCGGCGCGCGTTCAAGATGTCAGTGACGCCGCCGGGCGGGCCGGTGTATCTCGCCATGGCGCACTACGCGCTCGAAGCCAAGGGCATCAAATCCGAGATCCTGCCCGCCAGCCGCTTCCTGCTGAACCCGCGTGTTCGCCCCGATACCGCTGCCGTGGAAGACGCGGCGCGCATGCTGCTGGAGGCGAAGAACCCGCTACTCATCGTCGGTGACGAGGTGTGGAAAGCGCAGGCCGTGCCGGAAGTGATCCAGCTCTCGGAGCTGCTGTCGCTGCCGGTCGCGCTGGATCGCCCCGCGTATCGCAATTTTCCGTCCTACCACGTGAACAATGTGGGGGCTTATCCTTCCGAATCGCCGTATGTGAAGAACGCCGATGTGATGGTGTTCATCGGCTCGCGCGATGCGGGCGGCAAGCTGGTGCCGAAGATGCCGGAAGTATCGTCATCGGCCAAGATTGTACGTGTCGGCCTGGATTTGGCCAGCATGGGCCGCAACTACGCCACCGACGCGGCGTTGGTGGGCGATATCCGGAGCAGTCTGCGGGATCTGATCACCGCGCTGGGCGCCATCGCTACCAAGCAGCGGCTGACGCAGTTGGGTGCGGCTCGGAAGACGGCGCTGGCGGCGAACTTCGCGGCTACCCGGGCGTCCGTGACGGCCGCGATCAAAGCCACTGCCGGCCGCTCGCCCGTCCATCCCGATGAACTGGGCGCGACGATGGCCCGCAGCATCGACAAGGACGCCATCGTGGTGGCGGAGAACCTTACGGCAAAGTGGGAGTCCTTCCGGTTCTCCCACCAGCAGGACGAGCAGATGTACTGCACCAACATGGGACTCGGTTTGGGTTGGGGTATCGGGGCGGCTACGGGAGCCAAACTCGCCGCGCCGGAGCGTCAGGTGGTCTGCTCCATCGGCGATGGTTCGGTGATGTACAGCGCGTCAGGTTTCTGGACGCAGGCGCGGTACAAGATCCCGGTGCTCACCATCGTCCACAACAATAAGAATTATCAGACCGTGCGCCACGCCTATCACGCCTACGCAGGTAAGATGAAGAACACCGACAAGTATGTGGGTATGTATCTGGGCGATCCGGATATCGACTTCGTGCAGTTGGCGGCGTCGCAGGGGGTGAAGGGCGAGAAGGTGGCCACGGCCGCGGATATGGAAAAGGCCATCAAACGGGGAACACAGGCGGGTAAAGACGGGAATCCCTACGTGATCGAAGTGGCAACGGCAAGGTACGGCGGCGGAGCCGACTCCACCTGGCACGATGGCTTCAACTTCGCCAACTCCAAAATGAAAAAAGCGTGATGGAGGGCGGGCTCCCAAGCCCGCGGGCGGTCCCCAGACCGCCCTGCCGAAGGGCGACGTAGGCGTCGCCCGCGGCTCTGGGGAGCCGCCCTCCATCGAACTACTTCAGCGTTACCGGCTTGCCGCCCTGTTCCTTACTCTTCTGCGCGGCATCCATAAACGCGAAAATCTCCAGCGTCAATTCTGGTGCCACCGGCGGCTTGCCCGTCTGGAAGAACGTCACGATCTCCTTCAACATGGGCGCGTAGTTCACTTTCATCTTCGGCCCGGACTGCAAGACTTCCTTCTCGCGGAACACCACCGCGCCGTAACCGCCATAGGGGCGCAGTGTCCGCACCGTACCCATGCGCCCGCCCTTCCACAGGCACGTCACCTCGGTCATGCTGGGCGATTCCACCCTCGTCACCGTCTGGCAACCCGGCCCCATCAGCGCGAACAGCATCTCTACCGGGTGAATGCCATACCACGACAAATCCAGGTAGTGATGTTCTTCGGTCGGCCCAGGCCCCCACGTAATTACACCCTGATTCGCGTCCGACTTGAACTGCAACACGGCATCGGAGTAGCGCAGCGAAGACGTACTGAAGAACGGCACGTTGTTATCCTTCGCCAGCTTCGCAATCGCCCGCGCGTCGTCCAGTGTTGATGCCAGCGGCTTGTCGATAAACACTGGCTTCTTGCACTTCACCGCTTCCTTGAACTGCGGCAGATGCTTGCGACCATCGACACTTTCGAGCAGAATCGCGTCCACCTTGCCGCACAGTGCGCCAATGGAGTCCACAATCTCCAGACCCCACTTGGTCTTCAACTCATCGGCGTATTTCTCCACGCGCGTGTGGCTGGACTCCACATCCGGGCTGCCGCCCTTGAACGCCGCAACCACCTTCGCGCCCGGCACGTGATCGGGCGAACTCGGGTCATTGATGATCTTGGTGAAGGCGATCACGTGGGACGTATCGGTCCCGATGATGCCGACTTTGGTCTGCGCCAGGGCAAGCGACGCAAACAGCGGGAGAAGTAGCAGGCTACGCATGTCGCCTGCTATTGTAACCCCGTCGCGATTACCAGCGAATCTGCGCGGGCAGGAACTCGGACACTAACTCTTCGTAGTAGGGCCGCAGTTTCGCCACGTCCGGCTTCTCATGCGACTTCGAATAGAGGTCGTACTGGTTGAATTCCTTCACCCAGTGGAACATCTTCCGGTCGTGGTCATTCATCAGGTACTGGTAGTCGTTCTCACGGTGGCACGGATAGAAACTGTGGTACCGGAAAATGTACAGCGCCTCTTCCGGCAGGTACGGCTTCATGACTTGGTACAGATATTCGTCATGGCCGAACGACATGTCCACGTTGCCCAACCCGCAACCTTCGCTGTAGACCCCCAACCGGGTCTGCAACTCGGGCTTCTGCCCATCCGGATTGTCCCGGAAATACTCGCGATAGACGATCTTGTCTGACCACGCACAGCCCACCGGGAACGTGTCGCCCACGACGGCCCACTGCGGCTCGCCGTAGAGGCACAGCACCTTGCCCAGATCGTGAAGGAGTCCGGCCAGGATAAACCAGCGCGGGCGTCCGTCGCGACGGCACGCCTCCGCAGTCTGCATGTTATGCGCGATCTGGGAAAGATCGGTATCGGGATCGCTGTCGTCCACCACCGTTTCCAACTGGTCCATCGCCTCCCAGACGCTCATCTGGCGGCGGTTCAGTTGGCTATAGTCGGCCTTCTTGGCGACGGCGAACTCCCGCGTCTGGAAGGTGTGGTTCAACCGGTAGAACTCGCGGACGCCGGGGGTGGCCGTCTCGTAGTTCCGGAAATTTTCCTTGTCTTTATTGGGGTCGTAGCGCTCCCGGACGAACTCTTCCCACTGCTCAGCGGCATCCACAACGTGCGACATATTTTCTTTACTGCAATTATAGCAATAGGCCGCGCCCCCTTATCCCCCCATCTGGACGAAATTTCTGGCTTCGTGCGGCTCACTGTGGTCAAAACTATGAAAGTACCGCGTCAATGCGAGCGCAATGGCACCAAACAGCGCTGCATTGGCCGCATGCGCGGAGGGCATCAGCCGCACCCCTTCCAGCCACGATGCCGGGATACGGTCGCGCAGCACCTGCCACAGCCGCTTCTCCACCAGGTCCCAGGCGGCCGCACACCAGTTGTCGACAATAATGGCTTCCGGATTCAACCCGATGATCAGGCTGGTCAGCCCCAACGCCAGACAGCGCGCCGCTTCGTCCAGGCACTCCAACGCCGCTGGTTCACCCTTGTAGGCGCAGGACACCACCTCCATCTCCGTCACCGCCCGCCCAGTCCGCTCCCGATACAACCGCGTCAGCGCGCGGTCGGAGGCGTACTCCTCCCAGCAGCCGATATTGCCGCAGAGGCAGCGGCGCCCTTCCGGATACAGAATCATATGTCCGAACTCGCCGGCACGTCCAAACGCTCCGTGCAATACGTTGCCCGAGATAATAATCCCTGTCCCAATCCCCCCGCCCAGCGTCACGAAAACGAAGTTCTCCAACGAACGTGCCCCGCGCGAGCGGAACCATCGCTCCCCCAACGCCGATAGGTTCGCGTTGTTATCGAAATAGAGCGGCACGTCGAAGCCTTTTTCCAGCATCGGTGCAACCGCCACGTCTTTCCATCCCAGGTTGACGGCATTCGTCACTGTCCGAGCCTGCATATCCCATGTGCCCGGCACCGCCACACCCACTCCCAACACCCGGTGCGCCGGTTTCGACGTCACCAAGGCCCGAATCACGGTATGCAGACTGCGCAGCAGCACTTCCGGATTCGGATCCCATTCCACGGCGCGCGTCTCCAGGATGGTGCCGGTCCAATCTGCCAGCGCCACGCGCGACCCCAACGGCGTGATATCCACGCCCACCACAAACCGCGCTCCCGACGCCAACTGCAGAATCGAAGGCGGACGCCCCACCTGGTAGTTGGCCATATCGACACGGCTCTCCTTGATGAGCTTGTCTTTGGCCAGGCGTTTGACGATGAAGGTGACCGAACTGGGGGAAAGGCCCGTAATGCGGGAAATCTCCACGCGTGAGAGTTCGGGATTCTCGCGAATGGCATTCAGAACCAGGCGCTCGTTGGCTTGGCGGAGCGCTGACTTGCGCAGCGCTCCCTGGGTAGTAAAAGTTACGGCAGAAACAGATTTCACAATAGATTAGACCTTGGGTTTCGGCGGCGGCAGGTCGCGGGCTTCGCAGACCGACTGCCACCCGTTGCGGGCATGCGCCCCGTCACAGAACGGCTTGTTTTCGCTCAGGCCACAGCGGCACAGCGAAATCACCGTGCGCCCGGCCAATCCGAAGACCTTCCCAGACGGGTCCTGGATGGTGATGTTCTCCCCTTCAATCCGCAGCGGACCATTGTTATTCACAGTAATGCGATCAGGCATGGTAACCGATGGTAGCAAACGCGAACCGGACAGCGCCGCTGGATTGCTACGCTGGGTGCATCGCGATGACGGGCATCGAGAGTGGTTGCACCATCTGGTTTACCGGTTTGTCGGGCAGTGGCAAAAGTACGCTGTCCACGATGCTGGCCGAACACCTGCGGCGGCACGGCGCGCGTGTGGAGGTTCTGGATGGGGATGTCGTGCGCACCCAACTGTGCCGCGGCCTCGGCTTCAGTAAAGCTGATCGCGAAGAGAACATCCGCCGCGTCGGCTTCGTGTGTGAGTTGCTGGCTCGCCACGGCGTAGTTGCCATTGCCGCCGTCATCTCGCCCTACCGCTCCGGGCGCGACGAGGTGCGTTCGCGCATCCCGCGCTTCTTTGAAATCCACACGCACTGCCCGATCGAGGTGTTGGTCGAGCGCGACCCCAAGGGCCTCTACCAAAAGGCGCTCACCGGCGAAATCGCCAACTTCACTGGCGTTTCCGATCCCTACGAGCCGCCGCTCTCCCCCGAAGCCGTCATCGACTCCTCGCTGCAAACACCGCAGGAAAGCCTCTCCGTCATCCTGCGTGCCCTGGAAGCCCACGGCCTGCTGCCCCCTGCGCCCCTTGCCCCGAACACGATATCGTAATCCTCATGCTGCCCCGCCGAACCGTTTTGCAGACGCCGCTTGCGGCGCTCGCCTCTCACGCCGCGGCAACGGCCGCAGCCCCACCCAAAATGACGCTCAGCATGCATCAGTTCACGTCCTCCGCGGCGGGCTACAAGAAGGCTCTCGAAGGTTGGGCCAAGGCCGGCATCCGCCTGGTGGAGCCATCGGCCGCCGCCCTCGATGATTTCCTCAAAACCGACTCCATGGCCGCCGCCAAACGCGTTCTCTCCGACAACGGGCTCACCGTCGTCTCCGGGGTCACCAATGTGACGAACCTCTGGGAGCCCAATCCGAACTTCGCCGACCGCCTCGCCCTCTTCACCAAACGCTGCGAGCAGTTCGCCGAACTCGGCGCCCCCGTCGTCTACTCCCCCTGCGCCACCGCCGCCAAGTTCACCGCCGATGATTACGCCCGCTCGCTCGACAACATCCGCAAGGCCGGCGACGTGGCCCGTCAGTACAACCTGAAAGTCGGCGCGGAATTCGTCCGCAACTCCACCTTCCTGGCCGCCCTGCCCACCGCCCTCAAACTCCATCGCGAGGCGGCACATCCCAACTTCGGCGTGCTGTTCGACTGCTATCACTTCTGGTCCGGACCCAGCAAATTCGAAGACATGGACGGCATCAAGCCCGGCGAGATCGTCCATGCGCACTTGAACGACGTAATGGATATCCCATGGGAACTGCTGGACCTGCAGACCCGCGTCATCCCCGGTGACGGCACCGCGCCCCTCGCGAAGATCCTGAAGAAACTCGTCGACAAAGGCTACAAAGGCCCCATCTCGGTGGAGCTATTCCTGCCCAAGTACCAACAGGCCGACCCCTACACGCTAGCCAAGGAGATCAAGGCGAAGTCCGAGGCCATCTTCCACCAAGCGGGCATCGGATAATAGAGGACATGCGACGTGGTTGGTCGTGGCCGGCCGCCTTATTCCTAGCCGGCACGCTGGGTCCAATTCCCGCCGAAGAACTCACGCCTGAAGCCCTGCTGCTGGCGCGCATCAAGGTGCGTGCGGCCGAAAACCTCCAAAGCCTGCCCAACTACACTTGCCTCGAAACCATTGAACGCAGCCACCGCCGCGCCGCCGGCCGCCGCTTCGAACTGAACGACGTCATCCGCCTGGAGGTGGGCTACGTCAACCGTAAGGAAGTCTTCGCCTGGCCCGGCTCCGGCAAGTTCGAAGATACCGACATTACGGATATGGTGTCCGGCGGCACGATCGGCAATGGCAGTTTCGCCCTTCATGTCAGCGGCATTTTCCTGAGCGACGCGGCGAGTTTCACGCACATGGGGGAACGAGATCGCGAGGGACGCAAGCTGCTCCAATACGATTACCGCGTGCCAATGTTCCGCAGCGGCTTCCGCATGCGCATCAAGCCCACCGAAGGCATCGTCGGCTACCACGGCTCCTTCTGGGTGGACCCGCAATCGCTTGACCTCGTTCATCTGCAGATCCTGGCCGAAGAGATCCCGCCGCAACTGCCCGTGAAGTCCGCCGCGCACACGCTCCGCTACCAGCGCATGCAGTTGGGCGAGCGCGACTTCCTGCTCCCGCTGGAAGGCGAAATGATTCTCACGGATCTGCGCGGCAATGAAAGCCGCAACCGCCTGAGTTTCACCAAATGCCGTCAGTTTGCCGGCGAGTCGGTAGTGCGGTTTGATGACCCGCCGCCAGCGGAGGAAGCAGCGCCCGCTCCCAAGCCGCCCGAACAATTCTACCTGCCCGCCGACCTGGATGTGGACCTCGCGCTCGAAACCCCGGTGGAAGCTGGACACACCGCCGTGGGCGATCCCATCGTCGCCAAGGTGCTGCGCGATGTGAAGCGCAAGGGCACCCTGTACATACCGAAAGGCGCCAGTGTACTCGGGCGCCTGGCACATATGTCTCCGGTGAAATCGGCGCGCGGCGATGGCTGGCTCATCGGTCTCGACTTCCGCCGCGTGGAGTTTGAGAATCGCTACACCTTTTTCCACGCCAGAATGAATACGCCCATGGAACGGCCGAGCCCCATGGACGTGCGCACCGGCGTGATTGCACTCGGCCCCGCCATACCTTCGCTCGATCCCAGGGTTGGTATTCTCTACTTAAGGGGATCAACGGGGAAAATCGCTGCTGGGCGAGTCACCAGTTGGCGAACCGCTGCCCCTGAAACGAAGGAATCACAGTGATACAGTTTGAAACCGAGTCCGACCGAGGTCCGTTCCAGGCTGCCCTTGCTCTCGGCAAGCAGAAGGTGCAGAACCTGATCGAAACTCATCCGGACTTCTACCCGATGTACACGGTGGACGGCCGCTGGAAGCACGAGGGTCCCGTGTGGACGCACTGGTGCGACGGCTTTCTGCCGGGTATGATGTGGATGTTTCGCAAGCATTCGGCTCCAGGCAGCGCCGAAGAGCAGTACTGGCTGGAGCAGGCGATTCGTTATACCAAGCCGCTGGAACAGCGCAAGCACGACCGCGATGTACACGACCTCGGCTTTGTCTTCCTCTCCAGCTATCTGCGCTGGTATCGCCACAGCCGGGACAAGGCTCTCAACGACGTCATCATTGAAGCGGGCAAGACGCTGGCTCTGCGCTTCAAGGAACGCGGCCAATACCTGCGCTCGTTCGTCGGCGATAACAGCCTGTTCATCGACATCATGATGAACGTCGGCATCATCTTCTACGCCGCGCGCGAAACGGGCGACCGCAAACTGCGCGACGTGGCGCTTCGCCATTGCCTGACCACCCGGCGCGTGCTGGTGCGCGGGGATGGCTCCACCGCCCACGAAGGCCTCTTCGATGTGGACTCCGGCGAGTTCCTCAAACAGACCACCCACCAGGGCGCCCGCGGCGATTCCTGCTGGGCCCGCGGACTCTCCTGGGCGCTCTACGGCTTCGGTATTTCCTACGAATATTCGCGCGACCCGCGCTTCCTGGAAACCGCCGAAAAGTGCGCCGATTACTACATCACGCACGCCAACGCCGACGGTATTCCGCCATGGGACTTCAATGCCCCGAACGACACGCGGAAACTGGTGGACACCTCCGCCGCCGCCATCGCCGCCAGCGGCCTGTTCCGCCTCTCGCGCCTGTTGCAGGATCCGGTGAAAGGCCATTTCTATTGGGCCACCGGCCTGCGCATCCTGCGCACCCTGTGCGATGAACACCTGGCCGGCGAGCCCGATTGGCAAGGCCTGCTCAAGGGCGGCGTGTACCACCTCCATAAGAACCTCGGCGTCGACGAAAGCGTGATGTGGGGAGATTACTTCTTCCTGGAAGCGCTGGATCACGTTCTGGGATAGCGAGCCCGCGCGGGGGAGTATCCCACCCGCGGCGCGCCACAACCAGGAAGACGCCTGCGGGCCACCCATAACCATGAAGACGCGTGCCGGCCTCTCTCTATTGTTTGGCTGTCTTGTTAGCGAGCTTGGTGAGCTTGGCGAGAAACTCTTGAGGAGTGCGTCCTCACCGGAGCGGCTGCCGAAGCTCTCTCGGTTTGCCGGCCTTTACAGACACATCAGCGGGCCCTGACGTCAGGTCCAGATCCTGGTTGATATAATCGCCAGGCTATGTCCACCCGTTCGCTATTTGGTGTGCTGTCGCTGCTGTTTGCCGCAACGGGCGCTCTCTGCGCCGCTGAAGCGGAGTTGAAGTACGGAGATACGGTCGTCCGCTACGTCGCGGAGGCCCCGGAGGGCGTTGCTCCCGCCGCCACCGCCGACCCCGCCCGTCAGGTCGGCCTCATCCTCTGCTTCCCCGAGCATGACCGCCCCACCGGCGACGAGATCCTGCCCGTCCGCGAAGCTCTCAAACGCATGGGCGTGCGCGATCAATACGTACTGGTGGGTGTGCATCCGCAGGAGCGTAAGTTCGGCCCGAAGGATCATGAGCCCATTGCCAGGATGATCGCCTGGGCAAAGCAGACCTATCCGGTCAACCCGCGCCGCGTTTACCTCTACGGCAAGGGCGAAGGGAACAAGATCTCCGGCGAAGTGGCCATGGCCAACCCGAAGGTCATCACGGCCGCCATGACCTATAGCTGGGGTTGGTGGCGCATGCCGTCGGAACTGACCGAAGCCATCGACGCGGAGAACAGCGCGCCCGAGTTCTACATGGTGCTCGGCCTGCGCGATCTTTCCTACCACCTCACCACCGTTCGCGACACCTACGCCCGCGTCAGTGCCAAGGGATACAAGATCATCTACCGCGAGTTTGCCGACCTCGGCGCCCGCACCTACCACCAGCCCAGCAATGACGATGGCATCGGCTGGATGACGCGGCTGCGCAACAAGAACCTTCCGTTGTCCCCCGGCGAGCAGAAGCTGCTGGCAAACCCCACCATCAATGCGAACGGCTACTACGGTGGCTTGGCGCTGGTCGGCGGCGCTCCGGCTGGGCCGGCTGTAGAGAAACTGCTCGCATCGCCCGACGCCAACGTCCGCGCGGCCGCGGCGGAGACCTGCCGCCACGCCATCTTCCGAGAACAAACGATGCAGCCGCTGGGCAAGCTGCTGACGGATCCTTCCCCGAAGGTGCGCAGCGTTGCCACGCGCGCCCTGGCCTGGAATGCCAACTGGCGATCGCAGGCGGCACAGACCGCCATCGTCGACTTCCTCTCCCAGCCGGAAAAGGCCGTGTCGGAAGAAGACCGCGTCGCAGCCGCCGATGCCCTCATCTACGCCATCCGCCTGCAACGAAACGGCGCCCGGCAGGATATCGCCCTTTTCCGAACCCTGGTCGCCCTGCTCGAAGACAAGAACGAAGAACTCCGCACCATGGCCAGCAATACGCTGATGACGATCCGCGATCCGGAGTTCCGCGGCGACCTCGGCCGTCCTGAACAGAAGGCGCCCGAAGGCGGATGGCAGAACTGGCTGGAGCAGGTGAGCGTCCAGGCGCTCGGCTATCGCAAGGATTACGAAGTGTGCGGCAACAAGCCCGCCGGCGACGAGGCCGTCGCCGCGTTCTGTGCGGGCGGAGCCGCGCGCCAACCCGCCGCGGCGTTCCAGCATACGTTAAAAGCAGCCGAGGCCGGCTACGTGCCCGCACAGAACGCAGTGGCGCTGATGTACGCCAACGGCAAGGGCACCGAGCAGAATTACGCCGAAGCGGCCAAGTGGTGGATGAAAGCCGCCGAAGCCGGACACCTGCAGGCGGCCTTCCATGTGTCGATGGTCTATCGCGGCGGCG
>JAEUQF010000462.1 GCA_016789745.1 Bryobacterales bacterium
GAAGCGAAAAGGCCCGCCAGCCGGTTTCCCAGCCGCGGGCCTTTCCCAAATCAACAGAGCCGTCTACTTGTCGGTCAGCGCCGCTACGCCCGGCAGCGTCGTGCCGCCCAGGAATTCCAGCGAAGCGCCGCCACCCGTCGAGATGTGCGAAATCTTATCCGCCACACCCGCCGACTTCACCGCCTTCTCCGAATCGCCGCCGCCCACTACCGACAGCACGCCGGCTTCGGCAATGGCCTTGCCGATCGCCACCGTGCCTTTGTCGAACGGCTTCTTTTCGAACACGCCCATCGGCCCGTTCCAGATCACGGTCTTCGAACCCTTGATCACTTCGGCGAACTTCGCCACCGTGGCCGGCCCGATATCCAGGCCCATGGTCCCATCGGGAATCGACGTCACGGTCTGGTTCTCGGCGCCTTCCTTGAACTCGGTGGCCACCACGTGGTCCACCGGCAACAGCAGCTTATCGCCCGCCGCCGCCATCAGTTTCGACGCCAACTCCAGCTTGTCGTCTTCCACCAGGCTTTTGCCCACTGGTTCGCCTTTGGCCTTCAAAAACGTATAGGCCATGGCGCCGCCGATCAACAGTTGATCGACGAACTTCATCAGGTTCTCGATCACTTCGATCTTGTCCGACACCTTCGCGCCGCCCAGGATCGCCACCGCCGGACGCGGCGGGTTCTGCGTCGCCTTGGTCAGGTACTCCAACTCCTTGTCCATCAGGAAACCGCCCGCGGCCTTGGACATGAACTTGATCATGCCCTCGGTGGACGCATGTGCACGGTGCGCGCTGCCGAAGGCGTCGTTCACGTACAGATCCGCCAGTTCGGCCAACTGCTTGGCGAACGCCGGATCATTCTTCTCTTCCCCGATGTGATAACGCAGATTCTCGAGCAGCAGCACCTCGCCGGGAGCGGGCTTCAACGCCGCCACTTCCGGGCCCACGCAGTCCGGCGCCATCTTCACCGGACGACCGATCAATTCGGCCAAACGCACGGCGGCGGGCGCCAGGCTTTCATCAGGATTCACCTTGCCCTTGGGACGGCCCAGGTGCGACGCCAGGATAACACCGGCGCCCTGCTCCAGGGCATATTGGATCGTCGGCAACGAGGCCTTGATTCGTTTATCCGAGGTTATCTTCATGCCTTCCGCGGTCTTCTCCAACGGCACGTTGAAGTCGACACGAATGAAGACAGTTTTCCCTTTCAGGTCCAGATCACGGATGGATAATTTCATATGAGTTGTTAAGCGGCCTAGAAGTCCGATTTTAGCAACTCGTAGAAGATGCGAATACCCTTCTTGAACTCCGACACCGGAATGCGTTCCTCGTCGCTGTGCATGGTGGCTACTGTCGCCGCGTCCACCACCATCGGCGTGAAGCCGTAAGCCGTTACGCCCTTCTGCCGCAGACGCACCGAATCGGTGCCGTACGGAATCAGAATCGGCGTCACTACCGCGTCCGGATGCTGCGTCAATAAGGCCTTCTTCAAAGCGGCAAAGAGCGGTGTATCCATTTTGCTTGCGCCCGGGTCCGCCGGGTCCGACGCCACTTCCACGGTAACCCGCGGATCATTGATGCGCGCCTTCACTTCACTCAGAAACTCGGCCGAACTCACGCCCGGCAGCAGCCGGCAATCCAGCGTCGCCTCCGCCGCCGAAGGAATCACGTTGATCTTCACCGGACTGCCCACGCCCGACGTCAGCGTCGTCAAGGAAATCGTATTCTTCTGAATCGCATTGGTGAACTTGTTCGCCGCCATCTGCTGCAAGTTCTCCCGCATCCGTGCTACGACTTCGTTTTGATTGCCGCGGTCCGGCAGCGCCAGCGCCTTCGCAATCGCATCCAGCAGGATCATGTTCGCGTTCTCCGCGATTGGTTGCGACCCATGCGCCGCCGTCCCCTTCGCCTTCAATCGCAGCCAGAACGCCTGCTTCTCCGCTACCGAAATTCCAAACGCCAGCTTGCCGCCAGTCGTAAACATATCGCGGCTGCCGAAGCCGCCTTCATCCAGCACGTACTCGCATTCGATATCGGCCCAGTGATCGCGAATCATCGTCCGAATGCCGTAGGTGCCGTTGGTTTCTTCATCCGCGGTCACCAGCATCAGCACATCACGCGGCGGCTTCTCGCCCATCGCTTTCATCGTCAGCATGCTGAACAGATGGATGGTGCCCGTGCCCTTCATGTCCATCGCGCCGCGGCCCCAGATCCAGCCGTCCTTGATGATGCCTTCAAACGGCTCCACGCTCCACGCCTTGCGGTCCACCGGCACCACGTCGAAATGATTCAACAGCAGCAGCGGCTTCTTGGTCCGGTCCTTGCCTTCCAACCGCACCAGCAGGTTCACCTTGCCGGTCGCCGCATCGGTCACATACAGCTTCGGTTGAAAGCCCGCGGCTTCCAATTCCTTCTTGAAGAACTCCGCCGCCTCACGTGAATCAGCCGGCGGATTCACCGACTGGATTCGCAGATACCGCTGCAGAAACGTCACCGCGCGGTCTTCAATCGGCTTCCAATCCGGCTCGGCCGCCTGTGCCGCCGCCACCGCCCAGAACAAAAGCAACAGCGTCTGTTTCATTTCTCCGTCTCCGGAACATTCGTCAATCGCACCGCCACGCCCGCCGCCCGATACGCCTCCAGCAGCGCGCCCACGGCCGGCCCATACTGCGGAGGCTGTGTGCGAACACCGTCCTGCAACTCCATCAGCATCCGGAAGCGTTCCAGCAATATCTCCGACCGGAACCCGCCGCCAATGTACGCCACCGGCACCGTCTCGTTCTCGGCGAACAACTGCCCGCGTACCGCGCCCGCATACTGCGCCAGCGATTGCGCCGACTGTACCAGAATCTCGCCAGCCACCGGATCGCCTTCCACCGCCGCCTCATCCACCAGCCGCGACAGTGACGCAATCTTCGGCCGCGGCCATTCGGTGGTGTAGAACTGGTGCAGCAGGTCATTGGCATCGGCCGCGCCCGTCGCTTCCAATAACCGTGCATGCAGCGTGGTCGGTGGACCCCAACCTTCCTCCATCCGCAATGCCGCCCGCAGCGCCTGCCGCGTCATGTGGAAGCCGCCGCCTTCATCGCCGAACGCGAACCCCCAGCCGCCCGCGCGCGCCGTTCGCCCCTCGTCATTGCGCCCGAAAGCGAACGAGCCCGTACCTGAAATGATGATCACACCCGGCTCGCCGCCCGTGGCCCCAGACAGCGCGATCAGTCCATCATGCGTCGTCACGATGTGCTGCGCCGTCAGCACTTCTTTTAACAACGCTTCTTTATCCTTCGGCCCGCCGCTGAAGCCCATGCACGCCGCCTGCAACGGAGGCAGCTTCTCCAGCCCCGCCGCGCGGCACGCCGCCCCCAGCGACTCGTTCATCGCCGACAGAAACTTCGCCCGCCCTTCGCTGGCCTGCACATGGTTGCAAGGTCCGCCGCGGCCCATCCCCAGCACACGCCCCGTCTCATCGCCGATGATTGCCGTCGTGCTCGACTGGCCGCCATCCACTCCCAAGAACAATTCGCTCACTGCCGCGACTCCTCGATCCGGTATAGCGTGACACCGCCTCGCTCGGCAATCTTCGTGATGCCCCACAGCCGTCCGTTCACGTGATAGTCCTCATCCGCCGGATCGCCCGCCGCCACCAGCAGATAGCGAATACCCTGCCGCCGCATCTCGTCCATCACCGCGCCGCGCAACCCGCGCACCAGCGTCACTTCCTCTTCCTTGGCGTCCTCGCTCACGGTGCGCCACTGGCCCGGCTCCATCGCCGCATACAACTGCAGCGCCGGCACCGGGTAATCGCGGGACATCTCCACCACCACCGAATCGAACTCCGTTTCCTCGCCCAGATCCAATTCCACGAATGTCCCCGGCGTCGCGGTCTGGCGCGGGCGCCACCTTGTCGCCGGATTGTTGTCCAGAGCAAAGAACGCATACCACTGGTTCGGCCACGCCCGTACCTGCCACGCCGGCTTTCGCGCCACTTCGCTGCCACCCTTGTACAGCCGGATCTCGTTCGCCCCCCACTCGCCCGACAGGCCCAGCGCCTGCCGCACGCGCAAATAGCGCGCCCGCTGCGCCGCGAAGCGGAACGTCATATGCCGGCTCGGCCCGAACTCCCCAAAAATCGCCGCCCAGATATGTTCGCCCAAATTGTTGCCCACGCCCGATTGATACGCCACCACAAGTTCGCGTGATGTATAGGCCTCCGCCGTTCCGCTAAACGTGAACACCTTCTCACCGGGCGGCACGAAATCCTCCACCATGCGCGCCACCACATACGGCCCGAAGCGCTGCGTGAGGAATCGTTCTTCACTCGTCAACCGCAGTGCGCCCGCCACCGGGATGCGCTCCAGTTTCCAGGCCGCCCGCGGCGCCGTCACTCGCAGCATGTGCGGCCACGACACCACCGCGTGAAACAGCACCATTGCCGGTAGAACCCCCGGCGTGCGCGCCACCGCCATGGCCAATGCCATCGCCAGGAACGGAAATGCCGGCAGCAGGAACCGCGTGCCGATATTGTTCGCATACGGCAGCCCGAACACCAGCGCTGCCAGCAACAGCCGCCGGCCTTCGGCAAAGCGTATTGACAGCAACGCTAGCGGCGACAGCAGAAACACCGGCCCCAGCAGCCCCGACAGCCGCTCGCCATGCAGCGTCAGATCCAGGAAGATCGCCAGCGGCCCCTGGATATCGCCATACCGCCGCATCTGCTGGATGTAATCTTCCTCGAAGGAAATGAACACATGCGGGTTCGGGAAGAAGCGGTTGAAGAACGGCGACAGCGGATTCCCCACCGTCACCGCGTTCTTGATCATCCACGGCAGCACCATCACTGCCACCAGCAGGCTGAACACCGCCATCGGCCGTAACCACGGCTTACCCGATCGCCACAACGTAGACAGCATCCACAATCCGGCGAACGGAATCGCCAGTGCCGTCGTATACTTCACCGCGAACGTGTAGCCGGCCAGCAGCCCGATCAGCCAGACCAGGGCCGGCTGCGGCTCCTCCCGCCAGATTGACAGCAGCGCGAACACCGCAAACACAATCGCCACCGCGCCTATGTCGATATAAGCCGACGTGCCATCCACGCCCACCACCGGCGAACAGAAGAACAGCAGCGCCGCGCAGGCGCCCGCCAGCGGATAGCCGAAGCGCCGCGCATGGTTCAACATCAGCCACGGCATGGCCAGCGTGAAGCTGCAATGCACCAGCGCCGCCGCCGAGTGCCGTCCCATGGAATAGGCATACAGAAACAGTAGTTCGATGCCCTGCGTCAGGTTCGCGTACATCGACGTCGTGATGCCGCCGAACCGGTGCTGCCGCAGATAGCGCCCCACCAGACCCAAATGGTACGCGCTGCCGTCAGGACTCATCTCCGGCGCCATGGCGTTGCTGACATAAAGGAAGCCGTACACCAAGTACACTGCCCAGAACAGCCAGCGCCACGGCTTGGGTAAAGCCGGCAAACGGCTCGCCGACGTCAGCCGCCAGGCCCCGCGCTTCCAGGCCGCGCCCACCAGCGCGAGCGTGCAGATCACATACACGCTCTTTCGCGCGGTGCCCGTTAACAGCGTCGCAAACACCAGCAGATGCAGCAGCGACGCCCCGGCCAGCCACGAAAACAGCAACTCCTCTTCGCGATAGAACCTCGGCCGCAGATACTGAAACAGCAGCCGCCCCAGCGCATAGCTCGACGCCAGCGCCATGGCCACACCCAGCACAATGTATAAAGCCTGCGGCATTACTGTTTGAAGCCGCCGCCCACCAGCAGGTACGCCAGCTTCACCTTATCCTCTGCCTGCAGGTACTTGTCGGCCACCACCTTCACCGCAATCGGCAGCGCCGCCGTTGTCAACGAAACCGGCACCGGAAATTCCAGATGATGCGGACCGGCGCCCGTTACCGTCGTCGTGGCGAACTCATGATCGTCAATCCAAAAGTGAAACGTCACCGGCCCCGTGGTTTTATAAACCGCGTCCGCCAGCACGATATCCAGGTAAAACCACGCCTGCTTGCTTTCCACCAGTTGAAACCGCAATTCTAACTCCGGATTCGCCCAGCGCCATTGCGCTCCCGGGCCCTCCGGCAGCGTTCCGCGCACAATGTGGTTTTCCGCATGCATATCCTGGGTGCGGAAGTTCATTCCCAGCAGCAGCGGCTCCTTGTCGGGCTGGAACCGCAGTTGCGCCGGCAGCGGCTGCCATTCCGGTTCCCGCGAACACCCACCTAAGGCAAAGCACGCTGCCACAAGCAGCCATCCGGTTGATTGCACAAGAAGGCCAGTATAGCCGATTGCCTCCACTCGGCTACAATGAAGACGGGCTATCCAGAGCCCCTTACAGCATGCCAACTGCGATCGCGCAGCGCGCTGCCTTCGGCGCCCTGCTCGCTTTCAGCGTTGTTGGCGCGCCGCCGCCCGACGTCCGGGACCTGTTCCGTCCCTCCAAATCCGACATCGTCCGCAGGTCTTCCACGGTGCCCGGCTCCGGTGCCCTCCGTGTGGAGGTGAACCATGACGCCTTTCTGGCGCTCTCCACCTCCCCACGACGCATCGCCATCGACATCGACGAACGCACCCGCTACCTCGTCCAGGAGACCCGCTCCTATTGGAGCCCCGATGGCCGCACCTGGCTCTGGCACGGCCGCATCGACGGCATCGAACGTGGCCACGTCGTCCTGGCCGCCACGGGCCCGTTGGTCTCGGCCAGTATCGATGCCGGCGAAAACGGCTTCTATACGCTGCGTCCGGCCGATAACGCCCATCTGCTCGAACGCGGGCAGCCCGAACCCGCCCGCGCCGGTACTGACACCGTCCGCATCCCCCGCGCCGGTCCACCCGCGCCGGCAGCCGCCGCGCTATCCCTGCCCGACCTCGACAAGCTCTTCCGCGAGGCCGCGGCCGATACCCGCATCGACGTTCTGGTTGCCTACACCGGCCGCGTCCGTTCGCAGATGGGCAGTACGGCGGCCGTGGAAAACCGCATCAACCTGGCCATCGCTGAAGCCAACCAGGCCATGCAGAACAGCAACATCCCCATCGAGTTCCAACTCGCCCGCGCCATGGAGGTGGCTTACCCGGAAGACCAGGAAGCGAATCTCTCTCACAACACCATCCTCTGGCGCCTTCGCAATCCCTCCGACGGCTACTTCGACGACGTTCCGCCCGCCCGCGCCCAGTACAACGCCGACCTCGTCAGCCTCTGGATCCACGGCGCTGGCGCCATGGGAGGCGTCGTCGGCATCGCCTTCCAACTGGATGACCCTACGGATGCGACACACGCCTCCTGGTCTTACTCCGTGGTGGAAAACAACTTCGCCTTAGGCCCCTACTTCACCATGTCCCACGAGTTCGGCCACATGATGGGCGCCACCCATGATCGCAACAACGCCAATCCCGGTGACTCCGCCTTCCCCTACGCCTTCGGTTACCAGCACTCCGGCTCTGTCAACCCGTTCCGCACCATCATGGCTTACCCCTGCAACGGCGTCTATTGCCCGGTCATCAACTACTGGTCCAACCCCGACGTGCAGTACCAGGGCTTGCCCACCGGCCTCTCCGCCTCCCTTCCGAACGCCGCCGACAACGCCCAGGCCCTTCGCAACACCCGCTCGCTGGTGGCCGGCTTTTCGAACAGCCTCGCCTGCAGCCACAGCCTGACGCCTTCCAGCCTTTCTCCACCGGCTTCCGGCGGCACTTTCCTGATCACTGTCACTGCCTCCGGCGGCTGCTCGTGGACCGCCATTGCCTACGAATCCTGGATCAGCCTCAACAACGCCAGCGGCAGCGGCAACGGTAGCTTCAGCCTCACCATTCAGTCCAACGGACAAACGGCGCGCTCCGGCCTGGTGCAGGTGGGCCAGGCGATCCTCAATATCAGCCAACCCGCCAGCAGCGGTCCGCTCTTCCCCATTACGGTCACCAGCAACCCTATTGGCGCCTCCCTCACCGTCGACGGCCAAACCTGTGTCGCCCCCTGTACCTACAGCTGGCCACTCGGTTCCACCCATACGCTCTCCACCGCGCTCGCCGCCGGCGACCCCACTCGCTTCTCTTTCCTCAACTGGAACACCGGCGCCAGCCTCTCCCAGACCATCATCGTCACCGGCGCCGCCACCTATACCGCCAACTACAAACTCCAGCACCGCCTGAGCGTCACCGCCGCGCCGTCTTCGGCCGGCAGCGTCGCCATGGCGCCCGCCAGTCCCGACGGTTTCTACGATGCCGGCACCCCGGTCACTCTCACCCCCCACCCTGCCAGCGGCTATCAGCTTCTCTCCTGGTCGGGCCATGGCGGCGGCCCGGTTTCCCCGCTGACCCTGTTCCTGAACACGCCATATAGCATCACCGCCAACTTCGGCATCCAGCCGCTGCCCGTGCAGCTAACCACCAATCCTCCGGGCGTCACCCTCACCGTCGATGGCGCCCTCTGCACCACGCCCTGTTCCCAAGCCTGGTCGCCCGGCCGCACCTACACCGTCAGCGCCCCTGCGTCGCAAACCGCCTCCGGAGCCCGCTATACCTTCCTCAACTGGAATCACGGTGGCTCCGCCACTCAGTCCATCACCATGGGCAATGCGCCCGCCACCTACATCGCCAACTACAATGCCGTCTACCAGTTGAACCTGGCGGTCCACCCGCCCGGCGCGGGCCAAATCGCCGCCGTCCCGCCTTCCTCCGACGGCTTCTACGCCCCCGGCACTTCGGTCCAGCTAACCGCCACGGCCGCCGCCGCAGGGGCGAGTTTCACCCATTGGAGCGGCGACCTTGCCGGATCCGCCACCCCTGCCACTGTCGCCATGAACGGCGCCCGCGCCGTTACCGCCAACTTCGCCACTGCCAATGCCTGCGCTCCGGCGTTCGACACCAGCGAGACCTCGGTCCCGGGCTCCGGCGACCTCCGTTCCCTCCGCATCCTCGCCGCCCCCGGCTGTGCCTGGTCGGCCACCTCCAGCGCCAATTGGCTGACCGTTGCCTCCAGTCCCAGCGGTAGTGGCCCCGCCACTCTCCGCTTGCTCATCCCGCCCAACACTACCGCCGTCGGCCGCACCGGCACCATCACCGCCGGCTCGTCCACCTTCACCCTGCACCAGCCGCCCGCCGCCTGCACCTACGCCTTCTCCAGCGCCGCCTCTTCTGTCCCTTCCGGCGCCGGCAACTACACAGTCTCCATCCAGACGCAGCCCAACTGCCCCTGGACGGCCTCCTCCACCTCCAACGGCCTCACCCTCGGCCCGGCCCGCAGCGGTACCGGCTCCGCCACTCTCGCGTTTGCCGTCACCGCCAATCCCAACTGGGTTCCCCGCCCGCTCACCCTTCTGATTGCCGGCCAGAACCTGCGCTACCTCCAGAGCGGCAGCCCCGCGCCCTCGTTCACCGACGTTACCCCTACCCACCCCTTCTTCGACGCCATCAACTTCCTGGGCGCCAACCGTGTCACGACCGGCTGTAACGGCTCGGCCCAAACCTACTGCCCGGAAGCCGTCATGACCCGCGCCGAAATGGCCGCCTTCATCGTTCGTTCCCTTTACGGCGAAACCTTCACTGCCCCGTCAGCCCCCTACTTTAGCGACGTCCCGGCTGGTCACGCCTCCTTCCGCTACATCCAGAAGCTACGCGAGTTGGACGTAACCAACGGCTGCACCGCCGCCTCGTATTGCCCGGACGCGCCCGTCACCCGAGGCCAGATGGCCGCCTTCCTTATCCGCGCCCTGGCAGGGATCTCGCCGACCGAGACCTTCCCGTTCCCCGCCTCGCCCTTCTTCACCGATGTACCCCCCGCGCATCCCTTCTTCGGATACATACAGAAGTTGCGGGAACTCGGCGTCACCTCGGGCTGTACGGCCACAACCTACTGTGCAGACGAGACCACCACCCGCGGGCAAATGGCTGCATTCCTCACCCGCGGCTTCTTCTGACCCGAACGGTTCTAAGTAACCTGAGGCACCCATCGAAAAACTTCAGGCCTTCCCGAAACTTTTGGTGCAATTTTGCATTAGTACCCTAGTCTTGCTCTCTCCCCGAAATTGCGTACTGCCGATCGAAAGATCAGCCAGAGGTTGCGTATGGCATTGTCAGTTTCGGGGCGTATTGTCGCCGCCCTTGTAGCCGGGATCTGCGTGTGGAGTTTGCCTGTGGCGCTGGCCCAGGAGCCGCGCGCGCTGCTGCGTCCGAGTAAGGTTGCCGCCGAACGATTGGCGGACCGGGCAGCGACGCCGGGATTAGTCATCCGGCGGGCGCGCCTGGTGCAGGTGGACCGGGAATCGTTTCTCGCTCCCGCCGACACTCCCCGCCAACTCCAACTCGACCTCTTCTCCGACGCGTCCTTCACCGCCGACGAACTCCGCGGCTATTGGACCCCGGACGGATCCACCTACATCTGGACCGGCCGCCTCCAGGGTATGCGTCGCGGCCGTATCGTGGTGGCCGCCACCGGCGACATCATCTCCGCCAACATCGAAACCGACAGTGACGGATTCTTCACCCTCCGCCAGTTCGACGGCGAAACCCACGTCCTCGAACAGGCCGAAGCCCGCCCGGTGCGCACCATGAGCGACGCCGTCAAAATCCCACCCGAGGAACGCCCGGCTCCCGACGCCGAATTCGAAGCCGCCCTCGCCGCCGCGGCCGCCAAGCACCCGCCGGAGCGCCTTGCCGCGGGCGACACCCAGATTGACGTACTCGTTGCCTACACCGCCCGCGTCCGCACCCAGCTCGGCAACGCCAGCGCTGTCCTCAACAAGATCAACCTTGCCGTGGCCGAAGCCAATCAGTCCATGGTGAACAGCGGCATCCCGATCGAGTTCCGGCTGGTCCACACCATGGAAACCAGCTACTCCTCCACCGACGAAACCGCCAGCAACGGCCTCAGTCTGGCGCTCAGCCGCATCCGCAACACCAGCGACGGCTACATGGATGACGTCGCCACGGCCCGCAATACCTACGGCGCGGATCTGGTCAGCCTCTGGATCCACGGGTATGGCGCCAACGGCGGCACCGTCGGTCTCGGCTATCAATTGCAAAGTCCCACCGATACCTTCTTCACGTCTTATGCCTACTCGGTGGTCGAGCAGGCCTGGGCGCCAGGCCCCGGCTATGCCTTCTCCCACGAACTGGGCCACAACATGGGCGCCGCGCATGACCGCAACAACGCCGACCCCGGCGACGGCGCGTATTCCTATGCCTTCGGTTACCAGTGGACAGGCACTGGCGCCTTTGCCACGATCATGGCCTACGACTGCGAGAACGTTTATTGCCCGGGCATCAACTACTGGTCAAACCCTCTGGTCAGCTACCAAAGCCACGCCACCGGCATCTCCAGTTCCGCCAGCAATTCGGCCGACAATGCCCAGGCACTGACCAACATTCGTACCGTGGTCGCCGCCTTCAAACCTACCGCGTCCGGCGGCAGTTGCACGTATACCGTCAGTCCCACCACCATCTCCCCCACCTCGGCCGGCACCAGCCAGAGCATCACCGTCACCACCCAGTCCGGCTGTGCCTGGAGCGCCAGCACCTCCAACTCCTGGATCACCTTTACCAACGGCAGCGGGACCGGCAGCGGCAGTTTCACCGCCAATATCGCCTCTACCACTTCCGCGCGCACCGGCAGCATTTCGGCCGGCGGCCAGACGATCTCCGTGAACCAGTCCGCCCCATCCGGCGGCACCATCACGGTTACCATCACCAGCAGTCCCACCGGCCGTACCCTCACCGTCGACGGCAGTTCCTGTACCAGCCCCTGCTCCCGGAGTTGGACCTCGGGCAGTTCCCATATCATCGAAGCCGCTACGCAGACTGCCTCCAGCGGCAACATCCGCTACACGTTCACCTCCTGGAGCAACGGCGGCTCGCCCTCCCAGACTGTCAGCCCATCCTCGACTACCACCTACACGGCCAACTTCTCCACCCAATACCGGTTCAACCTGACGGCCAACCCCAGCGCCGGCGGCACCATCAACGTCAGCCCCAGCAGCGGCGACGGCTACTACGCGGCCGGCAGCTATACCTTCACTGCCGCCCCCAACAGCGGCTATCAGTTCACCAACTGGTCGGGAGGCCTAGGCACCGGCACCACCAATCCCCGCACCATCACGGTCAGCGCCTCCCTTACGGCCGGGGCCAACTTCACGGCCACCACCAGCAACGTCACTATCACGCTGGCCACCAATCCCAGCGGACTCCAACTCACCGTCGATGGCAGTGCCTGCACGACGCCCTGTGCCCGCACCTGGGCCGCCAACAGCACCCACACGGTCGCCGCCGCCAGCACGCAAACCGGCACCGGGACCCGCTACACCTTCCAATCCTGGAGCCAGGGCGGTAACGCCAGCCAGAACCTCACCATCGGTTCCTCTACCGCCACCTACACCGCCAATTACGCCACGGCCTACCAGCTGACCACCACGGCCAGCCCCGCCGGTGGGGGCGTCGTCAACGTCTCGCCCACCTCGCCCGACGGCTACTTCGCCGCCGGCACCACCGTGCAGCTAACGGCAGCGCCGAACTCCGGCTATCAATTCCTGTCGTGGTCCGGCACCCAGGGCGGCTCGTCGAACCCCTTTGCGTTCAGCATCGGCCAGCCATCCACCGTGATTGCCAACTTTAACTCCACGGCGGTGTCCATCACCCTGCAAACCAGCCCCTCCGGCCTGCCGCTGATCGTCGACGGGCAAACCGTCCAGACCCCTTACAGCCCGCCCTGGAGCGCCGGCTCCACCCATACCGTCAGCGCGCCGTCTACCACACCCAGCGGCGGCACGCGCTACCAGTTTGTCTCCTGGAGCAACGGCGGCAGCCAGACCCAGACGATTACCGCCGGCCCCGGCACGCTCACGGCCACGTTCCAGACCCAATACCTGCTCACGCGACTGACTTCGGGCAACGGCAGCGTCACGGCCAGCCCCACCTCGCCCGACGGCTACTATGGCGCCGGCACCAGCGTCCAACTCACCGCCATCCCCGGCAGCGGGGGCTCGCAGTTCACCGGCTGGAGCGGCGATGCTTCTGGCAGCGCGAATCCCACTTCCGTGGCCATGTCGGCGCCGCGCACCGTTACGGCCGCCTTCGGTTCCGTCTCGGTCTGCAGCTACACCTTCGCCCCGGTAGAGGCCTCCGTCGCTGCCTCCGGCGACATTCGCACCGTGCGCCTCAACACCGGCTCCTCCTGTAGCTGGACGGCTTTGTCCAACGCCTCCTGGATCACCATTCTCTCCGGCGGCAGCGGAACCGGCAGCGGTCTCATCCGCTACAGGGTGGACTTGAACAGCCTCACTGCCCCGCGGTCCTCCAGCCTCTCCGCCGCCGGCGCCACGTTCCCCATTACCCAGGCTCCGGCCAACTGCACTTACACCCTGACCGGACCCTCCGCGCTGCTTCCGGCCAGCACCGGCGCCTATACCGTCTCCGTCCAGACACAGAGCGGCTGCGCCTGGCTTGCCACCAGCAGCACCCCGTGGATCACCTTCCCCGGCAGCAAATCGGCCACCGGTTCGGGCTCCTTCACGTTTGATGCCGCCGCCAACACGGGCTGGATTCCGCGCCCCGGCTCGGTGGTCGTTGCCGGCCAGACGCTCCGCTACCTGCAGCGCGGCGCCGATTCGCCTCTGTTCAACGATTCGCCTACCAGCCACCCGTTCTTCAACTACATCAATTACCTGGGTGCGAACAACATCACCACCGGCTGTAACGGCTCGCCCACTGACTACTGCCCCGAGTCGCTCATGACCCGCTCGGAGATGGCGGCCTTCATCGTCCGCTCCCTGCTCGGAGAAAACTTCTC
Source organism: Bryobacterales bacterium (assembly GCA_016789745.1). Classification (GTDB taxonomy): domain Bacteria; phylum Acidobacteriota; class Terriglobia; order Bryobacterales; family Bryobacteraceae; genus CADEFT01. The sequence goes on from JAEUQF010000462.1 coordinate 13,786, forward strand.
CTACAACACCGTGCCCTACTTCGCCGACGTGCCGGCCTCGCACGCCTCCTTCCGCTACATCCAGAAACTGCGCGATCTCGGCGTTACCAATGGCTGTACGGCCAGCACCTATTGCCCCGATGCCACGGTCACGCGCGGCCAGATGGCGGCGTTCCTCGTCCGCGCCCTGCTCGGCATCAGTGCCACCGAGACGTTCCCCTATCCGTCGACCGCCTTCTTTACGGATATCCCGGGCTCGCATCCGTTCTACGCCTATATCCAGAAACTGCGCGAACTCGGCATCACCGCCGGCTGCACCGCCACCACCTATTGCAGCGAGGACGGCAACACGCGCGGGCAGATGGCCGTATTCGTCACGCGCGGCTTCTCACAGTAGTGAGTGTACGGTTAGCCACTTACTTCGAATACGACCGTAGTAACACCTGTTGGCGCTTTGGCTTCTAAGTAGCGAACGCGAACATTGCGTTATTGCCTGCCCGGCTTCAAGCCGGTGAACCGACGGCAGGCCTCAAACATAAACCGGCTCCCATTCGCTCGGAGGAAGAGATGGCACGCGGGCTTACCTGACGAGGGTCCGCGTGCCTTATCTGCTCGACACTCGTCCACTCCTCGAAACATCGGTTGTCTGGGTCGGAATGCCTGCGTTACCATCAGGGGGGCCATGAAAGCCGAGCCAGCCAAGGACGTCACCCTTCTGTTGGAGCGTTGGAGCGCAGGCGATAAGGACGCTCTCAACGAACTCACTCCCGTGGTTTACCAGGAATTGAAGCGTCTGGCCCGCCGCCAAATGATGCGCGAGCGCCACGACCACACGCTCGAAGCAACCGCCCTGGTCCACGAAGCCTACATGCGCCTGGTGGGCCAGAAAGAAGCCCGCTGGCAGAACCGCGCCCACTTCTTCGCGGTCGCCTCCGAAATGTCGCGCCGCATCCTGGTCGACCACGCAAAAGCCCGCAACGCTAAGAAGCGCGGCGGGCCTAAGGTGTCTCTCGACGATGCGCCTGAGCCGGCCTTCCAGGCCGACGAGGATGTGATCGCCATCCACGACGCCCTGGAACAACTGGCGAAGCTCGATCAACGCCAGGCGCGAATCGTCGAGCTACGCTACTTCGGTGGTTTGTCGATTGAGGAGACCGCCGAGGTTATCGGCGTCTCCGCACCGACCGTGAAACGCGACTGGTTGGTTGCCCGCGCGTTTCTCCAACGTGCCCTCAGTCAGCAACCCGGCGGGTCTTCAACGCCGGCTTTGCCCGACTAGTAGGGGTACTCTCGGCCTCCAGCAGAGCCATCACCGCCCAACTGGAACCCGCTGCCGAAATCCATTGATCGCGCCCGTGCGGAAAGCCGCTATCCTTCAACGGCTGGAACGGGAACGCGCGCGTCTTCACATGCCAGGTGCCGTCAGCCTGCCGCGTCTGCTTCAGATACGCCGCACCCTTGCGAATGGCCGGTTCGGCCGTCGCGGGCATGCTCTTCGAACCGCGCAACTGCTGCAGAGCATACATCGCCTTGCCCGTGGCATACGCGTCGCTCTCCAGCAAGTCCAACTGCGCCCAGCCGCCGTCTTCGCGCTGTGCCGCCAGTAACTGCCGGGCTGCTTCTTTCACCTGCGCCGCCGGAGCCCCGCCCCAGTGCAATCCCAACAGCTTCATGATGCGCTCCTCCCCGGTCGCCGGCTGCACCTTGGCCAGCCATGCCGCGCCGCGCCGCACCCGCTCGTCGATCTCCGCCTTGCGGCCCGGAATCGGATACAGCGTCAGCGTGCGGATGGTCAGCGCGGTGGCCTGGATGTCGCCGCTTTCGATCGGCGGACGCGGCGCCCAGCCCACCCAGCGGCCTTCCGCCGTCTGCTTCAGCAATAGGTTGTGAACCATCGCGACCGTCAGATCACTGGCCGGCATGGTCTGCGATGCCATCGCTTCCACGACGTAGCCCGAAGTCACGGTCATGTCCGGAAACGCATCGCTGCCTTCGGCCAGCATCTCGGTTGCAGGCGTCATCATGCCCATCAGTTGCTTGGCGATCATCGCCGTCGCTTCGGTGTTCACCGCGATGCCTTTGCGCGCGGCAGCCGTCGCCGCCACCAACGGCAGCGTGTGATTGTGGCAGGTGGCGCAGCCGCTGGCGCGCAGCGTCTCCTTGGCCGGCAGCAACTTCGCCAACGTCGTTTCGAGCGGCACATCCACGCCCGCGCCCTTTACGGCCTGCTTCTGGGCCACCGTGCGCGAAGGCGCTCCCAACGCGCGCAGCTTCTTCGTCACCGCGGTCTCCCCACGAGCCATCGCCCAATCGAGCGCCGACTCGCCCGCCTTATTCCGAGCCATCACGTCCGCCTTCGCCTCCAGTAGCGCCTCCACGGCCGCTTCGTTGTTGGCTTCGCCATAAGCCGCCCACAGCAGCGGCGTGGCGCCCGTGGCATCGGCGGCATTAACATCGGCACCGGCCGCCACCAGCGTCCGGATCATCGCCGCATCGCGCCGCATCGCCGCCAGCGTTAGTAACGGCATGCGGATCGGGGTCACCGTGGTATCGACCTTGGCGCCCTTGGCCAACAGCATCTGCACCACGTCCTGCCGTCCGTACAGCACCGCCTCCGACAGCGGCGACCCGTTATGCCCATCGTTGGCATTCACATCCGCGCCCGCTGCCAGCAGCGCTTTGATCGACGCCACATCGCCCAGCCGCGCGGCATCAATCAACGCCGTACCCCTGCCCCCGCCTGTCGGCAGCACGGGAATCCCATCGATGCGATCCTTCACATCCACCGCCGCGCCCTTCTGGAGCAGCATCTTCACCGTCGGCGCCGATCCGGGTACCGCGGCCGCTGTCATCAACGCCGTACGGCCCGGGCCCGACTGCACGTTCACATCCGCGCCTGCTTCCATCAGGATCTTGGACTTCGCCGGATCGCCCGCCGCCCAAATCAGCGCCGTCGCGCCCGCGCCGTTCTTCGTGTTCACCTGCGCGCCGCGGCGGACCAGCATACGCACCGCATCGGCGTTCATGTACAGAACCGCGTTCATCAGCGCCGGCGTGCCCTTCTCATCGGTGGCATTCGGATCGGCGCCCTGTTCCAACAGTTGCTTCATCCGCGCGGCGTCGCCCTTGCGAATGGCTTGGTGTAACGCCTGATTGCGCGCGACAGGCTCATTGACAGGTGCGGCTTGGTATGCCGGAACTGTCAGGGCTAGCCAGACACAGGCCAACCCCAGTGACTTCTTCATGGTTGTGAATCCTCCAGATCGATTCGAGGTGTCGTCCCCTCTGCCTGTTTCACGCGATGCCGCCGCTCCGGACGGATCAGCAGTGCGGCAAAATAGTTCACTGTGGATGCACAGCGCTGGGCCAGGGTAGGTGAGTTGTTTGACCAGGCGCTGGAACTCCGCGGCGACAAGCGAAACGAGTTTCTCACCCGCGCCTGCCATGGCGATTCCGATTTGCGGGACCAGGTGGAGTCGCTGCTGTCGGCTCACGAAGATGCCGAGGAGCAATCCGGCCGCTGGCGCGTAGAAGCCGGCGTCGTCGAAGAGGGCGCCCGCATTGGCCCCTATGTCGTCATCGGCAAACTGGGCGCGGGCGGTATGGGCGAGGTCTACCGGGTCAAGGACGAACGCCTCGGCCGCGAAGTCGCGCTCAAGATCCTGCTGCCGGAACTGGCCGGCGACAAGGAATTCCTTGAACGCTTCCGCCGCGAAGCACGGGCCGCATCGGTGTTGGAACACGCCAATATCTGCCGGCTCTACGATGTGGGCGAATGGGAAGGCCGTCCGTTCCTTACCATGGAACTGCTGGATGGCGAAACGCTGCGCCAGCGCCTGGATCGCTCCCGTATGGGCGTGCTCGAAGCGGTGACCGTGGCCATAGCCGTCGCCGAAGCGCTTGGCGCCGCGCATGCCGAAGGCTTCGTCCATCGCGACATCAAGCCCGCCAATATCTTCCTCTGCCGGAGTGGCGAAGTGAAGGTGCTCGATTTCGGCCTTGCCAAGCGCATGCGGTCCTCGGCGGCCAAGGATGAGATCACCTTGACGCGCCGGCGCAGCACGCCCGGCACGCCGCTCTACATGTCGCCCGAGCAGATCCTCGGCGGTGAGATCGACAGCCGCACCGACACGTTTTCCCTCGGCGTGGTGCTGTATGAAATGTCGACAGGCCGGCCGCCGTTTCAAGGTGCCTCGCCCAATGAGATCTTCCGCCACATCCTGGCCGACAAGCCCACGCCGCCACGCCAGGTGGAGCCTGCTCTGCCCGCCGAACTGGACCGCATCCTGCTGCGGGCGCTCGAACGCGATTGCGAACTGCGCTTTCAATCGGCGCTTGACCTCAAGGCCGAACTGAAGGGCCTGCTGCGTGTCGCGCCCGCCACTGCACCTTCGGTCGGGCATTCCTGGCCGCGCTGGTGGAAGATCGGAGCCGCATGCCTCGGCACGCTGCTGCTCGGTCTGGCCATCGGCGAATTCCGCGTGCGCACCCCCAGCATCACCACGGCCCGCTACGTCGCCGTCGATGGCTCGGAAGGTGTCAAGGAAGGCGCGGTCTTCTCACCGCAGGGCGATCGCATCGCCTATAGCTGGAACCCGGAAGGCTCCGCGTCGTCCGCGATCTACGTCAAGCTCATTGAAACCGGCAATGCGCAGCGCATTACTAAGGGCATTGCGCCGGAGGTGTGGCCTGCCTGGTCACCCGACGGCAACTACGTCGCCTACGCACGGCTGGTTGGCAATGACGCAGGCTACTTCTTCCTGCCCGCTCTCGGCGGCAGCGAGACCAAAATAGCGTCGCTCTATAATTTGCCTCCGGTTTTTGCCGGCCGCCAGTTGGATTGGTCGGCCGATGGGGCCACCATCTGGGTTGCCGACCGCCTCAGTCCCGGCGGCCCGCCCACTTTGTTCCGGGTCTCCCTCCGCAGCCGCGAGGTTACCAAACTCCTGGAAGTACCCAACCAGCAACTGGCCCATCCGGCGGCCTCGCCCGATGGCTGGCGCATTGCCTTCACCATGGGCCCCAGTTTCGACGCGCAGGATATCTACGTCGCTGACGTGAACAAAGGCAACCCGCGCCGCATCACCAACGACGGCGCTCCCATTGCCGGCATTGCCTGGACGCCCGATGGCCGTGAGATCGTCTATTCCTCCAAACGCACCGGCCTGTTCACGCTGTGGCGCATCCCTGCCGGCGGCGGCACTCCACGTCTGGAGACCGGCGCCGGCCCCGATGCCTTCGGGCCGTCGCTATCGCGGGATGGGCGGCGCCTGGCCTACACCCGCCGAATCCTGAATGTGAACCTGTGGTCGGTGCCCGTTGCCGGCGGGGAGCCGGTGCGCATTGCCTGGTCGACGCGTCGCTCGCTCGACCCCGACGTGTCCCCTGATGGACGGCGCATCGCCTTTGCTTCCGACCGCACCGGTACCTGGGAAATCTGGGAAGCGGATCTTGACGGCAGTTCGCCCAACCGCGTCACCAATCTGCGCGCCTCACAGGCGGCCCGGCCCCGATGGTCACCCGATGGGCGCTCGCTTTGCTTCGACGCCCGCCAGCAGGGGCATTCTGACGTCTTTGTGGTGGCGGCCGATGGCGGCACGGCGCGCCGCCTTACCACAGCGGCAACCGAAGACGATTATCCCTCCTGGTCCCGCGACGGCAAGTCTGTCTACTTCATCTCCAATCGCACCGGCCAGCGCGAATTATGGCGTGTTCCGGCGGCCGGCGGCGATGCCCAACAGATCACCGAAGGCGGAGCCGACATCGCTGTCGAAAGCCCTTCGGGCACCGAGATCATCTACGCACGGGGCAGGAAGCTGTGGCGCCGCCAGATCGCTGACGGTAGCGAGCAGGTGATCAGCGAGGTGGTGGAGAATGACTTCGCCGTAGGCGGCAGCGGGTTGTTCTTCGTGCCGCCCGGCCCGTCCGACTATCGCATCGTGGACTCGATCGACCTGCTCAACGGCGTGCGCCGCCGCGTGCTATCCGGCATCGGCCCGCGCGGCCCCGACAATATCGCCGTTTCTCCCGACGGGTCCCGCCTCGTTTACAGCCGCATCGACTCGAACGAGAGCGAGACCATCATCGTGGAGCGCTAGCAGGGTACCGAAAGCCCCATATCGGACTTAGCCGCCGATTAGCGCCGATAAACGCCGATTCAATACAAAGAGCTTATCTGCGTTCCTCTGCGTTCATCGGCGGCCCAGAGATGCTTTCCCGCAGCCTGCTCGCCTAGGCCCTTCTAACTCCACAATTCGTGGATCGGCCCGTAGAGGTCCTGGTCCGCGTACGGCACATACTCAAAGCCGCGCTGGAACGGGTCGTCGTAGCGGATGTTGGTGTAGTTGATATTGAGTGCCGAGTAAATGGTGGCCTCGATATCCTCAAAGCGCACTTCGCGGTCGCGCGACCAGCCGAATTCCTTCACCTCGGCGCCCGCCTCGTCGGTGGCCCCCAGCGCGCGGCCTCCCTTGATGCCCGCTCCGGCGAACACCGCGAACTGCTGGCTGTAGTGGTCGCGGCCGCCCTGGCCTGTCAGGGCTCCCGTGGTACGGCCGAATTCGCCCATCACGACCACCAGCGTTTCGTTCAACAGACCGCCCGTCTTGAGGTCGCTCAACAGAGCCGACAGACCGCTGTCGAGCATACCCGTCATCCGTGGCAGATTCGCCGCATCGTAGATGGCCGCGTGGTGATCCCACCCGCCGAAGTTGATCTGCACATAGCGCGTGCCCTCATCCGCGGCCAGCACCTTGTAAGCCGTGAGACAGGCATTGCCGAAGCCGGAGTTGCCGTAGCGCTGCGCCTCCTGCGTCGTGTAGCGGAACGCCTGGTCCACCTTGGCATTGAACATCATGCCCTTGCCGGACTGATAGAACGAGTCGTAGTCGGTGACCTGCGAACTGAGCGTCGTGCCCTTTCGCAGGTCGCCTTCGAGCGACTGCAACAGACTGAACTTCTGTTCAAAGCGCGCCTGCCCGTCCGGGTTGGTGGTGTCGGGAAAGCCGCTCTGCGCGGGTGTGAACTTCACCGGCCCGTAGGCGGCATTGAGATAGCCGGAACCGATCATGTCATTGGCATTCAACCCGAGGAACGTGGGGAAGGTGTCGGTGGCGCGGCGCTCGCCCTTCTTTTCCACCGAAACGATGCTCCCGATGTTCGGCGCGATGTCGCCTAACGCGGCCGCCGGCGAGCGCCCAATCTGCGCCCAGGCCTGCGCCAGGTTGTGCTGCAGTGCCCACGAACGCACACTGCGCACGATGGCCATATCGGGCAGGTTTGCCGCCAGTTTCGGCATCAGGCCCGTGGGCCACAGGATGCCGTTCACCGTCTCCGGATTGAAGCTGGTGGGTGTGGTGCCGTTCAGCATCTTGAGGTCGAACGTGTCGGTGTGTGACGGCGCCCCGGGCAGCAGCACGAACACCACGTTGCGTGCCTTGTTGAGCAGCGCCGGGTTGCCGCGGGCCACCACGCCGGTGTTCTGCGTGAATGCCGGCTGCGCCAGCACCGCTCCGCCGAATCCGGCTCCCAGTACTTCAAAGAAACGGCGCCGTGTGAAGAAGGGCCGTGTGGCTGCGAACGCGTGGCGATGCGGATGCTTCGTCACGAACTGTTTGAATTTCTCCTGGCCTTGCATGGCTCTCCTCCGATTAGTAGTTAAAGATGAAATCGACCTTGTTGTAGAGGGACCAGAGAAGATCTTCCGCCCTCTGCTGGCGATTACCGCTGCGCAGGTGCGCCGCCGCGAGTCCTAATTCCTGGGTGCTCGGCTGGCGCGAGAGAACGTTCAGGTAAAGGATTCGCGTCAACTGCTCATCGCTACCCTGCGTGAGCGTGCGGCGCAGCAGGCTGCCGGTTTCCACCGTGCCGCTCGCCCGCGAACGGCTCACGACGAAGTTGTCGTTCATCAGGTTGAGTGCCTGGAGCGTGGAGCCTTCTCCTCGCCGGTCCTCGGTGTCGCGATTGCCGCGATAGAAGCTGTCCAGCCACGTGCCCGCGGCGCCACCGGGCGTGCCGACGACATCAGGCAGTTTCATCGCCGCATTCACCGTACCCAGCCCGTTCACCGCGTAGTTCACGCCGATGCCGCTGGCTTGCACAATGGCATCATGTGCCTCCTCGGCCCACAGCCGGCGCGGCATTTTGCGAGCGTAGAGGTTCTCCCAGGCCGGGCTCCACTCGCCGTTATAGCGGCTGGATAGCTGATAGGCCTCGCTCGACACGATGGTCTTCATCAGCGCGCGGATGTCGAACTTCTGGTCGATAAACGTTTGCGCCAGTGCGTTCAACAGGCGCGGCTGCGAGGGTTGGAGGGACCAGGGTGCCGCCGGCGGGTTGTCCGGATCGAGACGGGCCGGGTCGAACTGGTTGGTCGGCTCGACAAACGCCTTCGTCATGAACTCCTTCCAGATATAGTTGACGGCGGCGCGGGAGAATTGGAAGTCTTTGGTTACCTCCCGCGCCAGAGCGACGCGGTAGTTCTCGCCGGCGGCGGGCTTGGCCCCGTTGAAGGGATACTCGGGGGCGATGGTACGAGTGGTGCCGATGGCCGTCCGTGGTGGGCGATTGCCGGTGGTGGTGTTGAGCTGATAGTCCGTGCGGTTACGGGTGTTGTCCTCCACCGTCCAGTAGTAGGGAGTGGCTTGATTGGCTTCGATGCGGACGCGCACCATGGAGGTGCGGGCGAAGAAGGCCGAAAGCTGGTAGGCCTGCGTGCGTGTGGCCGTCGCGCCCCAGACACTCAGCGTATCCAGGTGGCGCCGCCCGTTGTGGCACATGATGCAGTTCATGTGGCCCAGGCCCAGGAACGTCTCCGCTACATTCGATGCCTGCTGGTCGAAGATGTCCTGCTGCGGGCCGCCGGTCACAAAGCCGCCGATCACCCAATTGACGTCGCCCTTCTGGTAGCTGTTGGCGCCCGTGGCGGTGATCAGTTCGGAGGCTATGCGATCGTAGCTCTTGTTGGTGGCGACGGCGTCCTTGATCCAGTTGTAGAAGGCATTGCGGCCGTCGGCGTAGCGAACCACCTGCGTGGTGCGGACGGTGTTCTTGAGCAGATCGCCGAAGAACATGGTCCATTTGTCGACGAAGGCCGCCGATTGCAGCAGCGTATCGATGAGCTTGTCGCGCTTGTCGGAACTGTTGTCGGCCAGGAAGCGCTCCACTTCGGTCTGGGTGGGGATGCGCCCGGTAAGGTCCAGCGTTACCCGGCGCAGGAACTCCGCGTCGGTCGATTTGTTGGCGGGGGTGACGCCGGCGTCCTTCCAGGACTGGCTCAGATAGCGGTCGATGACGTTGTTGGAGTCGGCCGGGCGGCCGCCGTCCTTATCGAGCGGGGCGAGGTTCCGGACGACCTCCGATGTCATCCGGCTGAACTCGAAATCCCGCTTTGCCTGGGCCGCCAGACCGGACCGGGTCCAGCGTTCCCGTTCGGCGCCGAACAGCGAACAGTTGGCGTGCCCTTCCGGGAGTTCCTCCGTCGTCTCCTGCTCCTGAGCGTAGATGTAAGCGCCGGACACAGCGACAAGCACTGTGGCGGCGAAGATTGTTCTTTGTTTTGTTTTGCTCATAGCCACGTAACTGGAAACACGGGTTCGGACAAAGAGTTTCTCCGGAAAACACCTAAGGTGCTACCATTCGTAGCTTATGCCCGATTTCGACGTCGTGGGCGTTGGCCTAAACGCAACCGATACCGTGATTTTGGTGCCGCACTTCCCCCCGTATGCCGGGAAGGTGGCTTTCGATGAGGAGATGATGAGCCCCGGCGGCCAGGTGGCCAGCGCCATGGTAACGTGCGCGCGGCTGGGGCTGCGGACCAAGTACGTCGGCACGGTCGGCGATGACCTGCGCGGCCAGATCCAGATGGAGAGCCTGCAGAACACGGGTATCAACCTCGACCATGTGCTGGTGCGCAAGGGCGTGCCGAACCAGACGGCGTACATCATCATCGATCGCACCACCGGTGAGCGCACCGTCTTCTGGAGCCGGCCGGAAGAGCTGCGCATGCAGCCCGAAGAGATGACCGATGAGATGATCGGCAACGCGCGCCTGCTGCACATTGATGGGCACGATACCGAAGCCGTCGAGCGCGCCGCGCAGATCGCCCGCGAGCATGGCATGCCGGTGACGGTGGATGTCGACACCATCTATCCGGGCTTCGAGAAGGTGCTGCCGTATGTCACGCACCTGGTTGCCAGCCAGGAGTGGCCGGTGGCCTGGACCAAGGAGAAAGACGCCCTGCACGCGCTCGATAAGGTGCAGCAGGAGTACAAGATCCCGGTGGCGGCGATGACGCTGGGCTCTTATGGATCCCTGGCGCGGGTAAACGGGCAGGTGTACTACTCGCCGGCGTTTGTCGTGAACTGTGTCGATACCACCGGTGCCGGAGACGTCTTCCACGGGGCCTTCTGCTATGCTGTCCTCGAGGGGATGGACGTGCCGGATGCGCTGGAGTTCTCCAATGCCATGGCGGCGTTGAACTGCCGGGCGTTGGGCGCTCGGGGTGGGATTGCGACGGCAGCGGAGGCCAGGGCGTTGATGGCTCGGGCCGAGCGGCGCATCCATCCGGAGTTCGCCGGCCGGTATGGCCATACCGCCGGGCGATGATCCCATTACGCGACACCCAACCCAGCTACAGCGCCCCAATCGTCACGGGCATTCTGATTGTCCTGAACGTGGTGCTGTTCCTGTTTGAGGTGTCGCTGGACGACTTCAGCCGCAACGAATTCATCTCCACGTTCGGCATCGTGCCGGCGCGGTTTCACTACCTGACGGTGTTCACCAGCATGTTCCTGCACGGCGGCTGGATGCACCTGATCGGCAACATGTGGTTCCTGTGGATCTACGGGGACAACGTGGAGGATGTGCTGGGCAAGGGCAAGTACATCCTGTTCTACCTGGCGTGCGGGGTGGCGGCGGGTCTGGTGCACGTGATGCTGAACTCCGGATCGCGGGTGCCCACCATCGGGGCCAGCGGGGCGATTGCCGGCGTGATGGGTGCCTACATGGCTAAGTTTCCGCACTCGCGGATCTTAACCCTTGTGCCCATCTTCATCTTCATCCAACTGATTGAGATCCCAGCGGTGCTGATCCTGGCATACTGGTTTATTCTGCAGGTGTTCAGCGGGGTGGGCGAGATCGGCCACTCGAACGTATCGCAAGGTGGCGTGGCGTGGTTCGCCCATATTGGCGGCTTCGTCGCCGGCTACCTGCTGGTGCGAGTGATGGGAACCAACGACCGCTACCGGCACCGCTACGACCTGCACTGGTAACTTATGCTCGATCTTGCTGATGACTTTGAGCCGCTCGACCTGTTGGCGATCGCGGCGCATCCCGATGATGTGGAACAGACGTGCGGCGGAACGCTGATCCGCCAGGCCGAGATGGGCTATCGCACGGGCGTGCTGGATCTGACGGCCGGCGACATGGCGACACGCGGTACGGTGGCGACGCGCCTGGCTGAATCGCACGTGGCGGCGAAACACATGCTGGCGGCATGGCGCGGGAACATCGGTTTCCCGGATGCGCGCCTCGAGAACAACCTGATGGCGCGCATGACGCTGGTGGGCGAGTTGCGGCGGCTGCGCCCGCGGGTGGTGATTCTCCCTTATTGGGAAGGGCGGCACCCGGACCACTACAACGCGTCGAAGCTTTGCTACGAAAGCTGTTTCCTGTCGGGACTGAAGAAGCTGGACGAAGGCGAGTCTGTGCCGCACCGGCCGGTGAAGATTCTGTATGCGTCGATGTATGCCAACGTGACGCCGTCGTTCGTGGTGGATATCACGACGCAGTTCGACCGGCGGATGGCGGCCCTGTTGGCGTATGAATCGCAGTACGGGGACCACGAAGACGGCGCGGCGCTGTTTCCGAAGAAGGAAGAGATCCGCGACCGGCTGCACTCCATCGCACGTTTCTACGGGAACCTGATTGGAGTGAAGTATGGCGAGCCGTTCGTGGTGAAGGAAGCGCTGCGGGTGGAGGATGTGATGACGATGGGGGTGCGAAGTATCTAGCGCTATACTGGCGGTAGGGATCGGTGAAGCTCATGAAACGCTCCGGCACAACAGACGCTCCAAAGCTTGACATCGAGGCTCTGCCCGAGTTGCTGCGAAAGGCTTCTCGTGGTGTGAAAATTAACCGTGAAAAGTTCTTTCGCGGACTACCCGGTAAACGCGTTTATGCGTATTCCGTGTACCCCAAGGACATGACTCTGTTTGTCCGTGAGGACGAAGCGGGAAATAAGACTTTGGGACGGTTAGTCGGTGGGCGCTTTCGGCCGGTGAAGCGCGCGCAATAGCACTCGTGCGGGACTTAGCTGTAGTCTCGAATCTGCTTCGGGAGGAAATGACCAGAGATAAGCCGCTGGCTATTGTCGTCGCTGGTCACAACGGCTCGGGCAAATCCAGTCTCTGGTACAACCATCTGGCGGATGATCTGCAGATGCCCCTGGCTAACGCGGACCGCCTCACGCTGTCGCTGCTTCCGCCTCCAGGATCTGATGATCAGCTGCGGCCCTGGGCAATCCGTCTTCGAGACGAAGATGAGCGTTGGCAGAGGCTCTCACAACAAAGCGTGCAAGTATTTCTGGAGTTGACGATGAAGTACCGGCTGCCCTTCGCGTTCGAAACGGTGTTCTCTCACTTCGAGGCGCAGCCTGACGGCTCAATCAAAAGCAAGGCCGACCTGATTCGCAAGCTCCAGGCCCAAGACTACCGAGTAGCTCTCCTATTCGTTGGCCTAAGCAGCGCCGAGCTCTCCATACTGCGGGTAGCCACCAGGAGGAGGCAAGGCGGGCACGACGTTCCCGAAGATAAGCTTCGAAGCCGGTTTCCACGAACACAGCAGGCCATCCGATTGGCTGCCGAAATCGCGGACATAACCTTCATGTTCGATAACAGCAGGGGGATTGTGAACGCCTTTACTCCCGTGAGAGCGCAGAGGCAGTCAGAGATTATCTATGACTGCCGGAATCCGAATCAGAACGCTGACGCTGCGCTGGTGGAAGCGGCCGGTGGCTGGCTGGCAAAGGTCGCGCCGGATTACTGGGCGTAGGCGATCGACTTGAGTTCGATGGTGTCGCCCTTGACGGTGCCGGCTACCTTGACCTTCTTGTCGAGGAACTTGGCGGCTTGGGCCGAATCGGAGATCTTGTAGACTTTGTTGTCGGCGTCGGAGACGAACACGGCTTTGTGGCCGCCCTTGATGCAGGCCGAAGCGCACTCACGAGCCCCTTTGTCGGCGCTGGCGTTGGCGGCGCCGCAGGCACTATCGCTGATCCAGCCCACCATGTCGCCGGCGAAGAGCGACGTTCCCAGAAAAACGGACGTGAACAGAAGTTTGCGCATGATTGTAGGGTATCACCTAGTCTGACGTGAGCGAGGCGTCCCTCCGGTACAAGCCCGCTAGTGGAAATTCTCGATCAGGAGGAGGTCGGAGTCGTCATGGTCGGTCTGGGCCCAGACGAGCCGTTTGCCGTCGAGGCTGGCGGTAAGGCCTGCCGCGCCGGTGTTGATGGGTTTGCGGATCTCGGCAACGCGGGAGGTGGTGCCGGTGCGGAGGTCGTGGAGAAGGATGGGGATGGGCGGGGCGAGTTCGGCCGGTGCCCTGGAAGCCGAGGCAAAGTAGATGCCGCGTTGGGTGACAGCCCACCAGCCGGAGAGGGCATCGGGGAGGATCTGGCGGGGGGCGCCGCCGGACAGCGGCAAGAGGAACAAGCCTCGGGCGGGCACCGGGGAACGGGAGTAGATGAGGTAGCGGCCGTCGAGTGACTCTTCGGCGGAATGGCCGCCGCCGGTGGTTACCTGGGCGGGTGTTCCGCCGTTGGCAGGCATTTTCCAGAGTTCCTGGGGGCCGGAGCGGTTGGAGTAGAAGTAGAGGTAGCGGCCGTCGCGGGACCAACTGGGGCGGCCATCTTCGGAAGGTTCGGTGGTGAGCCGGCGGAGGTTGCCGCCGGCGGCATCGAGCCGGTAGATGTCGCGGTTGCCGTCGACAAGGGCGGCGAAGGCGATGACCTTACCATCGGGAGACCATCTGGGGGAATGGGCGGCGGCGCGCAGGAAGCTCACCTGCATGGCATCAGCGCCGTCGATGGAGGCGGTCCAGATTTCGAGTTTGCCGGTGCGGGTGGAAGCGAAGGCGATGCGGGTGCCGTCGGGGGCGATGTGGGGGAAGTTATCGATGAGGGTGGAGCGAGCGATGGGGTGGGTTGAGGAGCCGCTATCCAGGTGCTGCGTCCAGAGGTTGTTGTCGAAGGCGGTGCGCGAGTAGGCGAGGCGGCCGGAGCGGGAGAGGAAGGGCGCTTCGGCGGCACCTTCGACGCCGGCGAGAGCCAGGGGAAGGGAGGGGGAACCGGCAAGCGAACAGCGCCAGAGTGTCCCGTCGGAGGAATAGACGATCTCCTTGGCATTGGGGGTGAAGGTGAGGCTGCCGATGGAGGCGTGGGAGGTGGCGATGCGGCGGGCGGAGGATTCGTCGCCGGGGTTTAGAACGTACAGGTCGGCGTTGCTGAAGGTGCCGTGACGCGCGACGGCGATCTGCCGCGCATTCGGGGAGAAGGCGAAGTTCAGGTCGCCGATGGTGCCCGGGAGAGGTGTTGTCAGGCGGTGCCGTTCCCGGGTTTGGAGGGAGACGCGAAAGACAGAGAAGCGCGGGTCGGTGGGGGAGGTCTGGTCGGCGAAGGCGATGGACTCGCCGTCGGGGGTCCAGGCGAGGCCGGTGTCGCGGTCGAGGCGGGAAACGAGAGTGGCGAACTCCCGTTCCGGACCGCCGAGGGCAGGGACGAGGAGGATGGAGGTGCGGACATCGCGGGCGCCGCTGGTGCGGAGGAAGGCGATCTGGCTGCCGTCGGGGGAAAAGGCGGGGGCATGGTCGCGGCCGGGGTCGGTGGTCAGGCGCAGCGGGGGGCCGCCGGCGACGAGTTTGACGTAGATGTCGGCATTGTCCTGGTTAGTGCCGTTCCAACTGAAGGCGACCTGGTTGCCGTCGGGGGAGAGGGCGGGGCCGGTTTCGCTGCCGGGGAAGGCGGTGAGGGGCTGCGAGGTGAGGGGCGGATCGGCGGGGCGCGGGTAGTTCCAAGCCAGGATGAAGGCGGCGACCGCGAGCAGGAGGGCGGTGGTCAGGGGCCAGTGCCACTGGTAGGCGCGGGCGGGCGGGGGCGCTGGGGCAGGTTGATCGCGGACCTCTTCGAGGGCCAGTTTGACGTCGCCGATGTGCTGCATGCGGCGTTCCGGGTCTTTGCGGAGGCAGCGATCAAGGGTTTTGGCGAGGTCGGGCGGAATGGCGGCGATCGGCGGAGGGTGGTCCTGGAGGATGGCTGCGAGAGTGAGGGCCGCAGAGGAAGCCGGGAAAGCCGGCTTGCCGGAGAGCAATTCGTAGAGCAGGGTGCCGAAGCTGAAGATATCGGAGCGGGTATCCACTTCGCGTCCCTCGGCCTGTTCGGGGCTCATATAGCCGACGGTTCCAGCGATGATGCCGCGGGCGGTAGGAGGTTTGCTCTGGGCGGGGTCGGCAGGGCTGGGGAGGCTGATGTTTTTGGCGAGCCCGAAATCGAGGACCTTGACGCGGCCGGTGGCGGTGACCATGACGTTGGCGGGTTTGAGGTCGCGGTGGATGATGCCGATGCGGTGGGTGGCTTCGAGGGCTTCGGCGATCTGGATGGCGTAGGATAGGGCGTTCTTGCGGGAGACGCCGGCGGCGATGATCTGGTCGAGCGGCTTGCCATCGACCAGTTCCATGACAAGGAAGGTGGCGCCCTCGTCGTGGAAGATGTCATGGATGGTGACGATGTTGGGGTGATTGAGGGCGCCGGCGGAACGGGCCTCCTGGAGGAAGCGCATACGGCGATCCTGGTCGGCGGCATCGGAGGCGGGCAGGCATTTGATGGCGACCTGGCGTTTGAGCAGGGGGTCGGAAGCGCGCCAGACCACGCCCATGCCGCCCTTGCCCAGAATGTCGATCAGTTTGTAGTGGGATACAACCTGGCCGGGGTGAAGCGGGTCTGCGGAGTTGGGCGGGGGCAGGTGATCCCAGGCGGGGCGATCGAGGAGTTCGTCGGAGCGGCCGTGGTAGGAGAGGAGAGATTCGACCTCTTTGTGAAGGGAGGTGTCGGCGGCGCAGGCTTCCGCGAGGAACGCCGGGCGCTGTTCGGCGGGGAGTGCGAGTGCGGCGTGGTAGAGAACCTGGGCTCGCTCCCACGTCTCAGCGTTCATGAAGGCAGTGTACTATTCCGACCCAGAGGGGGGCGGACGGGGTGGTTGGCGTTGGGCGCGGGGGAGCGTGGCGCGCTGGCGGATGAGGATGGCGTCGAAGCGGCTGAACTTGAACTCGTCGAAGAGCATGGCGGCGAAGTCGACATTGGTCCAAGAGGCTTTCATGATGCCGTCCTCGGAGTGGCGGGCGATGCCCTGGATGGCGTGGGCAAGTTCGTGGGCGATGACGTAGGCGAGCATTTTGCGGCGCACCGAGGGGTGGGCGGATTCGATGCGGCGATGGATGCGGTCGGCAAAGATGGTGATGGCGGCGCCGGGGAGGTAAGTGGAAGCGAGCGCGTCCGGGGTGCAGTCATCTGGGGCGAAGCGATCGACGTGGACGGTGAAGGGTGCGTCCTCGGGCGGGGTGTCGCCGGGTTCAACGATGTGCCAGCGGATGCT
>JAEUQF010000469.1 GCA_016789745.1 Bryobacterales bacterium
CTTCTGAGACGCGGAGGACGGGAAATTGTGAATGATGTTCACGACCGTCTGACAGTTCTGGAAGTTGTCCGTCGCGACGCGGCGGCCCGCGAAATAGAAATGCTCGCGCGCCGGAGAAGTGGGGGCGAGGGATTGGGCGCCCAATGGAAGGGCGGCGAAAAACAAGGTAACTGACAGAAGTGGTAGCATGAGGCTGATCATTACTAGTACTTTGCGAGGGAAGATCTTCAGATAGAAGAACGCAGATGCCTATAGGGGGTAGTCGCACTTCCATGGCGCATCCAGCCGTCCTGGATCGACACCCCACTGGTTCAGAAGACCTTCGACCTCCGCTAAGTTCTCTAATCTGTAAAATAGTGAGCTCATCAGATCTTCCTCGCCGAAGTCTTGGTCAAGTATGTCAACGGGAAGTTCGAATCGACGAACACGCCACTGGTTAACATCCTTCTCGGGCCATGGCGGGTAGACGGCAACGAATGCTCGGTGGTTAGGCTTCGTGGCTGGAATTTCGCAGGCAGCCTCTCTGTGTGTCATGTCAAAAGCGTTCAGCGTTTTAGGTTGAAACGGCATGGCTCTCAATTCTGCGGTCCGTAGAAGATTCGTACGATCGGTCCGTCGAAAGTATGGACTTGCAGGTGCGGACCCGTTCCGTGCGGATTCATTGGCCCATGGCCGGCAGCGGTATCCCAATGGTAGGTGCCAGACTTACTCCCGAAGAAGTTCTTGGCTCGGTGGCGGACATACCGGTGCTGTTCCGATATCCGGCGCCCTGATAGAGACGTAAGAATAGCTCTTCCGCGTCAGACTTTGTCGCTACACGGACAGCAGTAGCACCCCCTTGGATTTCTTTGGCAACTCCCGCCACCGCCCGGCTAGAGAACGCAATCTCTGCCGTTCTCTGGCCTAATCGTTCTAGGCCACTGCCTAGTAGTGTGACCGTCGCGCCGATTACCGCGCCGCGATCTTCCGCGGTGCTCCGATACGCGAATGGTGTGACCCGATGATAAGAGATCGCGCCGTTCGGTATGCCATCGACCTGTTCTGTAATATCGCTTGTTACATTGTAGGCGCCGATAAGGAGATTAGCGAGACTCTTAAAGAACCCTGCCACTATTCCTCCAGGGCTGGCATTGTCCTGCCGCGTGCTTCCCGTCGCTTCGAAGCAAGCGTCTCCCGTTTTATCGTGGACGCCGTTGACGCACTTCATTCCGGTTGGATCAACGAAGCGAAGCGGGTTATTCCTAACGTAGGCGTAAAGATTCCAGCTCTGGGGATCACGTGCGTTCTGATCCGAAAGCGGCTTATCCGGACTGGTAAACCTCCCCTGCGCCGCCGAGAAATACCGTGCTGCAAAGTAATCCAGCCCGGCATCTCCGATCTCCTTATCCCGTTCCTTGCCGGTAAACAAGTGCGTCTGGCGCCCGAGGGACTTGGGTTCGGTGGGGTAGCCGGGGATTGCATTTCGGCCCAACATGAACACGGGCGAGGAACTGCTGGCAATCAAGCGGCCGAAGGGGGTGTAGTCGTACCGGGCCACGAATCCCTTGCCTTGATCGACGACGGCACGAGTGGTGCCCAGCCAGTCGAGGAACCGAAAGTGTGTGTCCGAGGTACTTTGCAGGGAATTGGAGTATTCGGCTGCCAGGTTGCCACCCGCGTCGTAGACGTAGTAAGTCGATGTGGTGGAGCCATTGATGGTGAAGTCTTTGCGGACACGGCGGCCGTCGCCGTCATAGGCAAACGCTGCCGAGCCGTTAGCGCCGCCAGTGGCGGTGACCACGTGCCCCTCCTGGTCGTAAGTTAAGGTGAAGGGGCCGAAAGTGGTCAGGTTACCAACGGAATCGTAGGGGCCGGGGTTGCCAGCGAGGCGATTGTTGGCCGCGTTGTAGTGGGATTCCTGGCTTGGTTGTTGGTTATCGGTACCGGGGCTGGTTCCGGTGACCCAGCGGTTACCGAAAGCGTCGTAGTTATAAGTTTCGTTGAAACCATTGGTGTAATCGTCTCCCATCTCGGAAGCGCTGGTGAGCCGGTTCACGCCATCGTAGCCGTAGTTTTGGGTCCATTCGCGGCCAGCGGTGCGTATGACTTGATTGGATGGATTCCCGTTGTTGTTCTGGCCTGGGAAGTTAAGTTGGATGTCGAGAAGGGTATCCGCCGGCTGGGCGGGCGCACGGACCGTGCCCAGCCGGCTGCGATGCTTCTGCAGGCGTGAGTTGAACTCGTGGGATTCCCAGAGGCCGTTCCCCAGTTGGATATCCGTAACCGCTCCATGCGCGGACCAACCGGTGGGGTCCGGCGACGTGGCAATCCGGGCAAGCGAACGGGTTGTGCCCTGTTTCAGTTCGAGATCGCGGCCGGCGTCGTCCAACGTGTAGGTGACTGACTTGCCCGATGGATACGTTAGCTGGTTGATGGCATCATTCAGATAGTAGGTGTAGTTCAGAATGTAATCATTGGCATTACCGGTGATTCGCTGCTTATTCGAGGTAACGCGGCCGAGGGCGTCCCAGGTGAGTTCCGTGGAACTTAGATTGGGCGAGGCCCCCGCGGAGGTAAGTTTCAGCCGGCCAACCTGGGGAGCGGCGCCGGGCTGGTGATAGCTGAGCGTCACTGGATGTTCCCCACTTGGCGCGTTCTTGCTTCCCTGAGTTGACGAGCTAGCGCCACAGCGTCGGAGTTGCGCCACCCTCGGGCCCGGCACTCTTCCAGAACTTGAATAGCCATCGCAAGCGCATCCTGAAGCAAGAGCGAGGGATCGACCTCGACCGAGTGACGGATCAGATCACCGCGAAGACGGCTCTCAACAAGTTTGACGGCGACAACCCCTTCTTTAGTCATCGCAAGATCAGCCCAGAAGGGGCCATCCATGAATCTCACCCTTTGTCGCCAACTGGTTCCATTGAGGAGATTTTGGATAGCGTGCAACCAGGCGCTTGCCATTGGTAATACCAAGTCATTCCATCGCTCTTCAGGGAAGAATGCATCGTCGACCCCGAGGTAGAACTCGCCAGAGATCGTCCCGGATTCGGAGCAGCGAAACGAACCAGGATCAGTGAAAGAGTAAAGGCTCATTGCGGTCCTCAGAACTCCGGATAGGCCGTCTCGATGATTCGCGAAGACTTGTTAACCCGCATTTCAATTATCAGGCCGCCACTCTGTCCCCGTAAGAGAGCGCGGTCACCCTGGATTATGGGAACGGGCCTGCGGGGCCTGGGATACTCCCTCGCGGTCGCGGCTGTAACGCTGGGCCTACTCCTCCCGCACATAAACCGCCAACCCATGCAAATCCCGGCTCTCGATCGTCACGTAGATCCGCCCATCCGCCGCCGCATCAATCGACTTGATACTCAACTCGGCTCCTCCATCGCCCAGCACCGGGAGCGACGTCACATACGCCCCGCGGTGATCGTAAACGACGATCCCGTTGCGATTCGTCACCGTCCGCCCGGCCAGGAACATGGTGCCCTGCCGGTCCGCCATGCCGTGATGGTAGTGGGTCCAGCCGTGGTGGCCGCTCTCGCCGTACTCATAGAGGAACTTGCCATCGGAGTCGAACTTCGAAACCGGGCCGAAGTAATTCGACACGTAGATATTGCCATCGGTGTCAATGCCCAGGCCATGCGCGTCGCGCAGTTGGCCGGGCCGTTCGCCGCGGGTGCCGAAGGAGAACAGGTGCCTGCCGGACGGGTCGAAGACCATGATGCGGTCATTATCGACATCGGCCGCATACAAGCGCTTGTAGTCCGGCGAGAACACCAGTCCGTGCACACGCAGCATCTGTCCTGGCCCGCGGCCTTCGGACCCGAACTTGCGCAGATACTTGCCCGTGTGATCGAAGACCTGGATGCGATGGTTATCGCTGTCGGCCACGAAGATCTCGCCGGTGTTCATGTTGACGCGGGATTCGCGCGGGCCAGCGAACTGGCCCGGTCCGGCGCCGGGGCCACCGCCGATCTCGTTCAGCCACTTGCCTTCGCGAGTGAAGCGCTGCACGCGGGCGCCGATACTGTCGGTGAGGATCACGTTACCATCGCGGTCAATCGCCGAGTTGTGCGCTTCCCGCAGCGGGTGCGGCATGCCGGTAGGGTTGGTCCAGCGGATGATCTGTCGGAAGCGCGGCGCTGGTGGCGGCGCGGTTTGCAGCGGGTCGGGGAAACTCATCAGGCCGGCGCGCACCTTGCCGTTCTCCCGCGCTTTCGAAAGGAAGTAAACGCGCTTGTCGCGGCCCATCGCGATGGACTGTGCAAAGAAGGGCCGCGTGCCGTCATCCAGCGCGACAGCCCCATGGTCGGTGTACTTGCCGTTCTGCGTGTCGTAGGTGATAAAGCGGATCTCTTCCCCCAGCGGCGTCCCCGTTAGGTAGTAAAGCGTGTGGCCATCGGGACCGAGCGTCAGACCGAGATAGCCGAAAGCGAACGTATCATACAGGCCCAGCCGCCGCGACTTCTCCGAGGCGATGCGTTCCACGATATCGAGTTGTTCCGAATAAGGATTGAAGCGGAACAGATAGCCGCTGGTGCCGTGGACACCATAGAAGACACGCGCGCCGGGCGCCCAGACAAGCTGGCGCCAGTGGTAAGCCATGCTGCCGGGTTTCGTGGGATCCCATTGGCCGAGAACGTCGCGCTTGAGCGAAGAGGCCGCCAGTTTGACCAGGCCTGGAGTCTTGCCGCCATAGCGCCAGATATCGCCGGTCGATGTCGTAAACAGAACGCCGCCGAATTGATCGACGCCCATGGCCCGGCAAACGCCGCGCCCGGGTTCGGACGTCGGGCCAAGATCGCGTGTCTGCTTCGAACCCAGATCGTAGGCGATGAGGTGCGCGCTGGGCGAGGTGAGGCCGTAGAGGATCCCCTGCTTGGTATCCATGGTCATCGTCACGACGCTTTCGCGCTTCGGCATGACGGCGAGGCTTTCGAAGCGGCCCGTCACCAAGTCATAAGAGAGGAAGTGGCCGCCAGGGTAGGGTTGGTAGCCGCTGGGCGGTGCACCGGAGTAGCCGGCGTGCGTGGCGAAGTAGAGCTTGCCCTTGTGTTCGTGGAAGTTGACATGGACCTTGCCTTGGGGAACCGCCTTCTGCCCCTTCTCGCCGGCGGCTTCGGTGAGGTCGCCCAGGTTGCGCGTCTGCGCGGTGGCCGGGTCATAGACGTAGAACTGCGCCCCGATTGTGATTTCGCGGGAGCCGAGCGCGTAGTAGATCCTGCCATCGCTGGCAGCGGTGACGCCGTTGAAGCTGTCATCGGGATCAGGAAAGTTGGCGGGGTGCCACTTGGCGGGGAGGATGCCGGTGGGTTCGGCGGACCAGGCAAGCGTTGCGATGGAGAGTAGGACGATCAGGAGCTGCAAGGGGCAACGTTACCGTAAAGCGAGAGAAGGTCGCAAGGGCTGGGCAGTGGCGCTGTGATAGGTTGGAGGTTCCGAATCGTGACACCTCAATCCTTTCTCCCTCTCCTCCTCCTGCTTTCTCTAGCCATCTCCTCATGGGCGGCCGAGGCCGTGAAGAACCCCAGGAACTGGTCTGACTATGGCGGCGGGCCGGACTCCTCCCACTACGTCGAACTGAACCAGATCACCAAGGCCAACGTGAACCAGCTCAAGGTCGCCTGGGTCTATCCGACGGGCGATAACCACGCCTATCTGTTCAACCCGATCATCATCGACGGCGTCATGTACGTGCTGGCGCGGAACAGTTCGCTGGTGGCCCTCGACGCCACCACCGGCAAAGAGATCTGGGTGCACGAGAAACTCCCCGGGCTGACGTCGCGCGGCATCGCCTATTGGGAGAGCAAGGATCGCAAGGACCGGCGGCTCATCTTTGCCATGAACGACTATCTGCAGGAGATCGACGCGCGCACCGGCAAGTCGATTCTCACCTTCGGCAACAAGGGCTTGGTGGATCTGAGAGAAGGCTTGGGTCGTGATCCGAAGTCCATCAGCCGCATCCAGACCGACACGCCGGGACGGGTGTTTGAGGACCTGATCCTGATGGGATCCACCCCCGGGGAGCAGTACATTGCGCCCCCAGGCGATATCCGCGCCTACAACGTGAAGACCGGCAAGCTGGTGTGGACCTTCCACACCGTGCCACGCCCGGGCGAGTTCGGCTATGACACCTGGCCCAAGGATGCCTGGAAGTACGTGGGTGGGGCGAACACCTGGGGCGAGATCAGCGTCGATGTGAAGCGCGGCATTGCCTATTTCCCCACCGGATCGCCCACCTATGATTACTATGGCGCCGACCGTATCGGGTCGAATCTGTTCTCCAATAGCATCGTGGCACTCGATGCGCGCACCGGCAAACGCCTGTGGCACTTCCAACTGGTGCACCACGACCTCTGGGATTACGACACCACCGCCGCGCCGCAGTTGCTCACCGTCACCCATAACGGCAAGCGCGTGGATGTGGTGGCGCAGTCGAGCAAACAGGGTTTCCTCTATGTCTTCGACCGCGTCACCGGCAAGCCGCTGTGGCCGATCGAAGAGCGCCCCGTGCCCAAGAGCCTGATGCCCGGCGAACAGGCTTGGCCGACGCAGCCGTTTCCCACCGCGCCACCCCCGTTCGCCCGCCAGAAGGCCTCGGCCTCCGATGTGAATCCCTACATCCTGAACGACGGCGAACGCGCGGCGTGGAAGGCGCGGATCGACAAGATGCGCAACGAAGGCTTGTACACGCCGCCGGGCTTGGAAGAGACCATCTCGATGCCGGGTGCGCGCGGCGGATCGAATTGGGGCAGCGGGGCGGTGAATCCTTCGAAGGGCCTGCTGTATTTAAACACGCAGGACTGGCCCACCATCTACAAGTTAGGCTTGGAGGATCCGCTGGCAAAGCGTAGCGATGGCGAGGGCGTGGCGGCGTTGTATGAAGCGCGGTGCCAGGCCTGCCATGGTGTGAAGGGCGTGCGCGCGGGCGCCGGACCACCGGCGCTGGCGTCGATCGGCAAGCGCCAGACGGCAGAATCCTTCCGCATCTCGGTTCGCAATGGACGCGGCAAGATGCCATCGTTCCGGGACTTGAAAGACGAGCAGGTGGATGAGTTGTATGCGTATCTGAACGCACTGAAGTTGCCGGCCTCGGCTGCCGCGGCGGCTGAGGCGAAGCCTGTGACGGGTGGCCCGATCGTGGCGTCGGGCGGTGTGCCCGGCTCGACGGCCGTGCGGGAGGTGACGGCCGGCAACTACACACCGCTCGGTGGTCCCGACTATCCGGCGGGCAGCAACACGCCGCGCGTCCGCTACTACACCGATTGGGGCTTGTATCCCAATCAGCCGTACATTCTCGGGCCGCCCTGGTCGCAGGTAGTGGCCTATGACCTGAATTCCGGGACCATCAAATGGAAAGTGCCGCTCGGTCAGGATGCGGCAGCCGCGGCACAGGGAGCCGAGAATACCGGCGCCTTCATGGCGGAGCATCACGGGATGATCCTCACCTCCACCGGGCTGATCTTCATCGCCGCCAGTGATGGCAAACTGCGGGCCTTGGAGGAAGAGACCGGCAAGGAACTGTGGTCGGCGACGCTGCCGGCAGGCGCCGAAGGTGTCCCTTCCATGTATGAGGCAGGCGGACGGCAGTACCTGGTGGTTTCCGCCTCATCGCCGGTGACGCCCGGCGGCGGGCATCCGGCCCATGCGCACGTGAAGCCGGATCTGCGGACTGATATTCCGAAGGGGTACGTGGTGTTCGCCTTGCCCAAGAACTAAAGGGAGCTATGGAACAAAGGCAGTTTGGAGCGGCGGGACCGGAAGTATCCGTCATCGGACAGGGAACGTGGAACCTGGAGAGTGGCGACCGGGCACGGGCCGTCGCGGCGCTGCGCAAGGGCCTGGACCTGGGCATGACGCACATCGACACGGCCGAGTATTACGGCGCCGCGGAGAACGTCGTGGGGGAGGCCATCGCCGGGCGCCGCCGGGAAGTCTTCCTGGTGTCGAAGGTGATGCCCAGCAATGCTTCGCGGCGGGGCACCATCGAGGCCTGTGAGAAGACCCTGGCCAAGGTGAACTCGGATTATCTCGATTGCTATTTACTGCACTGGCGCGGGCGCTATCCGCTGGAAGAGACCTTCTCCGCATTCGAGCAACTGCAACAGGCGGGCAAGATCCGCTCCTGGGGTGTCAGTAACTTCGATGTGCCGGATCTGGAAGATGCCGTAAAGGCCGGGGGCGCCGCGATGGCCTGCAACCAGGTGCTGTATCACCTGCAGGAGCGGGCGATTGAGCATGCCGTCCTTCCCTGGTGTGAACAGCATGGCGTGGCGGTGGTGGCCTACAGCCCGTTTGGCAGCGGCAACTTTCCAGGTATCCGGGTGAGCGGGCGGAAGGTGTTGGATGAAATAGCCGAAGCGCGTGGGTTGACGGCGCGGCAGGTGGCGCTGGCCTTCCTGGTACGGCGCGAGCCGGTGTTGACCATCCCGAAGGCATCAAGTCCGGAACATGCGGCGGAGAATGCCGCGGCCGGGAAGCTGCGGCTCAGCGATGCCGAGATCGAACGCCTGGACCAGGCGTTTCCGCGCGGGCCAAAACCGCGGAGTTTGCCGATGATTTGAGTGTGGGCATCAGTCTGCCGCGCACGGTTGCGCCGCTTGGGCGGCTCCCTTCGCGATCTCGTCCCAGAACCGGTTCGGTTCACTGGAAGCCGCGCGGAGTTCGCGAATGCCGGCCAGGCTCTGGCGTAACAACCCGCAGCCCGCTGTTTTGTCCACCGCCACCAGGGCCTTCCCCTGCAGATACTGTGCGTCGGCCTCCACCTCGCGGGCTAGGGCGCTTCCCACCCTTTTCCGAAAGGTGGTCGCGGCGGCAGTCCCCTTGGCGAATTCCGCTCTGGCGGCCTCCGGGCGGCCCATTGCTTCGTATAGCAGGCCCAGGTTGCGGTAGACGTCGGCCTGGTTCATGAACCAGCTGGCCTGCTCGTTCAGCGGATGGCGGAAGATCTCGACGCTGCGTTCAAAGTAGCCGAGCGCCTCTTCATAACGCTTCAGGGCAACCAGCGTTTGGCCCACCTCGTTGCTGGCAATTGCCTCGCTAAAGCGATCCTCCGAAGAAAGCGCATTCTTGCCAGGAACCAGCGAGAGTTCCAGCAGCCGGCGCCGCAGCCGGAGGCTCTCCTCCAACCTGCCCACTTGCTGCAGGAGAGTGCCCAGGTGCTTCAAGCCGAAACGCAGGCTGACCGTCGCGTTGCTATTTCCTGGATCTTCGGCCAGCACCCCTTCGGCGATATCCAGGCCGTCGCGCAAGGCGAGCGCCTCGTCGATGAGGCCGTGATGCGCAAGGATGATGGGCGCACGGGTGAGAACGGCTGCCTGCGCGCTGCGGCAGGTCGGGGAGTGGCAGTCCTGCGCCTGCCGGACCTCCGCGATGGCCAGGCGCGTCTGCGCCAGGGCTTCCGCGCGCAGGTCTTTGTCCCCGAATCCGAACGTGTCGGCCACATCGGCCAACTGCATGCGCGTCATGGGGAGGCTGTGCGGGGTTAGCGGTTCACCCGTCAGCTTCTCGTGCTCGGCGACGGCCATCCGGGCGAATCGAATCGCGTCAGGCCCTTTGCCGGACCATGCCCCGAGGCGGGAAAACTCATAGAACAGGCTGACGCGTTCGCGGCCGACGGCCCGTTCCCGGAACGAACGTGGCAGGGAATCGAGCAGGCCGCGGCTTTCGTTGAGGGACGCGCCGGCTTCCGTGAGTCTGCCGACGCTGGTCTGGCTCAAACCGACGCGGCGGGCGACGGTGGCAATGGCGAACTTCTCGTCGTCGGTCACAGGGCCGTTCAGGACCCCACGCCACAGCGCCATAGACTTCTGCAAGGTCTCCATGGACGCAAGCCGCTCCACCTGGTGGTATGCCACCGAAGCATAGGCCGCAGCCACCTGCCGGCGCAGCGCCGGGTCCTTCGCGGCATCGTTGTAGATGCTGTCCAAATACTTCGTCTTGTTGGCGGCGATCTGCCGGCGCAGTTCGGTGCTGCCGGTCAGCCGGGTGAGTTGGCTCTGATAATCGGCGAGGATGGGCCCGGCCGTCGCCCGCAGGTGCGCCATTCGCTGGTTCTCGGCCTGGCGCTGGCGGATGGCACTGGCACCCACGATGGCTGCGATCACCAGAACAGCGGCAGCGGCGGTGGACAGCGCGCGGTGGCGGCGGAGAAAACGCCCGGCGGAGTACCAGAACGCGCCCTCGCGGGCCTTGACGGGAGCGCCTGCCAGGTAGCGCCGCAGGTCTTCGGCAAACTCAGTCGCGGAAGGATAGCGGCGTGCCGGGTTGCGATCGAGCGCTTTGAGTACGATGGCATCCAGGCTGCCATCCACGTCCTTGACGAAGCTGCTCGGCAGGGGCGGATCCGACTGGGTAACCAGGCGGACGGACTGCAGCAAGTTTCGATCGGAAAGGTCATGGTGCGGCCGCCCGCTAAGCATTTTGTAAAGCACCGCGCCGAGGGAATAGACATCGCTCGCCAGCGAGGACGGCTCATGCAGGAGTTGTTCCGGGCTTGCGTAGGCGGGGGTGAGGGCCGCCTGGGAAGTGACGGTCTGGTCGGCGGATGGATCCCGTTCGAACAGCTTGGCGATGCCGAAATCCAGCACCTTGGGCAGGCCGGCGGGCGTGACCAGGATATTCGATGGCTTCAGGTCGCGGTGCGCGATCTTCTGGCGGTGCGCCACCTCCACCGCCTCCACCACCTGGAGGAAGAGCCGGATCTTGGCGGCAACCGAGTTGCCGGGTTGAAAGGCATCGATCGGCACGCCGTCCTGGACGTACTCCATTACCAGGAAGGGAGCGCCGGTGGCCGTCGCGCCTCCGTCGATTGCCCTGGCGATGGAGGGATGCTCCAGCATGGCCACGATCCGGCGTTCGTCGTGAAACCGGCGCACCGCGTCGGCTCCGGCAAACTCGCGATTCAGCTTGAGTGCGGCGAATTGGCGGAAGACGCCATCCCTCCGTTCCACCAGGTAAACACGCCCCATTCCCCCTTCCCCCAGCAGGCGCAGAATCTCCCAAGGCCCAATCCGGCTGCCCACCAGCGAGTCCTCCATCAGCAGAGGTGAGACGGGGGATGCCCCGAACAGGTCGTCATCTTCTGAGTAGGACAGACACACCTGGAGGACTTGCGAGCGCAGGGGGGCGTCCCCGCCGCACTCCTGGGCGAGAATGTCATCGCGGTCTTCGTGGGGCGAATCGATCAGCCGAGAGGCGATCTGGCAGATGCGCGCCCACTGCGCAGGGGTCAGTCGGGCGGAACCCAAGACAGTCTCCTTCCCTACCATTGAAAATCGGGGCACGGGCGCCCTTCGGGCCCTACCAGTATCCCGGTCGAAGGCCGTGTAAGCAACTCCACGCAACGGGCGCCGAAGGCGGATCTGCTATGATTTTCGGGGACATGGCGGAGCGCGGCGATATCACGACTCTGTTGCGGGCTTGGGGAGCCGGCGACGAATCCGTGTCCGACGAACTGTTCCAGGCTGTATACAGTCAGTTGCGAGTGCTCGCCAGGCACCACCTGCGCGCCCGCCCGGGATCGACGTTGACGCCCACCATCCTCATTAACGAGGCTTTTGTGGTGTTGGCGGAGGACCCGAAAACGGACTGGCGCGACCGCGTCCAGTTCTTTGCGTTTACCGCCATGGTGATGCGCCGGTTGATGAGCGCCCATGCCCGTCGGCGGAGCGCCGCCAAACGCGGGGCGGATGCCGATTCCATCGTGTTTGATGAGGCCGCGTACCCGGCGTTTGAACGTGGCGTGGACGCCGCCAGGCTCGACGACGCCCTGAAAGCCTTGGAATCCCTAGACCCTGTGCAGGCGCGCGTTGTGGAACTGCGCTTCTTTGGCGGGTTGAGCGTAGCCGAGGTGGCTGGATTCCTGGGCGTGTCCGAGCGCACCGTCCTCCGCCAGTGGGGACTGGCCAAGGCTTGGCTCGCCGGCGAACTTGGGGCGGGCGAGACCAACACCGTGGCTCCCTAAAAAGCCCGCACAACGCACCGGCAGAAACACCGCGCGCCGTGCGGGCAAGGGTCCTCCGCAGCTTATGGCTTGTAGCCCTGGCAGGAGAAAGATGCCTTTGAGGTGAACATCTCCTCCATCCACGCCTTCGACTCTGGAAACCCGCCGGCGGGGGAAGAGAACCAGTACTGCACGCTCCAGGCGAAGTTCTCCGGGGCGGATCGGTTGCCCGGCCACGTCGTGTTGATGCGGCCGTCCAAGCCAAAGCGATATGCAAAGGCGTGCCCAAATTCATGGATGACCTGGTCGTAGGTCCGCTGGGATTTGTCTTTCGCGCCGCGAGTCTTTACGCCGGTCTTGCACATCATCTGTTCGTCAATCCACAGATAATTCATCGTCGTACCGCCGCGCAGCCAGTCCCCACTCATTTCCCCGGTCTTGTCCGGCCACATGGACCCGATCGGCTGCAGATTGGCCAGCGCGGACCACGGCTTCCCGTTCGTCAGATAGATCTTGTACCCGTTCATCTTAGCCTTTGGGTACTTGGCGGAAAGGCGCTTGGTCATTTCCCCGTAGATGTTCGCCACGGCCATGCGGAAGTGCTCGCTGGTCCCGTCCAGGGACATAATCGTGATCTTCGGATCCACCAGCACAAAGCAGTTCCACCAGCCAGGCTCCGGCGTGCAGGGCGTTCCCCTGGGCGGCGTGAATACGTTCATGGGCGCCTGCGCTTCGGCGATTTGCGGGGCGGCGATCAGTAGACCGCCCAAAATTGCAGCGGCGGCGAGTATGGTATGTGACTTGACCATGTGATGTCGTGTGTCTTCCTTCGAGGTTGCGAGGGGGAGTGTAGGTTCGTGTACGCCCTCGTTCACATACTGGTGAGTAAAGTTCAAAAGATGACACATGGCGAAGTTTTTTTTTTCGCGCTGCGCAGGTGGCCACGCCGGAGATGGTCAAGGTGTCTGACTATAGTCAGATCATGGAGCAGGTGACCGTCACCGCGTTCAAGGCGGATTGTTTCCGCTTTCTGGAAAAGGTCCGGCAAACGGGCGAGCCATTGCAGATTGTCGACCATGGGCGGCCGCTTGCGATTGTGTGCCCGCCTCCCAACGCTGCTCGCGCGGCGGCATTTGGGGCGATGCGCGCTACGCTAACCGGTCCAGCCGGTGATTTGGTGGAGCCGTTGGCCGATGTGGCCTGGGATGCATCGGGCAAATAGGGGCGCGCGGGCGTATATCCTTCAGTACGATACTTCCACCAACTCCACCCGCGCCACCCACCGCATCTCAGCGCCCGCGATTCCCTGCGTCACGATGTTCAACTCCGTCCCGCCGGCTATTGTAAGGCTCGCGCCCGCCACGTCCACCAGAGGCGTGATGCGTTGCGTCCGCACCTGCAACTGCTCGCCAACCCACCACGCCACCCCGGCCGCTTCGAACGCAACGGGATGCTGCCCCCGCTCATCGCGCCCCGACAACAACACCCGAAACGCCACCGTCGCCTTGCGCGGAATGGTAATCCCGCCGGTGCCGGAACGCAACGCCGTCTGCATCGCTCCCGTCGTAACGCCGCGGGCAACCAACACACTCGTCTGCGCATCCCCGGGCGAACGGAACGCCCCGGCCGCCAGCACATCTTCCCCTGTTCGCCGTGCCACTGCCTGCTGCCCGTGCGCTCGCGAATAGGGCGCCTGTGCTTCGTTCGCCTGCCCTCCCGTAACGGCGGAAAACGCACCGGTGGCGCGGTTGTCCTGCCCGCCGCCCACCGTCGCCCAGAACCCCAGCGGCTCACTCAGATGATTGCGGTTATCCCGCAGAATGATGTTCTCGGGCGACCGCCAGGCACCGGGCGCATTCACCATCACCACCTCTTTGCCCGTCGGGTCATCAATGCGCACGTTATTCGCAACCAGGCCATTCGTCGACCGGCGCCAGCAGTGGATCGCGCGCCCGTTGCTCTTGATCACATTGCCGATCACCTCGTATTGGTCCAACTGAAAGTTCGGCTCAATCGACGTAGTGTCGGTCTCCATGTAGTTCTCGTTGCAGCGCACCTTGCGCAGCCAGCCGCGGTGCGACGGATGCCCCAGCAGATACCCGCTGCCCTTCGGATTAATCGTACGCGTGCGGGTGATCGTGATGTTCTCCGCATCGAAGCTCTCGCCGGGCCCCACCGCACCCCCCTGCAGGAACTTGCCGGTGTGTTCGCCATACAGCATGACCGACCGCATGGTGTTGGTCATCGTGATGCCTTCGATGCTCACGTTGCGCACGCGGCCATGCACCAGCACACACGCATTGATGTTCTTCACCAGCCCGCTCGGCTGCGCATTATTCGGGCTGTTCAGATCGATGGTGCCGCGGCCATAAATGCGCACACCGTCGATGTACTCCTTCTGCGTACCATGTCCGATGCGAATGCCATACGCCTCCGGACCATCGTAGGAAAGAAACCACAAACTGCCCACGCTGTAGCCCGTTTTCGAAGGAAAGCGCACCTTCACCCCGTGGCTCAGCTCCTGCCAGTCCCCCGTGATGGGCACCTTGGCGTGCTGGAAGTCGAAGGTGCCGCCACTGCCCCAGGTAAACGTGCCTTCGCCATCGATGCGGATGCTGTAGATCACTTCCCCTAATCCAAGGTCGTAGTCGCCGCCCGCCTCGAAGTCGTCGATCGTCTTCGGCGCACCATGATCGGTGGTAATCTCCGGCGTCTTCTCCAACTTCGACTGGCCTGCCGCCAACCGCAGCGTCGCCCCGGCCTCCAACTCGATATCCAGCGGCTTATCCACGTACAGCATGGCCCGGTGCCGGCCCAGCTTCATCTCATGCAGACCTTGGCGAAACACGATGCGGTCGCCCGGTTGGGCGGCATCCAGCACGGCCTGTGTGTTCTGCCCAGGGCGAATCTCATGCGTCTGCAGCGCGAAGGCCAGCAACAACGGCAGCATGGTTAGAAAAAGTCCTCTCCCGGTTTGGCGTAACGGCGCGCGACGTCTTCGTTCAGCGTCACACCCAGGCCCGGCGCATCGGTCAGCGTGATGAAGCCGCGGTCAATGATCGGCCCGGCCAGGTCATCGAAGAATGGCACCGCCGCGCCGTGCCATTCCAGTGCCAGGAAGTTCGGAATACTCCCGCAGACGTGCGCGGAGAACATGGTGCCAATCGGGCTGCTGATGTTATGAATCGTCAGGCTGGTGGCCATGGCATCGGCCACGCGCGACAACGCCTTCAGATCCAGCGCCCCGATCTTCTGCACATCCGGTGCCAGCACGCGCACATCACCCTCTTCGATCAGCCGCAGGAAATCCGTCAACAGGTAGTGGTTCTCCCCGGTAGCCACCGGCATGGGCACACCCGCCTGCACGGCCTTCAACTGCCGGATGCTTTCGGGCGGGATCGGGTCTTCGAACCACAGCAGGTCCAACTCCCCCAGCGCCCGGCCGAGTTTGATCGCGTCGGCGGTAGTGTAGTTCCAGTGGCAGTCGACGGCAAAGTCCACGCCCGGCCCGATCTCCGCCCGCACCGCGCGCAGCCTTTCCAGCACGAAATCAATCTCATCGCGCCGCAGCGAGCGGTTGTAGTTATCGGTGGGCAGCGGCGTGGGAATGTCGGCGTCGAACTTCAATGCCGTAAAGCCGCGGTCTGCCATTTCGCGCGCCCGGGCGCGATATTGGGCCGGTTCTGGATACTCGGCTTCGGCCGGGTTCCAGCCGTGGTGTTTCAGGCTCACCTCGGCGGCCACCACCTGCGTCCCGGTCCAGGAGGGCGTGCGCGATTGCAGCACCGACGACATGCTGTCCAGCGCATCGCCGGCATGGCAATCGGCGTAGATCCGAACCCGCTCCCGGAACCGGCCCCCCAGCAGTTTCCAGATCGGCTGGCCCAGCGATTTTCCCAGCAGATCCCAAAGCGCGGCCTCAATGCCCGCGATGGCATGAAAACACACACCGGGGGAGGCGTGCACCGTGCAGCCGCGCAGACGGCGGATGATCTCTTCCATCTGGTAGATATCGGTGCCAACCACCAGCGGGCGCAGTTCGTCGAGGATGGCGGTAAGGCCCGGGCCCATGTACGCTTCGCCGATGCCGAAAAGCCCGTTGGGGGCATCCAGGCGGACGATCGTCCAATCGTAGTTGGCCTCCAGGACGGCCCAGGATAAGCGGATGATCTTCATGCGATTGACTATGGTGTCGCAGGCAGTGGCGAGGATGCAAGGTGGCGAAAGACGGCCGAACTGGGGCCGCCTTGTAACTTTTTGAACGGCCTGAGTTTCTTTGGACTGACGGAGAACAGATAGATTTCCTGGCATTGGTACCATGGAGTTGTACGGGCATGATCGTACTCACGTTTCGGATTGCCTCCTATTGGTGCGCCTTGCGCGCGGAGGCTGTGCGGGAAATCGTGCCACTGGCGGCCACTTGCCGCGTGCCGGGGCAGCCGGAGATTTTGGAGGGCTTCCTCAACTTACGCGGGACCCTCCTCCCAGTGGTACGTCTAGCCGTCTTGTTCGGTCTGCCATGTGCCCCAATGCCGTCCAGTCTGATTTTGATCGTGAAGGGCGAGGCCGGATCCGTTGGGCTGCTGGTCGACGAGGTGGAAAGCGTGACTTCGGCAACCGGGGAGTTGCGGCGGATAGGCGTAGGGCATACCGCCACCGAGTATGCCGAGGGGGAACTGGCGGTGGAAGGACGTAACGTGGCGCTGCTCGGGGCCGAGCAGTTGCTGCTGGGAGAGGAGCGGCGCCGCATCCGGGAGTTGCAGGGACAGGTGCAGGTACGGTTGCAGGCGCTAGCCGGCTCATGACCGCCCACGACTTGCTGCTACGCCGCGACTATTTCGAGCTCAAGCACCATATCCTGGCGCATACCGGGCTTTCCTACTACGCCGACCGCGACCAGGACCTGAGCGAGCGTATTGCCGGACGCCTGTCCTCCTTGGAACTGGACGACGTGGCCGCCTATCTCGAACTGCTCCGCGGCAACCCTGCGGAGTTGGACCGCCTGGTGGGAGAGCTAACCATCGGCGAAACGTACTTCTTTCGCCAGGCGGAGCATTTTGAGTTGCTGCGGACGGTTATCGTTCCGGCGATGTTGGCGCGGAACCGGTTCAGCCGGCAACTCCGGATCTGGAGTGCGGGATGCGCCACCGGGGCCGAACCTTACTCGCTCTCCATCCTGCTGCGAACGGCCTTCGAGCAGGAGTTGCGCGGCTGGGATGTGTTGCTTCTGGCTACCGATATCAATGTTGAGTACCTGGCGCGGGCCCGCCATGCACGCTTCGGCGACTGGGCGCTCCGCGAGACGCCACCCGAATGGAAGGCGCGCTGCTTCCAGCGCGATGGTGAGAAGTGGCGGCTGCGGCCCGAGTTCCGCGATGGCGTGCAGTTCCGGCAGCACAACCTGATGTCGGACGAGCATCCGGCCGGTGACGGCATTCCCTTCGATCTGATTGTCTGCCGCAATGTGCTCATCTACTTCTCGCAACCAACCATCCGGACGGTAGCAAAGAAGTTCTACGGCTTCCTGCGGGCAGGCGGCTGGCTCGTGGTCGGCCATGCCGAGCCCAACCCGGAGAACTTCTCCCTGTTCGATATTTATGCCAGCAAGCGCGCCACTGCTTATGTCCGAGGCCTGGAGCCCGTGGCCGGCGATTGGATGCTGTTGGCCGAGCCCGGAGTTGATCTCGCCGGGAGTGTGCCTCTTCCGGTGCCCGTGGCTAAGCCGGTGGAGTCTGTCCCTGCTGTGCCGCCTCCACCAGCGCCGGCGTCGCCCGTGGCGCCGTTGGAGGAGGTGCGCCGTCTGGCCGACTGCGGCGAATGGACGAAGGCCCGGGACGCGGCGGAGTTACTCGTGCACCGTGAACCCCTGCATGCGGCGGCGCACTTCACCTTGGGGCTGATCCTGGAGCAGAGGGGCGAGTGGGAGCAGGCGCGCGATGAGCTGCGGCGGGCCATCTACTTGGATCGCGGTTTTGTCCTGGCGCATTATTACTTGGGCCTGGCACAGGAACAGGCCGGACAGCGCGAACCGGCCAACCGTTCGCTGACCACCGCGTTGCGGCTGGCACGCGGCAAGGCCGCCGGCGAACTGCTGCCTCACGGCGATGGCATCACCGCCGGCGACCTCGCGAGCCTCGCACAAACGCACTTGGAATGGATGGGATGACGGAAAGAAAGCGGCTCGATTTCGACCGTGCGAAGGAACACATGGCTCGCGCCCAGCAGACCATCGAGATGGGGTTGCAGGGCAGCGACGACGTGGCGCAACTCTACCGGCGCCGGGCCGAGTTGCTGGCACGCGTGCCCGAATCGATGGAAGCCAGCCAGGGAGAGGACATCCTGGTCTTCCGCCTGGGCGATGCACGCTACGCCATTGCCGTAGCGGCCATCGGCGAGGTGATTCCCAGGCCGAAACTGGCGCCCACGCCCGGAAGCCCCACCGAAATCGCCGGGCTGCTGCAGGTGCGCGGGGAAATCCGCGTGGTGTGGGATTTGTGGCGGCTGCTTGGTCTGACGGCGACGCCGGACGGCGCGCGCACGGTCCTGCTATTACGGAGCGGCAGGGGGGTATTGGTCCAGGAGGTGGAAGACCTGCGCCGCGTGGACCCGCGCCAGCGGCGGGAGGCAGCCGACAAGGTGCCGTACCGCATGTGGATGACGGAGGACTTTGTCGTGGTTTTGGATGCAGAGGGAATGATCGCAGGAGAGCAGCAGGGATGAAAATTGGGACTCGGATATTGGCAGCCAACCTCGTGGTGGTGGTGATCTTCAGTGTGGTGGGCTTTATTGCCTATCGCGCCAATAACGATCTGGTGAAAGTGAACGCGGCGGTGACGCAGACGCACCAGATAAGGAATGCGCTGTCGCAGGTACTGATTGCGGTGGTGAACGCGGAGACCGGGCAGCGTGGTTTCCTGCTCACCGGCGATGCGAAGTTCCTCGATCCGTTTCGCGATGGCGAACGGAACGTGGGCATCCATCTGGACCTGCTGCGGAAGTTGCTGGCGGACAACCCTCGTCAGTCGGCCCGGCTGACCGAACTGAAGGCCGCAGCCGACCGGCGGCTGCAGTTCCTGGCGGCGCTGGTGGAGAAACGGCGGACCCAGGGCGGACAGGCGCTGGATCAGCAGTTGCTGGATGAAGGTAAGCGCCAGATGGATTCCCTTCGCCAACTGGTGGCGGAGATGGATGCCGAAGAAAACATGGTTCTCGAACAGCGTGTGGCCAGCGCCAAGGCTGGCGCCGACTTCGCGCTGTCGTCGATTCTGTTTGGAAGCCTGATTGCAATCGCGGCGACGATCCTCCTCAGCTTGGTGATGCAACGGTCCATCACCAGCCCGCTCCAGTCCTTCATGTCGTTCGCCGAAAAAGTTGGCGAGGGGGACCTCACGCAACGGGCGACCTTCAGCAGCGAGGATGAACTCGGCCAACTGGCCACCACCTTGGACCGCATGGCCGCGGGTCTGCGCGAAGTCGCTACGCGATCGGCGGCGGTTTGTGAAGACATGAACGCGGCCACCAGCGAGATTCTGGCGGCCACTCAACAGCAGGCCGCATCCACCGCCGAGCAGGCCGCGGCGGTACAGCAGGCGAACGTGACCATGGCCCAGTTGAGCCAGTCCGGCGCGCAGATCTCCGATCGTGCCAAGCAGGTGGCGGTGGCGGCCGAGGCTGTCTCGTCGGCCAGTGCCACCGGTCTGGAGTCCGTGCGCAGCACCAATTCCACCATGGTGGGGATTCGCGAACAGGCCGAAGCGGTGGCCGAGAATGTCATCTCGCTCAGCGAGAAAACGCAGGCGGTGGGTGAGATCATCGCCACGGTGAATGAAATCGCCGAGCGGTCCCACATGCTGGCGCTGAACGCATCGATTCAGGCGGCTATGGCGGGCGAGCAGGGCAAGTCCTTCTCGGTGGTGGCCGGCGAGATGAAGAACCTCGCGACGCAGTCCAAGCAGGCCACCGTGCAGGTGCGCGGCATCCTCGGCGATATCCAGCGCGGCATCACCACGTCCGTCATGCTCACCGAAGAAGCGGTGAAGCGCGCCGAAGCCGGCAGTAAGCTGGCCGGCGATGCCGACCGCACCATCCGGCAGCTTTCGGAAAACCTGGAGGAGAGCATTCGCGCCTTCCAGCAGATTGTGGCTGGCAGCGCGCAACAGCAGATTGGCTTTGAGCAGGTGACGCAGGCCTTCCGCAGTATCGGCATTGCGGCCCAGGAAACGGCAACCAGCACCAAGCAATCGGAGAAGGCGGCGGCAAGCGTGAATCTGCTGTCCCAGCAGTTGCGCGAGTCGGTGCGGAGATATCGGGTTTGACGCCACACGATCCCTCCCTGCTGGCAATCTATTCCACCGAGCAGGCCGAACACGTGGCCGCGATTCGCGGGCAACTGGACGGGCTGCGCCGTGCCGACGCGGCCGCCGTGGACGAATTGCTACGCCGGCTCCATACGTTGAAGGGAGCGGCGCGGGCGGTGGGGTTGGAGCCGACCGAGATGCTGGCGCACCAGGCCGAAGACGTGTTGACACGATTTCGCAGCCTGGGCACTGCAGCTCCTGGCGAGGCGGCCGCGAACGGTTTGCTGCGCATGGCCGATACGGCGGAGGATGTGTTGGCGGCGGCCATGTCGGGGCGCGCCATGCCAGATGTCGGTGAGGTGCTGCGGCAGTTGACGGAGTTGGCGCGGGGCGCAGTGCCGCTGCCGCCGTCGCCGGTGCTGCCGCCGCCGCCCGAGCCGGACAGAGGGCCCGCTCCGGAATTGTTGCGCGTGCAGGCCGGGAACCTGGACGAGCTGATCCGCACCACGTCGGACCTGCTGCTGGATACGGTGGGCTTTGCCAGCCGGGAACGCTTTGCCGCGTATGAGGCACATCTGGAAGAGGCCGCGAGCGAGTGGGTGCGCCTGCGGCGGGCTTCCGGTGAGGCGGTGCGGGAGCTGGCGGAACATCCGGAGTTTCAGGTGGTGCGTACCTGTCTCGCCTTCATGGACGGACGCATCGCCGTCCTGCGCCGGGAAGCCCGGCGGGTCAGCGAGGAGTTGGTGCAGGCCAGCCTCGCCTTGCGCGCCAAGACGGCGGCCGCGTATCAGGCGGCATCACGGATTCGCATGACGCCGGCGGAGTCGGTGTTTGGCGTCTTCGGCCCGATGGTACGCGATCTGGCGCGGCAGGAGGGCCGGGAGGTGGTGTTTGAAGCCGTAGGCTTGCAGTGGAATGCGGACCTGCTAGTCTTACAGCGCTTGAAGGACCCGGTGATGCACCTGCTGCGCAACGCCGTGTCGCATGGTGTTGAGCCTCCGGACGTGCGGCTGCGGAAGGGCAAACCTCCCGCCGGAACCGTACGGCTGGTCCTGGAATGCCTCGGTGACCGTCTGGAACTGGCCATTGAGGATGACGGCGCGGGCATCGACGTTCGCACCGTGGAGCAGGAGGCGCGGGCGCGCGGGTTGCTGGGCGCGGATGAGTCGATTGAAGAAGCGGAGCAACTGACGCGGCTGCTGCTCCATGCCGGATTCTCGACATCGAAAGCAGTGACGGGCGTGTCCGGGCGAGGTGTGGGATTGGCGGTGGTGGCACTGGCCATTCAGCGGCTGCACGGCGGTATGGAACTGATGCCGCTCGCCGGTGGCGGAACGCGCGTGG
This sequence comes from Bryobacterales bacterium, assembly GCA_016789745.1. Classification (GTDB taxonomy): domain Bacteria; phylum Acidobacteriota; class Terriglobia; order Bryobacterales; family Bryobacteraceae; genus CADEFT01. Next base: position 21,565 of record JAEUQF010000469.1, read on the forward strand.
CAATCTCGGTGCCCCTTTCCATCTCATCGCAGCAGGTCTTGCTGGTGGCGGTGGGGACGCACTGCTTCGCCATCCCGGCGGCCCATGTGGAGACGGTATTGCATGTGAAGCCGGAAGAGGTGCGGAACGCGGATGGAAGGGAATCCGTGGCCACCGCGATGGGTGCCGTGATGTTGTACGGGCTGGGGACGCTGCTGGGCGTGGCTGCCGAGGGCCGCGAGGAGGGCGAATTGCTCTCTTGCGCGGTGCTGTGTTGGAGTGGACGACGTCTGGCGGTAGTCGTCGACCGGCTGGTGGATGTGAAGGCGGTGCTGATCAAGGACAGCGGGCTGCGGGATGCCGATGCGGGCATGACGGCCGGCGCCATCCCTCTGGAGGACGGCGGCGTGGCGCCGGTGTTGAATGTGAGTGTTCTGTTTGAGACCGCCGGAAGAACGCGGCGCGGGCCGTCAGCCGCCGAGGCGCCCGTGCGGAAGACGCACCGGAAGCCGCGCATTCTGGTGGTGGACGACTCGCTCACCACGCGCTCCCTCGAGAAGAACATCCTCGAAGCCAACGGCTATGAAGTGCGGCTCGCCGTGGATGGGCTGGAGGCGTGGGAGTTGCTGCGCGCCGAGATTCCGGACCTGGTCATCTCCGATGTTTCCATGCCTCGCATGACCGGATTCGAATTGCTGGAGCAAATGAAGAAGACCACACGGCTGCGCACGGTTCCCTTCATCCTGGTGACTTCGCTCGAAAGCCAGGAAGAGCAGCGCATGGGTTTATCGTTGGGTGCCGACGCCTATATCGTGAAACGAAAATTTGATGCGCGCGAACTGCTGACTGTGATCCAGGAGATCCTATGAAGCCGATACGGGTACTGGTGGTGGAAGATTCGCCGGTAGTGGCCGAGCATCTGCGGCGTGTGATCTCAGCCGACCCAAAGTTTGAGGTGGCTGGCATCGCGCCCAGTGGCGAAGAGGCGCTGGCGATGCTGGAACGGCTGTCGCCGGATGTGATTTCGATGGACATCCACTTGCCCGGTATGCAGGGTTTGGAAGTGACGCGCCGCATCATGGCGCGGCAGCCCACCCCGATTGTGATTGTGTCCGGTGTCCGCGGGGACGACGTCCCGCTGAGCATGCATGCACTGCAGGCCGGAGCGCTGTCCGTGGTGGAGAAGCCGCCCGCTACTACGCACGCCAGCTATGAGGCCATGTCCGTCCGCTTGCGAACGCAACTGGAGATCATGAGCGCGGTGAAGGTGTTGCGCCAGCGGGAGCCGCGCGGACCGGCAGGGGCAACCAATGGACCGGCTGGGGCGTCCTTATCTACGCAGGCCGCACCGGCAGCGGCACGATACCGCGTTCTGGGAATTGCCGCGTCCACCGGCGGGCCGAGCGCGTTGTGGCGTGTGCTCACCGGCCTGGGGGCGGAGTTTCCCCTGCCGATTGTGGTTGTGCAGCACATGACACCGGCATTCCTGGACGGCTTTGCCGAGTGGCTGGCCAGCGTTGTGCCGCAGCCGGTGCAGATTGTCACGGCACCGGTGGCGATGGCGCCCGGCCGTGTCTATCTGGCCCCGTGTGACTGGCACTTGGCGGTGCGGGGCACGACCGCATGCCCGGACTACTCGCCCGCGATTGGCGTCCACCGGCCTTCGGCGAATGTGCTGTTCGCCTCCATGGCCCAGTCACTCGGCACAACTGGGATCGGTGTTCTGTTGACGGGCATGGGCGATGACGGCGCGGAAGGTTTGAAAGAGCTGAGAGACGCGGGGTCGTTCACGATTGCCGAGCATGAATCGACCGCAACGGTTTACGGCATGCCGGCGGCGGCTGACAAGCGCGGTGCCGTGCAGGAACTGATAGCATTGCCGCGAGTGGCTCCCCGCGTTTGGGAGTTGCTAGGCACCAAGGAGGCGAGATGAGCCACCAAGGCGGACGCATACTGCTGGTGGAAGACTCTCCCACGCAAGCCGAGCGTATACGGAAACTGCTGGTGCAGGACGGCCACCAGGTGATTCAGGTGCCCAATGCCGAACAGGCACTGCGCCAGTTGGAGCGGGACCGGCCGGACGTCATCGTGCTGGACAATCATCTGCCCGGAATGACCGGGAACGACTTCTGCCGCGAGATCCGGCTGAACGTCAATACGCGAGCCATTCCCGTCCTCATGCTCACCTCGGAAAACAGCGATGTGGCGCATATGCAGGGGCTGGCCAGCGGCGCCGACGATTACGTGGTGAAATCCGTGGATCCCGACATCCTGCGCGTGCGGGTACGGGCTTTGTTGCGCAAGAGCGAAGGCGAGCGGGCGGTGCCGGATGTGGAGAGCCGCTTCCGCCAGGCGAGTGTGCTGGTCATTGACGACAGTGCCACGTATCTCTACATCGCGCGCAAGGAGTTGGAGATGGAGCGCTATCACGTGGAGACGGCGGAGGGGCCCGAAGAAGGGTTGCGACTACTGCGGACGCAGCCGTTCGACTGCGTGCTTGTGGACTTTTCGATGCCGGTCTTGGATGGAGCGCAGGTGTGCCGCCAGATCCGGGATACCAATGCGGACATCGAGCCTGAGATTGTGCTGATCATGCTCAGCTCCCACGAAGACAAGTGGCACATGACCCAGGCCTTCGATGCGGGCGCGGATGACTACATCTCGAAGTCGACGGAGTTTTCGGTCACCAAGTCGCGCATCCGCGCTCTGTTGCGGCGCAAGTTCCTCGTCGAGGAGAACCGCCGTATCTCCGAGGAAATCCGTCAGAAGGAATTGGCCACCATGCGCGCCAATGCCGAACGGGAGGCCGCCGAGCTAAGGGCGCAGATGGCGGACCAGTTGGCGAAGGCGAACCGGGAACTGGACCGCGCCAACAAGGAACTGGAACTGTTCGCCTACGCGGCCGCGCATGACTTGAAAGAGCCGCTGCGCAAAGTGCGAATCTTCAGCGAACTGCTGGCGCGCCGCTATGGGGGCCAGTTGGACGCCCAGGGGCACGAGTTTATCCGCCAATGCGTGGACGGAACGGGGCGTATGAACCAGTTGATCGACGATCTGCTGGCCTATGCCCAGGCGTCGCAGGCGCAGCAGGGAGACCTGGTGGCCGTACCCGTGGCTGGCGTGATTGAGCAGGTGCTGGCCAGTCTGCAGCCCCTGGTGGAAGAGAGTGGCGCGACGGTGAGCTTCGCCAACTTGCCCAGCGTGGTGGCCGAACAGGTGCGCCTGCACCAGCTCTTTCACAACCTCATTGCCAACGCCTTGAAGTACCGGCGCCCGGACGTCCCGCCGCGCGTTGAGATTCAGGGTGTGGCGGCACATGGTGAATGGCTGTTCTCGGTGCGCGACAACGGCATGGGGATCGCCTCGCGAGACCAGGATAAGATCTTCCGGGCTTTCCAGCGCCTGCATTCGGCCGAGAATCCCGGCACCGGACTCGGACTGGCCATCTGCAAGAGAATCGTCGAGAGTTTCGGCGGCAGATTGTGGGTTGAGTCAACAGTCGGGCAGGGGTCGGCGTTCTGGTTCACGCTGCCCATGGAAGGGCGGCGCGCGGCGCTGGCCCACGGATGAGCACCGACTCCGCTGCGCTATAGTGCGAGGCAATGCGGCTCATTCTTGCGATCGTGATGGTCACGTCGGCGCTGGCCGAGGAAGGGAAGTGGACTCCCGCGCAGTTGCTGCGGTTTCCAGCGCCGGAGTTGCGGCGGATGGGCCTGCACGTGCCTGCTTCAAAGCTGTGGGATGCACGGCGCGGCACCGGACTCCTTAGCGCCGCCATCAGTACGGTCGGGTGTTCCGGCGGTCTGGTCTCACCCGATGGGCTGTTTGTCACCAATCACCACTGCCTGTTCAGCATCGTCGAGGAGCATAGCTCGCCGGGGCGCGATCTGATCACCAACGGATTCATCGCCCGGTCGCGTGAAGAGGAGTTGAAGGGGCGCGCATCGCGGTTGCGCGTGATGCGGCGCTTCACCGACGTGACCGAAGCGGTGCGCGCGGCCGCTCCAGCGGATGCAGGCGATCTGGCCCGCACCAAGGCCATCGAAGCCAAGCAGAAGCAACTGGTGGCCGAGTGCGAGAAGAACGCCGAGACACGCTGTCTGGTGGCCGTCTTCGAAGGCGGCTTGCAGTACGTGCTGGTGGAGGCACTGGAGTTCACCGATGTCCGCCTGGTGTACGCTCCGCCGCGGGCCATCGGCGAGTTCGGCGGCGAGGACGACAACTACCGCTGGCCGCGGCACACCGGCGACTTCGCCATCGGACGCGTCTATCGCGATGGCAAGCCGTACAAGCCGGAGACTTTTTTTCCGATGTCGCGGCAGGGCTTGAAGGACGGCGACTTCGTGATGGTGCTCGGCTATCCGGGCATAACGTTTCGCTCCATGACGGCGGCCGAAATGGACTACGTGCGCGAACGATTCGCCTTGAGCATCGATGTATTGGGCGAGTTGATTCGCCGGGTGGAGGAGACCAGCAAGGGTAGTGCAGAGGGGACCATCGCGATGGCACCGGCCGTGAAGCGCTACGCGAATCTGCACACGCGGGCGCGCGGACAGGTGGCCGGGCTGCGGCGGTCGGGCACGCTGGAATCGCGCGCCAAGGCCGATGACGCCGTAATGCAGTGGGCTGCGGGGAAGCTGGACTACACCAAGTCGGCGGAGGCCAAGCGGGAGTTGGACCGGTTGGTGGCGGAGCGGCGGGCAACGCTGGCGCGGGACTATCTGTTGGGCTTGAAGCCGCCCACGGCGCTGTCGCATGCCTTGACACTGGTGCGGCTGGCCACCGAGCGCGCCAAGCCCGAAAGCGAGCGTCTGGCCGAATACCTGCCTCGCAATGTGCCCACTCTGCGAAACCAGTTCGTGCGGGAACAGAAGAGCTTCTTCCGGCCGTCGGACGAGGCCATGTTCTCCTGTTGGGCGGAGCGCGTGCGGGCGCTCCAGGGCAGGGAACGCGTGGCAGCCATGGACCGCATGCCGGCCGTGCGGGAGCTGTATGAGCAGACGAAAGTGACCGACGCGGGCGAGGCGCAGAAGATGTTCGAAGAGAGCGTGCAGCAGTTGCGGGCTCGCCGCGATCCGCTATTGGAGTTCGCCTTCGCGTTGGATGTCGATCTGCGAGCCATGGAGGATGAGGAGCGTCGCTACAACGGCGCGCTGGCACGCCTGCGGCCCGAGTGGCGCAAGGCCGTCATCGCCCAGGCTGGCAGACCCGTGGCTCCCGATGCCAACGGCACACTGCGCGTCAGCCTCGCGCACGTACAGGGCATGGTGCCGCAGGATGGCATGGTGTACCGCCCGTTCACCACGCTCGCCGGCATGCTCGAAAAACACACCGGGCAGGAGCCGTTCGCCATGCCGCCGTTCCTATTGGAGAAAGCCCGCGCGGTGGATGCCGCGAAGGTGCCGTTGAACTTCCTGGCCGATGGCGATACCAGCGGCGGCAGTTCCGGGAGTCCGGTATTGAACGGCCGAGGCGAGTTGGTGGGACTGAACTTTGATCGGCCATGGGAGAGTGTCGCGGGAGACTTTGGATTCAGCGGGCCGTATTCCCGGAACATCAACGTGGATATCCGGTTTTTGTTGTGGTTGTTGGAGGTGCAGGGGGCCGATGCGATTCTGCGGGAGTTGGGCGGGCCGGTCAGGTTTTAAGCCGCAGGAAGAACCACCCCAGCCCCACCACCAGCAGCACCGCGCTCACCACTCGCAACGCCATCGCTTCGTTCGCCCCCAGCTTCCTTCCGATCCAGGCGAACAGCGCGCCGAACACGCCCAGCAGCATCATCTCCGACGAGATCAGCCCGCTCAGCACTAGCGCCGGATTATAGCCTGTTGCGATGTTGTAGAGCCCCGTAGCCAACCCATGGAATCCGCCCAATACCGCCGCCACCAGCCAGCGCTGGCCGGCCGTAGGCAACAGCAGGATCTCCACCGCCAGGTACCCGATCGTCAGCGCCATCGCGGCCTCCACAAACCGCGGCGCCGGGCTCCAACTCGTCAACGGCAGCGCGATCGCGGCAATCGTCTCTCCCGCAAAGAACGACGCTCCCAGCAGCAGAAACTCGCGCCGGGACCGCGCGGCCAGCGCCAGGCACGCCAGGAAAAGCACCGTGGCCCCTCCCGCGAAGGTGCGCGCAAACCCCGACCCGAAAGCGGTAGTGAAGACCTCCAGCGGCGTCGGCGGCTTGAAGCGCATTCGCGCTTCGGTCTGCGAAAAATCAAAAATGGCCTGATCTGTTTTATCACCCAGAGTGGCCCGCAGCAGGTGCACGTGGTTCGGTACGGTCACCGAATGGAACGTACACTTGACCTGCAACTCTTCCACCGGCAGCGGCCATTCCAGAGTCGCCGTGCACTTGAAGGAGTCATCCTGCGTATCGGGCGCGCACTTCGGGTCACGGACCCGAGCCGTCACCCCCTGGCTGGTGAACTGCACATTGGCGAGCAACGTCTGTTCGGGCGTTTTAACGTGCTGGATCTCGTAGATCGGAATCCGCAGGCTCCACGCTGCCCGATTCCCTTCGATCCGCAGGTCGGCGCTCGACATGCTAATCACGTGGGCCTGCGCGGTCACCGCCAGCCCAAAACACAGAAGCCACTTCATGTTGTTTGACGCAGCGAACGCAACCACACCAGCCGCAGCGTCGCCATCACGGGAACCGAAAGAATCATCCCGATGATCCCGCCGATCTCTTCGCCCACCAGTGCGCCGAACAGCACCAGCAGCGGGTTCAACTCCAGGCCATGGCCCAGCAGCAGCGGCTGCATCACGTAATCCTGAAACAGCCGCAGCAGGATGAAGAACACCACCATCGCCGCCACATGCGGATAGCCGGAGATCAGCGCCACCAGGCAGGCGATCACCGCCGTGGCCGCCGGGCCTGCCAGCGGAATAAACTCCAATACCCCGCCGATCACCGCCAGCAATGCCCCGTACGGCACACCGGCGGTCAGGAAGAACAACTCGTAGGCGAGAAACGCCACCACGCTCAGCAGGAACAGCGCGCGGATGTACTGGCCCAGCATGTAGTGGATATCGTCCAGCAGCCCTTCCACATGCTCCTTGCCGCTGAAGCGGCTGAACACATCCACCAGCATCAGCCGGTGCTCCCGCGCACTGTTAAGGATGAGAAAGCTGAGGATGGGAATCAGCAGCGCAAAGCCGATACTCCCCAGCGCGCCCAGCACCTGCGTCGCGGCATGGCGAAGCACCGGGAGCACCCGCTCCACCCCGCCTTCCAACTGCCCCTGCAGCATCTCGGAAACAGGGGCGCGCAACGGTTCCAGCCAGTATGGCCAGGTCACCGTGCTCAGTTTGCGCGCGCTCTCGGCGAACTCCGGCATGCGCGCGATGAGGCTGGCAGCCTGCTCCGAAGCTCGTGCCGAAACCGTGGCGGTGACGGCAGTCAGGCCGGCGATCAGCACAACGTACACGGCAGCTAGTGAAAGCGTACGCGGTGCGCGTTTGGGCGCGAAACGGTCGACAAAGCTCACCACCGGCGCCAGCAGATAAGCAAAGAAAACCGCGCCCACGAAAATGAGGATCGCGCCGCGGGCTTCATAGAGAAAGAACAGAAACAGCAGCGTGGCCGCTACCGACCAGGTGATGCGTGCCGCTTTCGGGTCGATGCCAAGCATGCGCGGGAGCTCAGTTACCGTGCTCGTCGACGGCTTGCGGCGGGTTGTAGAACAGAATGCGCTTGCAGCTTTCGCAGAACACCAGGCCGTCCTTAGCGGTGCGTAGCTCCTGCATCACAGCGGGCCGTATGATCATGTGGCACGCCGAGCAACTGCTATCGACGGCTTCGGCCACGGCGATGCCGTTCGGATACCGCTTGTGCAGCCGCTCATAGTTGGCCAGGTAGTCCTTGCGAGCCTGGGCCGCGGTGGCGGCACGCTCGGCTTTACACTCGGCCAGTTTCTTCTGGGTAGCGCCGCTGCGTTCGCGGGCGGTCACCTTCTCGGCTTCCACCTGTTTGCCTTCCACGGCGAGGTCGGTTTCCGCCTTCTTCACCGCGCCGTCCAACGGTTCGGATTCGCCCATCAGATCCAGAATGCGGTCCTCACATTTGCGGATCTCGCCCTGGCAATATTCAATCTCGTGTTGGAACGCCCGATATTGTTCGTTCGTCTTGGCCGACAGAATCTGGTCACGCAGCTTGGAGATCTTCTGCTCCTGGACCTTGATGTCGTCCTCCAGGCGCTTGCGTTCCTTGATGTTGGCCGCAAGGGCCGCGCGGTCGATCTCCAGACGCCGCTTATGCGAGTCCAGCGCCCTCTCGATTTCCGCGATCCGTTTCGGTAGCGCCGCGATTTCGAGTTCTAAGGCAACGGCTTGGTTATCTAGATCCTGGATTTTGAGGACTAGACTTAGGTCCTGGTTCATGAACCTAGGTATTGTAACACTCAGGTGGAAACCGGCCTCCGCGTTTACCGGAAGCGCCGCAGAATCGGCCGTACCAGCGCGCTAAACGCCGGTTGCAACTCAGGGATCCGCAGTTGCCGCGCCACAAAGTAAAACACCGCCACTCCCAGCGGAATGCTCACCATCAGGTCCAACAGAAACGCGACTCGCGTCAAACCAAAGCGGCCAAGGATCAAATGGTTCGACCCCGCAATCACCACACCCATACTCAACGCCGCTACCGCCACTTTCCACAGGCTCGAAACCAAGTCCCGCCCATACAGCCCCGATAGCCGCGCCCGTACAATCGCGAACTGCGCGATGAATCCGAATAGCGCCACCGCCGACGTCGACAGCGCCAGCCCCTCGTGGCCCATCCCAAAATAGTGAATCATCGAATAGGCCGTGCCGTAGTTGATCACGATGGTCGAAAACGACACGATCATCGGCGTGCGCGCGTCGCCCAAGGCATAGAACGCCGGCGTAATCACCTTCACTCCCGAATAACCCAGCAGCCCGATCGAAAAGAAACTCAGCGCCGCCGCCGTCTGCTGCGTGTCATAAAGCTGGAACCGCCCGCCCTGGTAGATGGAGCCGATGATGGCCTGCCCCAGCACGAACAGGCCCACCGACGACGGCACCGTCAACAGAAACACAGTCGCCAGCGCATGCGACAGCGTCTTCTTGAACTCCTCGAAATTGCCGCTGGCGGCGCTGCGAGAGATGGACGGCAGCGTCGCGGTGGCCATGGCCACGCCAAAGAGCCCCAGCGGCAACTGCATGAAGCGGAATGCATAGCCCAGCCAACTCACCGGCCCATCGGCGCCGCGCACCGCGTCGGTCAACGTGGAGGCGAAGCTCGTATTCACCAGCACGTTGATCTGCACCGCCGCATTGCCCAGAATCGCCGGACCCATCAGCCGGATAATGCGGCGCAGCCCGGGCTCGGACCAATCAATGTGCGGGCGAAATGAGAAGCCCTGTTTGTAGAGCGCGGGTAGTTGCCACGCCAACTGCAAGGCCCCGCCGGCCACCACGCCCAGCGCCATCCCCATGATGCGTGAGATGCCGATATACGGCCCCAACACCACACCCAGCAGCAGCCCGATCGACACACTGCCGATATTGAACATCGTCGACGCCATCGCCGGAATGCCGAAAACATTGCAGGCGTTCAAAACCCCCATCGCCTGTGCCGCCAGCGCCACCAATAACAAAAACGGAAACATCACCCGCGTCATCGTCACCGCGAGCTCATGCTTGCCTTCCACCGCGCGATAGCCCGGCGCGAACAGATCCACCAACTGCGGCGCAAACAGAATTCCCAGCACACAGAACGTGCCGACGATAATCACCAGTGCCGTGCCGACAAGGTTCGCCAGCCGCGCCGCGTCCTCTTTCGACCGTTTCGAAAGATACTCCGTGAACGTGGGTACGAAGGCCGAGGAGAGCGCCCCTTCCGCAAACAGGTCGCGCGTCAGGTTCGGAATCCGGAAGCCCAGCAGAAACGCATCGTAGGCCAGACTGGCGCCAAACAGCCGCGCCATCACGATCTCGCGCACCAGCCCCGTCACCCGGCTCATGCCAATGGCCGCCGAGGCGACACCGGCCGACCGGACTACCTGGTCAGAAGGGGTCCCCGGCTTGGGGTCGCGAGTCGTCGTGCTGACCTCAGGCACCGTAGCGCTCAAAGAATCGCGCAATGGTGCGGATTCCGGTGTAGTAGTTGGCCAGGCAGTATTTCTCGTTGGGCGAATGCAGCCCGTCGTCCGGGAGCCCGAAGCCCATCAGTACCGTCGGAATGCCTAAATAGGTGGCGAACTCGCCAACAATCGGGATCGACCCGCCGGAGCGCGTGAACACCGTGGGACGCCCCAGCTCTTCGCCAAACACCTCGGCCGCGCAGGCAATGGCCGGATGTTGCGGGTTCACCACAATCGCCGGACCGCCCGACAGCACCTTCAGGCTCACCGTGCAGCCGGCCGGCGTGTTCGCCTTCAGAAACTCACGGAAGCCTTCGATCACCTTCTCCGGGTTCTGATTCGGCACCAGCCGGAAACTCACCTTCGCCGTGGCCTTCGCTGGGATCACAGTCTTCGCCCCCGCGCCCGTGAATCCGCCGGCAATCCCGTGCACTTCCATCGTCGGGCGAGACCAGGTCCGTTCCAGCACGCTATACGCCGCCTCGCCGGTCAACTGCGTCGACCCGACTTCCTTCGCTAAAAAATCGGCCTCGGAAAACGGCAGCCCCTTCCACGATTCCAGTTCCGCCGGATCAGGATTCGCCACGTCATCATAAATGCCCGGAACCTGGATCACGCCATCGGGCGTCTTGGCGCGGCTCAGCATCTCGACCAGGCCAAACACCGCGTTCGGCGCCGCGCCGCCATACAGGCCCGAATGCAGGTCCCGCGCCGGGCCCGTGCATTCCACTTCCATATAAATCAGCCCGCGCAGGCCGATGCACAACGTGGGTATCCCTTCGGCATACAGCGCCGTATCAGACACCAGCGCCACGTCTGCCTTCAGTTTCTCCTGGTTGGCCGGCACGTACTTGGATATCGACGCGCCGCCCACTTCCTCTTCCCCTTCAATCAGGAACTTCACGTTCAAAGGCAGCTTGCCGTCATGCAGCGCGTGCAAGGCTTCAATCGCCTTGATGTGCATGTACATCTGTCCCTTGTCATCGGCCGAGCCGCGCGCATACAGATTGCCGTCGCGAATGGTCGGCTCAAACGGCGCCGTGTGCCAGAGCTCCAGCGGGTCCGGCGGCTGTACGTCGTAGTGTCCGTAACACAGAACCGTCGGCTTGCCGGGGGCGTGCAGCCAGTCGGCGTACACCAGCGGATGGCGCTCGGTCTCGATGATCTCGACATTCTCCAGCCCCGCCGCGGTCAGTTGCGCGGCGACGAACTCGGCCGCGCGCCGCACGTCGGCAACGTGGTCCGGTGAGGTGCTGATGCTCGGAATGCGAAGGAATTCTTCCAGTTCCGCGAGAAATCGGTTCTGGTTATCGGCGACGTAGGTGGCAAGGGACGCAGGCATGGCGAGGGGTGTTCTCATTATAGAGCCTGCGACGGGCTGATCCTGGCAAGGAATTTTCCAGCGAACCCCCACACCTCGCCGTCATTCTCCTGACATCCCTGACGGGCTATCATAGTAGGTTAGTCAGCTACAAGGAGTCATCCTAACAATCTATGCCAATCAAAGTTGGAATCAATGGCCTTGGCCGTATCGGCCGCAACGTCGTCCGGGCAGGTTTGAACAACCCGGATATTCAATTCGTGGCCGCCAACGATCTCACGGACGTGAAGACGCTGGCCCACCTGCTGAAGTACGACTCCATCCTCGGCCCGCTGAAGGAAGAGGTGAAGCACGATGTCGACAGCATCCAGGTCGGCAAGCATGATATCAAGATCTTCGCCATTAAGGATCCGGCGCAGATTGACTGGAGCTCGTTGGGTGTCGATATCGTGATCGAATCGACCGGCAAGTTCACCGACGCGGAGGGTGCCGGCAAGCACCTGAAGGGCTCGGTGAAGAAGGTGATCATCTCGGCTCCTGCCAAGGGTGAAGATATCACCATCGTGCTCGGCGTCAACGACGGCGCCTATGATGCCTCCAAGCACAAGATCATCTCCAATGCATCCTGCACCACCAACTGCCTTGGACCCGTGGTGAAGGTGCTGCATGAGAAGTTCGGCGTGAAGAAGGGGTCCATGACCACTATTCACAGCTACACCAACGACCAGAACGTCCTCGACTTCCCGCACAAGGATCTCCGCCGCGCCCGTGCCGCCGCCATGAACATGATCCCCACCACCACCGGCGCCGCTAAGGCGATCGGGCTGGTCATGCCGGAGTTGAAGGGCAAGCTCGACGGCTACGCCATGCGCGTGCCGACCCCGAACGTCTCGGTCGTGGATTTCGTGTGCGAACTGGCCACGCCGACCACGGCGGAAGCCGTGAACGCGGCGCTGAAGGAAGCCTCTGAAGGGCCCATGAAGGGCATCCTGGGCTACACCACAGATCCGGTGGTTTCGAGCGACATGATGCAGAACTCCAACAGCTCCATCGTCGATGCTGACCTCACCAAGGTTCTCGACGGCAACATGTTGAAGGTCGTTTCCTGGTACGACAACGAGTGGGGCTACTCCTGCCGCGTTGTCGACCTGGTGAAGTTCCTGGCCGATAAGGGCCTCTAACCCACACTTCGTCCGTTTTCGTTTGAGACTCCCGGTCTCCCCAGCCCACTACATTTGGTAGCGGGCTCGCAGGCGGGCCCGGGAGTTTTTCATGCAGCCCACCCTTGTTGATCCTCTCCCCATCGCGGATCATGCGATTCCCACACATCTGGCCGCCTTTGACGAGATGCTTGGCACCGGAGGTCTTCCGTGCGGCCGGATTCTCGAACTGTTTGGCGAACCGGAGTGCGGCAAAACCACCTTTGCCCTCAACCTCGTCGCCGCTGCCCAGCAGTTCGGCGCCAAGTGCGTCCTGGTGGATGCCGAAAGAACCCTCGATGCCCGCTGGGCCGAGCAGTGCGGGGTGCGCACCGCGGATCTCACCGTGCTGCGCCCCGACAGCGGCCAGCAGGCCGTCGTCATGATCGAATCCCTCCTGCGCACCTTTAGCGTCGACTTCCTGGTCGTCGATTCGGCCGCCGCCCTGGTCCCCGAAGAAGAACTCGAGGCGTCGCTCGAGGATGCCCCAGAGGACCTCCACCTGCAATTCCTCACCCGCAGCCTGCGCCGCATCAGCACCATCGCCTCCCGCTCCCGCTGCGCCGTGCTATTCCTCAACCAGGCACGCTCCCGATTCAAGGAAGACGGCATGGAGACCTCCGCCGGCGCCCGCGCCCTCGCCCAGTACGCTGCCATCCGCATTCGCATGAAGGCCGCTGCCCACATCTTCGAGTCCGGCCGCATGACGGGCCGCCGCGTCACCTTGCTGACCCTGAAGAACAAGTTGGGCGAGCCCTACGCCGAGGCCGGCTTCGACCTGGTCAACGGGCGTGTGCGTGTCGTGGAACGAAAAGGTGTGGAAAGCGCCGATACCGCACGCCGCGCCGCCGGGCTGGGACGTTAGCCTGCTTTCCACAGCCGCTGTGGAAAACGTTTAAAACATCCATCGCCAGTTCTGTTTTTGCACCGGAGGCCCGTCAAATCGGCGTCCGGAGCACCTTACCTGCAAAAAATCCAGGAAAAACGCCCGTTTTCGCGCTTCCACCTCTTTACTCCGTGCCTGCGTTCCCTTATGATGAGGATGCATTCGGGAGAGGCGCGGCGCGCCGCCCGTCCTAAAAAGCGCGGCGGCGCCGCCCACGGCAAGCCGGCACGCAACCGAACTCAATGGGAGGATCACGAAACGTATGGCTGAACGCATGACACAAACCCAGCTCATCAAAAAGCTGGCCGAATCCGCCGGTGTGGCGAATAAGGTTGCCAAGCAGATGTTGGAGACCTTCGCTGCTACCGCTGTTACCGAAACCAAGAAGAACGGCGTGTTCGTTCTGCCCGGCCTGGGCCGCCTGGTCCGCGTCGAGCGCAAAGCTCGCATGGGCCGCAACCCCGCCACCGGCGAATCCATCAAGATTCCCGCCAAGAAAGTGGTGAAGTTCCGCGTCGCCAAGGCCGTTAAGGACGCCATCGTCCCGCCGAAAAAGTCCAAGAGCTAGGGAAGGGAACTGGCCGGGCCGCGTTTCTCCGCA
>JAEUQF010000007.1 GCA_016789745.1 Bryobacterales bacterium
CGTGAGCAGGAACGAAGGATCAAACAGCATGCCTACCGTGACGAAGAAGAGTAGCCCGAAGATGTCGCGCAAAGGGACAACGTCACTGAGCGCCTGGTGGCTGAGTTCGGATTCGCTCAGTACCATGCCGGCGATAAACGCACCGAGGGCGAAAGACAGCCCGGCCCGATACGTTCCGTACCCCACGCCAACGCCTGTGGCCACAATCGAGACCAGAAACAGCTCCCGCGAGCCCCACGACAGGATGCGGGTCAGGATCCACGGCAGCACGCGCGTGCCAAGCATTACCACCGTGATGAGGATGGCGGCGGCAATGCCCACCGAGCGGAGCAGCTTCAGCAGCAGGCCTTCCGGGGCACCCAGTTGCGGTAGCACCACCAGCATCGGGATTACGGCCAGATCCTGCAGCACCAGCAGGCCGATCATCACCCGGCTGGCCAGCGTGGACGTGACTCCTGCCGACGACAGCGTCTTCAGTACCACCATGGTGCTCGAAAGCGAGATCATCGCCCCCAGCCAGATGGACTCGTTCACCGGCGTGCCGAGGACACGGTTCGCGGCGATGGCGGCAACGGCGGAGGTAAGGATGATCTGGATGGATCCGCCGATCAGCGCGACGCGGCGCACGGTCTTCAGATCGCGCAGTGAGATCTCCAGGCCCAGAGAAAACAGCAGCAGCGCCACGCCGATTTCGGCCAGCAGTTCCACTTCGTGCACTTCGCCGACCGTGGGTCCGCCGTTGTGCGGACCCACCACGACACCGGCGATCACGTAACCCACCAGCAGCGGCAGTTTCAGCGCGCGCGCCAGCAGCCCACCGGCCAGGCCGGCAATCACGATCAGGACAAAATCAGCGGCAATACCCATGCGGAGCGCGTATCCCCTTCCCTGCGGATCCTAACGGAGACGCCGAGCCACCCAGGGTGCCGAGCCATCCTCCCAGCCCAACGCTACCGTGCCCTCCATGCGGTCAGCGCCCGCGGAGCCCGAGAACACGTAGCGGAAGTCCATCCCCTCGTGCCGGCCATGCGAGCGGAGTTCGATGCGCTCTCCGGAGATGGACCCGGCAAGCGAGCCTTCCGCCACCACCGGGCTGCGATACACACCGCGCAACTCGTTTCCATCATGATCCAGGTAGAGATTCCAGGTGGTGGAACCGGCCGCGAACGTGATGGTCACTTCCCAGCGTCCCGCGAGCCTTGCCGAGGGCGGTTGCAAGGCCGACTTCGGCTTCGGAGACGGCGCGTTGCGGAATTCCGCTACAAGGCGCTCGGCCACGATACCGTGCTCGCCGGGATACATGGCCGCCGGCCGCAGCACGAAGCCATGCCCTTCGCCTTCGGCATGTGTCATGATCCGCGGCGTGCCGGCCAGGAGACGCGCGCCGAGTTCGCCGGCGTTAAAGCCGATGCGCTGCGGGTCCCAGTCAATCTGCAGCGTGGGGTAGTAGCTGGCGTCGCGCGGCATGACGATCTTCGCAGTCACGCCGGTCACCGGCTGGAGCCGCGATTGGATATCGCGAAACCAGGCGAGCCACTCGCGATCTTCGGCCTCGCGGCTGCGGGTCGAGAAGAGAGCTTCAATCGCGACCACGAGTCCAGCAATCTCTTCCTTGCTGACTTTCACCGAGCGCCCGAACGTGATGTGCGGCGAACTCACCTGGTAGGCGGCGCGAATGAGATCCTTGCGCCCCAGCAGGACACCGGAAGTCTGCGGGCCGCGCAGGATCTTGCCCCCGCTATAGGCCACGAGGTCGACACCGGCGGCAAGATAGGGATTGGGTTTCAAGGGAAGGTCGGCGGCGGCATCAATGAGGACGGGAACGCCGCGGCTGTGGCAGGTTTCCGTGTATTGCCGCAGGGAGAAGGCATTGCCAGGAGAGAGCAGGTTGGCCTGACCATGGGCCAACGCCGTACGCGGGCCCAGGGCACGCTCCAGCGCAGCCAGCGTATCCACCTCAATCATGCGGACGCCGACCGCCCGCACCGCATGGTCGTAATAACTGCGGGACCACGCCGGCACCACGCATTCGTTTTTCATGCCGCTGGTATCGGGCAGCTTTTGCATCTTTTCCGGATCCCCGCCAGCAACGCAGGCCGCCGCACCGCACGTCACCGCGCCCGCCGCTCCAGAACTCACCATCGCCGCTTCACCGCCCAGCAGCGCGGCAATCCGCGGTCCAGCCTTGGCCATCAGCTCGTCGATGTTCACGTGATAGTGGCTGGCCTGTTCCACCGCCGCGATCACTTCGGGCAACTGCCGCGATCCGCCATCGATAGTGTAAGTGGAGGTGCAGTTGATGAAGGGCTCCACTCCCAGGCGTTGGTACACGCCCGGGCCGGCTCCGCGCGAAGGCTGCGTAGTGGCTGCCTCGGCCCCGGCCACGGATCCAAACAAGCCGGCGAGCCGCGCCAGGATAGCCGATCGAAACAAGCCACGGCGGCTGGAAGAAATCGCGGGGAGAGTCACCGAGCCATTGTAGTCACACGCGGCTCCGCACCATGGGCGCGGATTGCGGGAACCTCCAACACCCGCCAGCCATCCGCGGGATGCTCCACGGCCCACACCAGCGCCGCAATCATCTCAGCGTGCCGCACCAGGCCCAAACGGCGCGCGCCGGCCCGGGTCGCGGGCAGGGCCTTGCCCAACGCGTAAAACGGCAGCAGCGCGTACGGCCACCAATGGCCGGGTCCTAAAACATACCAGGGGCGCAATACGGTGGCGTTCATTTGCGACTCCGCCAGTGCCTCTTCGCACCGCCGGCGTACATCGATATAAGCCTGCATCACCGGTGCCGGATGCGCCACGCTGAGATAGACAAAGTGGCGGACCTTGGCTGCGCGCGCCGCCGCAATCGCCGCCAGGCCGGAGCGAAGGTCCACGGATTGAAACTGGCTTGCTTTCCACGGAGCGGGCTTCGGGGTTCCCACCAGTTGGACGAACGTATCGCAGCCGGAAACCAGGTGGGCGTAGGACTCGGCCCGCAGCGCGTCGCCCGTCACGACGTCGATCGAGGGATGGCGAATCCTGCCGACCGAGGCGGGCCGCACAAGCGCCCGCACGGCATGTCCCCTGCCCGCGAGTGCCGCCAGGAGCGGAGTTCCCAGATAACCGGTAGCGCCAGTGACGAAAACCATGGCTGGAATGGATACGCAGCCGGGGCGGGAATTGGATGTCGTGCCTCGAATGCGTTGGCTGCCCGGCTTGCATGTGCTCCGCGCTCGCTTATATACTTGCAATAAAGTTGCAATAACATGTTGTATCCACGAAGCGTCGCCATCTTCTTGCTTTCTTCCCTTACCGTTTCCCTAGTTCCCGCCAAATCGCAGGTTTCTGCTTCCGGCGTCCAGGGACGCCTCCGCGATTCGCAGGGCGGTTCCGTAGCCAATGCCGTCCTTGTGATGCAACTGAAGAGCACCGGCGTCGAGGTAACAGCCCGGTCGCACACGGACGGTTCCTTCCAGTTCCCTGACGTGACATCCGGCGAATACCTGCTTCGCGTTGCGGTGGAGGGCTTTGCCGAGTACCGGCAGACGGTACGCGCCGGGCGCTCGGAGGCGGCACAACTCGTCATCGAGTTGCAGCCGGCCGGACTGGCGCAGCAAGTGGTGGTTCACGCCAACGCCATCGTCGGGCCCGAAGCCGTCCTCGACACCATTCCGGGCGCGGTGGCCACACTCGACAGCGCATTGCTGACGCAGTCCCGCCTGCTCACCGTGGATGAGGCGCTCCGCAAGGCTCCCGGTGTATTCGCCAGAGGCGAAGAAGGCTTCGGCTTGCGCCCCAATATCGGCATCCGTGGGCTCAACCCCACGCGCTCCAGCAAGGTGCTGCTGCTCGAAGACGGCATTCCGGTTTCGTACGCCCCCTACGGCGACAATGCTTCCTACTACCACCCGCCCGTCGACCGCTTCGAGCAGATCGAAATCGTCAAGGGTTCCGGGCAAGTGATGTACGGCCCGGCCACCGTCGGCGGCGTGATCAACTACCTGACTCCTGCGCCTCCGGATCGCAGCAGCGGATTCATCACCATCACTGGCGGCAACCTGGATTACTTCAACGGCCACGCCCGCTACGGCACCACCATCAAGCGGACCGGCATCCTATTGGACTATATGCGGAAGCAGGGCGAAGGCTCGCGGGAGAACACTCGGTTCGGCCTCAACGACGTCACCGGCAAAGTGCTGCATTCATTCTCCGCCAAGCAGACGCTGTCGTTGAAGTTCAATCACTACGGCGAAGGCTCGAACCTCACCTATTCAGGCCGCCGCGAAGCCGAATGGCTGGCCGACCCGCGAGGCAATCCCTTCCGGAACGACTACGTCGATTTCAAGCGTTACGGCGGCGCGGCCACCCATTCGTATGTGATCAACCCGAGCGCAGTGCTTACCACGAACGTCTATGGCCAGTACTTCGCCCGCGACTGGTGGCGGCAATCGAGCAACTCCGCCCAGCGTCCGAATGATTCCGCCGATCCGGCCTGCGGCGGGATGGCCAACCTGAATACGACTTGCGGCAACGAAGGACGGCTCCGCAACTACACCACCGTTGGATTTGACCCGCGGCTGCGCCTGTTCCGCTCCTGGTCGAAGGTACAGAGCCAGTTCGATGCCGGCTTTCGCGGCCACTTCGAAACGCAGAACCGCATCCAGAAGAACGGAGACCTGCCCACCTCGCGCGATGGCCGCATCGTGGAAGATAACTTCCGCCGGGCGCATGCGTGGTCGGGCTTTGTGCAGAACCGCTTTACGATCGGGAAGTTCGGCATCAGCCCCGGCGTGCGCCTGGAAAACGTGCGCTACCGCCGCACCAACCGGTTGGGGAACGTCAGCGGCGATACCAGCCTCACGCAGTGGATCCCCGGACTGGGCGTGTCCTACGCTCCGCTGAATGGAACCACCCTCTATGCCGGGGTCCACCGCGGCTTCTCGCCCCCGCGCGCCGAGGACATCATCAACAACAGCACCGGCGGCACGGTTGATCTCGACCCCGAAATGAGTTGGAACTACGAGTTCGGTGTTCGGACGCGGCTCGACCGCAGAGCGTCGGTGGAAGCCACATTCTTTCGCCTCGATTTCGAGAACCAGATCATTCCGTCCAGCGTGGCTGGGGGCGTGGGCGCGACGCTCACCAGCGCGGGCCGGACCATCCACCAGGGCGCCGAGTTTGCCGGCCGCACGGATTTCCGCAACGTCTTCGGGTCCCGTCACAGCCTGTGGCTGCGTGGCGCCTACACGTGGCTGCCGGTTGCCGAGTTCGCCGGCACGCGTTTCAGCTCCATTGGTGGATTTACGAATGTAGCGGTCACTGGCAATCGCCTGCCCTATGCCCCTAGTCAGTTGTTGAACACCACGCTCGGCTACGGGCACTCCAGCGGGCTGAATGCCTTTATCGAAGGGGTTCACACCAACGGGCAGTTCGGCGACGACCTCAATACGGTCAACCCCACCGCCGATGGCCAGCGCGGCCGCATCCCTGGCAACTTCATCTGGAACACCACCATCAACTATCCGGTGGAGGCCTGGCGCACGACGTTCTTCTTCACCGCCAAGAACGTCGGCGACCGGCTCTACATTGTCGACCGGTCGCGCGGGGTTCTGCCCGGGATGCCGCGCCTGGTGCAGGTGGGCATCCGCTTCAGCTTCTAGCTGGGGTGAGCGCGGGCACGGATCGCGCAACAGCCCTGACTCAGAAGTTGTATTTCAGCGCCAGTTGCACCTGGCGGTTTTCGGCGCCGGTGCTTGTGACGACGCCGAAAGTGCCTGTTCCGAGCGTAGTGCCCGGATTGCCGAACTGGGGTGAGTTGGTGATGTTGAACATCTCGGCCCGGAACAGAAGCGCGTGCGATTCGCCGTAGGGCATTTTGAAGCTCTTCGAGGCGGAGAGGTCCAGCGTGTGGAGACCGGGCCCAACAATCGGGTTGCGCGGCGAGGTGCCATAAGTGGTACTGCGCGAGAACGCGGCGGTGTTGAACCAGCGGTTGGGCGTTTTGTCGTCCAGAACGGGGGAGACTCCGGCGACAGCATTGGGTCGGGGCCAGAGGGCATCGACATTCCAGGTATCGCCGCTCTGCACAACGTTCACCGGGAAGCCACTGGCGAGTGTGAGGATCGCACCGGTGGACCAGCCGCCGAGCACGGCGGAGGTAACGCCTTTGGCGCCGCGCGCGAAGGGCAACTCCCAGACGGAGCCCACCACCAGGCGATGGCGCTGGTCGAGAACGCTGTTGGCCCGCTCGTCTTTTCCGCGGCGGCGAGGATTCTGGCAGGCGCAGCCGCCGGCATTGATGGTCTGGCCGGTGTCATCGATGAGGTGGGACCAGGTGTAGGCGCCGGTCAGGCTAAGGCCCTGCTTCAGCCGGTGCTCGTAGCGGGCCTGGAGCGAATGATAGATGGTGTTGCCATCCGTGGCGATCATGCGAATGCGGGCGTAGGCGGGATACGGGCGGCGGGATTGGATATCCCCGGCACCGGGCTCCGGCTGGTTGAAGTTGTTGAGGCTGGTATCGACGTGGGTACCCTTGCTGGCCACCCAACCGACTTCGATGACATCGCTGCTGGATAGTTCACGGGAGACCTGCAGGTTGAAGTTCTGCACATAAGCGTTGCGCCGCTTGCGATCGACGGGCACGCTCACGACGTTGAAGATCGGGTTGTTGGGGTAGAGCACGCTGGGAACGGGATTCTGGATGGTGGCGACCGGATTGAGAAGCGGGTTGGTCACCGTGAGGCTGCCGCCGCCGGGAGGGTTCAGCTGCAGGATATTGGTGTTGTCGAACTGCGCCAGCGAATAGAAGATGCCGTAACCGCCGCGCACCACCATCTTCTGGGGCAGCCGGTAGGCGAACCCGAAGCGGGGACCGAAGTTGCGGTATTCGCCGAAATAGAAATCGGCGCGCGTGCCGGGATCGGGCCAGAGGACCGGCCCGTTGGGATCGAGATCGAAACGCAGGGTCCGGCTGACGGCGTTGACCTCATGTGGTTGGCCGGGAATGTCCCAGCGCAGGCCGAGATTGAGGGTGAGGCGGGAACTCACTTTCCAGTCGTCCTGGATGTAGAGTCCGTAGCGCCATTGCCGGATCTTCGAGATGGGGACGCCTTCCGGCGTGAGGGTGGTGCGGGGGAGACCCAACATGAAAGCGGCAGCTCCGTTACCGGTGATGTCTGGCGTGAAGGCCATGTTGCCGAACGGCCAATTGTTGGTGGTGGCGTCATCCAGCAGGCGCCGGATGTCGCCGCCGAACTTGATGGCATGCGACCGGCGAATGACACTGACGTTGTCCACGAACTGATAGGTGCGGCTCCAATCCAGGTTGGAGGATGCACCGGCGTCACCCAATCCCATGTAGCCGGTGATGTTGAGAACAGGGAAGCCCTGCTCGTCGGTGCGGAGCGGCCGGCCGCCGGGACCGCCGACGTTCAGGCCATTGATACCCAGTGAGGCGATGGTGAAGTCGGTATTCGTACGCGGGCTGAGCTTCGCGGCATTGGCGCGATTCCAGCCAAAGCGGGCTTCATTGAGAAACGTGGGGCTGAAGGTGTGGACGTGCTGGAAGCCAAGATTGTTATTCGGGAACTGCGCCGAGTAGTAGAAGTTGGGGTTGAGTTCGACGTTCGGAAAATCCCGGCGCATGTGGATGTAGTGGAAGAAAGCCTGATCCTTTTCCCGGAAGTAGTGGTCAATGCGGGTGAGGCCCTGGTCGATGTTGAGGGCGCCCTGCGTCACGCCGGCGTAGTTGACGGTCCCGGTGGTATTCGGTAACGGCATGTAGGTGTTCACGAGGTTCACCGAGACCGGATTGAGACGGGCGCTGGGGATGATATTGCCGGGAAATGGGGCGTTGTTATTGAAGGGGTCGCGGATGACGGTGGTAGTGGCGGAGAAGTCGCCCCGGCGCTCGGCGGGGCTAAGTACGATGTTCGTGCCGGCGGACTGGCGGGTGGACCGGATCGCCTCATAGCTGGCCATGAAGAACGTCTTGTTGCGAATCACGGGGCCGCTGACGACCGTGCCGAACTGATTGCGGCGCAGGACATCTTTCGGGAATGGACCGGGCCGGAAGAAGTTGCGGCTGTCCAGCTTATCGTTGCGGAAGAACTCGAAGGCCGTACCGTGGAAGTCATTGGTGCCGGAGCGGAGTTGCACGTTGACGTTGGCACCGGCATTTCCTCCGTATTCCGCCGAGTAGTTGCCCGTCTGAACTTTGAATTCGCTGAGGGCATCAATGGACGGAAACATGGTGATGTAGTTGGAGCGATTGTTCACCATTGAGACTCCGTTCAGATTCACCTGGAGCCAGGCGTCGCGGGCGCCGTTGGCGATGATACGGCTGCCGCCCGTGGAGGAGTACTGGTTGACTTCGGTGACACGAACGCCGGGCGTAAGCGTGGCCAGTTGTGTGAAGGTGCGGCCGTTGATTGGAAGGTTGACGATGCGCTCGCGGCCGACCACTTCGCCGAGAGTCGCGTTTTCCGTTTGGAGGAGAGGGGATGCGGCGGAAACTTCGACGGTCTGCTGGACGTCGCCCACCTGGAGTGCAACATCCAGGCGCGCCTGCTGGTTGATCTGAAGGGTAAGGCTTGTGGCCGTGGCGGCGCGGAAACCGGAGGCGGTCACCTGCACGGAGTACTCGCCCGGGACAAGATAGCGAACATCGTACTTACCGTCGGCAGCGGTGACAGTGCCGCGTCTCACGGCGGTCGCTGTCTGGGTGATGGTGACGGTGGCCCCGGCAACGGCGGCGCCGGAAGGATCGGTAACGGTTCCCAGGATGCCCGTATCGAGGGTTTGGGAGAGAGCCATGCCGCAAAAGAGCAGCAGGGATGGGATTGCTTTCGTCAGTGTCGGCACAGATAGCCCCTTTGCAGAAGAAATGGAAAGATAAGGGTCTGGAATCTGCGGGGATTTTCAAAGAATCGGACGAGGATTAAGTTGCAGGTTTAAAAGGAAGGGTAGTAGCATTCGTAGCACAAAGTCAATGGCGAAAGGTGTGGTTTGGTACGGTTCGAGGCGGATGACCTGAGTCTCCGCCCCTGAAATACGGGACTACTGCTGTTGGTGGGTGCGGATGTATTCGTCGAGTTCTTTCCGTAGCGCCGGGTCGGACGGACGCCCGTAAAGTTCACTGGATTTGTACCGCCGCTGGTCCATCTTCGATTTGATCCACTGGTCGCGGGCTTTGGTGGAGTCGGCGGCGGTGATGGCTTCCTGAACCAAATGCGGCGGCAGGAACATCACGCCCTCCTCGTCGCCCAGCACCACGTCGCCCGGCATGACCGTGGTGTTGCCGATGCGGACGGGAATGTTGATACCCGTGAGCATCACGTTCTGCAGCGATTCCGGTGAGACGCCGCGATAGTAGGCCGGCATCCCCGTCGGAATGATCTTGCCGAGCCAGAACATCCCTCCATCGACGATGAGCCCGGTACCCGTGGTCTTCCAGATGTAATAGGCGAGTTTGTCGCCGACGAAGGTGCCTGCATCGGTCTTGCCAAACAGGTCGACGACAATCACGTCGTTGGGGCCCAGCATGTCGATGACGGTCTGGTTCCGCAGGCGCCCGATACCGCGCTTGTCCGCCTCCGCCTGCATGGCTTTGGCGACGTCGGGGCGCGTGGGCATGAACTGCACGGTGAAGGCGCGGCCAACGAGGCGTTTGCCGGGTTGCAGGATCTTCCAATCGCCGGCGAACTGGTTGGGGTAGCCCTTGGCTTTGGTGAGCCCGTAGACCTCCTCGGTGATGAGAGTTTTGACTTTCTCCAGCAGCGAGTCAGGCACCTTGGGACGGCCGTCCGCGAATCGCTCATAGGGGTTCTCGGCGGTGTAGGCGATCATCTGGTCGCGAGTGAGGAGGAACTGGGCGCCGGCGGGGGCGTGGAGAGCGAAGGTGAGCAAAAGGAGGGTGGCGTGTTTCATGGAGTTTTGGGCAGCATAGCAGGTGTGGCGGGGCGATTAGCGGAAGATCACCTGCGTCGGGTTAGCCTCCACGGCATCCACCGATAGACGAATGGCCGCCGGACCCCTTCCCCGCAGGCCGTGGGGGATGACTACTTGGACTTGGTCCAGCCCGGAGCTAGTGCTGTCTGGTCCCGCCAGCAGCACGGGCGCGATCTCTCCACCGATCGTGCAGGTGACGGCTTCCAGGGAGGAACGGCCGCGCACTCCGGTCGCGTGCAACTCGAGGATGGTCCGGCTGTCCGGAGGACCCAGGTCAATCGGCACGGCGCGGCAAATGCTGTCCTGCGTTTCATCGCACTC
>JAEUQF010000098.1 GCA_016789745.1 Bryobacterales bacterium
CCTCGGCGGGTCGTAGTTCAGGTTTGGCCCCAGCCAGCGCTCCGCTTCGCTAACCGTCATCCCTTTGCGCTCTGCGTAGTCGGCCACCTGGTCGCGGTCGATCTTGCCGAGGCTGAAATAGCGCGACGCCGGATGGGCGAAATACAATCCGCTCACGCTCGATCCGGGCCACATCGCAAACGACTCGGTCAGCCGCATGCCGGTCTTCGACTCAACATCCAGTAGCCGCCACAGCGTGCCCTTCTCGGTATGGTCCGGACAGGCCGGATACCCCGCAGCCGGCCGAATGCCCCGGTACTTCTCGTCAATCAACTCCGCGTTCGAAAGGCCTTCGCCGCAGCCGTAGCCCCAGTCACAGCGCGCCTGCTTATGCAGGCACTCCGCAAAGGATTCCGCCAGGCGATCCGCCAGAGCCTCCGCCAGAATTGCGTTGTAGTCGTCATGCGCCGCGCGGAACCCATCACACAGCTTCTGCAGCCCTATGCCGCTGGTCACCGCGAACCCGCCCACATAATCGGCCAGGCCGGTCTCCTTCGGAGCTACAAAGTCCGCCAGGGAGCGGCAGGGCTCGCTGCCTTCGCGGTTCGCCTGCTGCCGCAGAAAACGGAATGTCGTCAGCACTTCGCTCCGGGTCTCGTCGGTGTATAACTCCACGTCATCGCCTACTGCGTTGGCCGGGAAGAAGCCGTACACGCCGCGTGCCGTGATCAGCCGCTCGCTGATAATCCTATCCAGCAGCGCATTTCCTTCGTTGTACAACTGCCGCGCCTGCGTGCCGTACTCCGGATGCTCCAGAATGCGCGGATAGATCCCCTTCAAGCCCCAGGTGTGGAAGAACGGGCTCCAGTCGATAAACTCGCGCAGTTGCTCCAGCGGGAAGCCATCCAGCAGCCGCGTGCCTGTAAACCGCGGCACGGCGATGTCTTCGGCGCGCCACTCGATGGGAGTCCGCCGCGCCCGTGCCTGCCCAATCGCCACCACCGGCTGCTTCGGCGCCGCATGCGACTTCCGGATCGCCTCATACTCGGTCCGGTGCTGTGCCACGAAACTCTCGCGGCCGTCTTCACTCAACAGGCTGGTGGTGACCGGCACCGCACGGCTCGCGTCCAGCACATGCACCACTGGCTGGCTGTAATGCGGTGCGATTTTGATAGCCGTATGCGCCCGGCTGGTGGTCGCCCCGCCGATCAGCAGCGGCTGCTTGTAGCCCAGCCTCTCCATCTCGCGAGCCACGTGCACCATCTCATCCAGCGAGGGAGTGATCAGCCCGCTCAGCCCGATCACATCGGCCTTCTCCGCTTTCGCCCGCTCCAGGATCTTCTCGGCAGGCACCATCACACCCATGTCGATCACTTCGTAGTTATTGCAGGCCAGCACCACGCCCACGATATTCTTCCCGATATCGTGCACATCGCCCTTCACGGTGGCCAGCACGATCTTACCCTGCGTCCGCACTTCCTGCCCCGACGCGGCCAGCGCCGCCTTCTCGGCCTCCATGAACGGCGTCAGATAAGCCACAGCCTTCTTCATCACCCGCGCCGACTTCACTACCTGCGGCAGGAACATCTTGCCCGCGCCGAACAGATCGCCCACCACGCCCATGCCGTCCATCAGCGGCCCTTCGATCACCGCCAACGGCCGTCCCAGCTTCGCGCGCGCCTCTTCGGTATCGGCATCGATATACGTGTCGATGCCCTTCACCAGCGCATGCGACAGCCGTTCTTCCACGGTGCCATTGCGCCACTCTTCGCTCTTCTTCTCGGCCGCCGGTCCCGCGCCCGCCGCCTTGATCGCTTCGCCGCGCTCCACCAGTCGCTCGGTGGCATCCGGGCGACGGTTCAACAGCACATCCTCCACCAACTCGCGCAGTTCCGGCTCGATCTCTTCGTACACCTCCAGCATGCCGGCGTTGACGATGCCCATATCCATGCCCGCCGCGATGGCGTGATAGAGGAAGGCCGAATGCATCGCCTCCCGCACGACGTTATTGCCGCGGAAACTGAACGAGATGTTCGATACCCCGCCGCTCACCTTCGCATGCGGCAGATTCGCCTTGATCCAGCGCGTGGCGTTGATGAAGTCCACCGCGTAGTTGTTGTGTTCCTCCATCCCCGTCGCCACCGTCAGGATGTTCGGGTCGAAGATGATGTCCTCCGGCGGGAAGCCTACCTCCACCAGAATGCGGTACGCGCGTTCGCAGATGCGGATCTTGTCTTCATACGTCGCCGCCTGCCCCTGCTCATCAAACGCCATCACCACCACTGCCGCGCCGTACTTCAGAACATGCGCCGCATGCTCCCGGAACTTGGCTTCCCCCTCTTTCAACGAGATCGAGTTCACAATGCCCTTGCCCTGCAGGCACTGCAGCCCCGCCGCGATGACTTCCCATTTCGAGGAGTCAATCATGAACGGCACTTTCGCCACTTCCGGCTCGCTCGCCAGCAGCTGCAGGAAGCGCGTCATGGCCGCCACGCCATCAATCATCCCCTCATCCATGCAGATGTCGATGACGTTCGCGCCATTCTCCACCTGCTGCCGCGCAATGGCTACGGCTTCCTCGTACTTGCCTTCCTTGATGAGCTTGGCGAACTTCGGCGACCCGGCCACGTTCGTCCGCTCGCCGATCATGATGAACACTCCAGGCTGTTGCGTGAACGGCTGCGACCCCGACAACCGTAACGGCCGCGCCGTCTCGCGCTCGCCATCCACCAGCACCGTCGCCCGCGCCTGTCGCGCCGGCTTTGCCTCCAGCGCCTTCGCAATCGCCGCGATATGTTCCGGCGTGTTCCCGCAGCAGCCGCCCGCGATATTGATCAGCCCCGCGCCGGCAAACTCGCTCAGGTACCGCCCCATGTCTTCCGGCCCCAGATCGAAGCCCGTCGGCGACAGCGGATTCGGCAGCCCGGCATTCGGATACGCCGATATCGCCGCACCCGACTTAGCCGACAGTTCCTCCAGGAACGGGTACATCAGGTCCGGACCCAGCGAGCAGTTCAGCCCCACCGACAGTGGCTTCACATGCTCCACCGCGTTCCAGAAGGCTTCTACGGTCTGTGCCGAAATCATCGTCTCGCCGCCGCGGCCCACCGCCGCCGAGATCATCACCGGCACCTGCCGGCCGTCCTCGGCGAAGACTTCCTGCACCGCCACCAACGCCGCCTTCGCATTGAGCGAATCGAAGATGGTTTCCACCAGCAACACGTCGGACCCACCGGCCAGCAGCGCCCGGGCCTGCTGCTTGTACACCGCCTTCACCTGTTCGAAGGTCACCACCCGGAAGCCGGGATCGTCGGCATCGGGCGAATTCGACAACGAGACCGTCAGCGGCCCGATGGCTCCGGCCACGAACCGCTGCCGCCCGGTGGCCTCACCGACCCGGTCCGCCCACTCGCGGCATTGCCGCGCCGAGGTCTCATTGATCTCCCACGCCAAGTCATGTAGGAACCGGTCTTCGATGATCTTCTGGTAAAACTCCGGATCCTTCCGGCCCCCATGTTCGCGCGGATCGTCCACGAAAAACTCGCTCTGCGCGATGGAGGTAGCCCCGAACGTATTCGTCTCGATGATGTCGGCCCCGGCCTCCAGGAACCGCCGGTGAATGTCGCCGATCATCGCCGGCTGCGTCAACGAGAACAGATCGCCGTTGTTCAGCAGATCCTTTTTCGAATCCCGAAACCGGTCGCCGCGTATATCGGCTTCCTTCATGCCATAGGTGCGAATGGTGGTGCCCATCGCGCCGTCGATAATCACTATGCGATCCGCAAGGATCTTCTGTAGCGGGTGTCTTGAACGGTTCATCCGTATCCTTTCAGGATACCGCCCAGCCCCCCTCCTCAGGCGCAGTGTGCGTTTCCATACCCAACCGTAATGCCGCCTACTCTGCTTCATGCGACTCTAAGAACGCAGGTATGCGTTTCATCCCACCGCACCGTCCCTCCAGACGCCGGCCGTGAGCAGCATGTCTC
Source organism: Bryobacterales bacterium (assembly GCA_016789745.1). Classification (GTDB taxonomy): domain Bacteria; phylum Acidobacteriota; class Terriglobia; order Bryobacterales; family Bryobacteraceae; genus CADEFT01. The sequence goes on from JAEUQF010000098.1 coordinate 3,966, forward strand.
CCTCCCGCGCCGTCCGCCGTCCCTCGCGACGGCGCCGCGACTGGCTTGCCGCATCGGGTCCCATGGCCGAAGCGATTCGGCAATTCGATTGGGCCCGCACCCCGCTGGGTACCCGCGGGTCCTGGCCCCACGCCCTCCGTATCGCCACCGGCATGTGCCTAAATTCCCCAACGCCCACGCTGCTCTGCTGGGGACCTGATCTCATCACGCTCTATAACGACGCCTGCATCCCCATTCTGGCCGGCAACCATCCCGGTGTACTCGGGGCGCCGGTTGCCGAGTTCTCTCCCGAACTCGCGCCGCCTCTCGGTACCCTACTGGAAAGCGCCGCTACGGCCACGCCCGGGACCCTGCCTCTGTTTCTAAATGCCGCCCGTTGCACCGCCTTCGCTGTGCACGACCAAAGCGGTGCGGTCGCCGGTGTGCAGTGTGTGTTCCCCGAACCGGCTCCCGACCCCCACTTCCAACAGATCGCCCACACCCTTCCCCAGATTGTCTGGATCGCCAACGCCTCGGGTGGAATCGAGTTCGTCAACCGCCAGTTCCACACCTGCACCGGAGCCGCCGTTGCACCCCAATCTCTCCCCGGTCTCTTCCAGGAGTTCGCTCATCCCGAAGACGCTCCCGGCGCGCTGCAGGCCTTTCACCAAGCCCTACTCCACGGCTCGCCGCTGCAGATCGAAATCCGGTTGCGCGTGGCCGATCAGTCCCACCGGCGCTTCCTCCTCCTGTCCCATCCCTATCCGGACGCCGAATCTGGGCCTATCCAGCACTGGTACGGCTCGGCCACCGACATCCACGATCGGCAGGCAGCCGAAGAGGTTCATTCGTTCACCAGCCAACGCCTGACTCGCGTCCTGGAAACCGACGCCGTCGGCGTCCTCTTTTTCGACCACACGGGCACTGTCATCGAGGCCAATGAAGTCTTTCTAAAGATGACCGGCTACACGCGCCAGGACGTCGAAAGCCGGCAACTCACCTGGCAGCGCATGACCCCGCCCGAATGGGTTCCCGCCAGCCTGGAGCAGATGGACAAACTCGCGGCCACCGGCCGCATCGGACCCTATGAAAAGGAGTACCTCCACAAGGATGGCTCGCGCTCCTGGATGCTGTTTGCCGGCCGTGACCTGGGTGACGGCACGATCTCCGAATACTGCATCGACATTTCGGAGCGAAAACGGGTCGAGGCCGCACTGGGCATCAGCGAGCAGAAGTACCGTATGCTGTTCCAGTCCATCGACGAGGGCTTCTGCATCATCGAAGTTCTGTTCGATAACTCCGGCCGCCCGTACGACTACCGCTTCCTGGAAACCAATCAGGCCTTTGAAAAGCAGACTGGCCTGGCGAATCCCATCGGCCGCACGGTTCTCGAACTGATCCCCAATCACGAATCGCACTGGTTCGACATCTATGGCAAAGTTGCCGAAACCGGCGAGCCCGTGCGCTTTGTCCGTCGTGCCGAGGGCCTGCAACGCTCCTACGAAGTCTACGCCTTTCGCATCGACCAACCCCATCACCGCCGTGTCGCCGTTCTCTTTAACGACATTACCGATCGCGAACGCCTGGCCCGCGACCTGGCCTCCAGTGAAGAGCGCCTGCAGCAGGTCTTTGCCCAAGCGCCCGTCGCCTTCGCCGTCCTGCGCGGCCCTGACCTGGTCTTTGAACTCGCCAACCCCGCCTACCAACAGTTTCTACCGGGCCGCACCCTCAATGGCCGCCCGTTGGCGGAGGTCATGCCCGAGATCAGCTACGACCTGCTGACCATCCTCCGCGGTGTCTACGAAACCGGACAGCCGTTCTTCGGCCATGAGTACCTGGTGCCCCTCCGCCGCGACGGTGCCATGGAAGACCGCTGGTTCACATTCACCTACCAGCCCTGGCGCCGCCGCGACAACACCATCACCGGCATCGTGGTCGTCGCCATCGATGTCAGCTCCCATGTCCTGGCCCGGCGCGAACTCGAGCGCGCGAATAAGGACCTGGAAGAGTTTGCCTACGTCGCCAGTCACGACCTGCAGGAACCGCTCCGCATGGTGAACATCTACTCGCACCTGCTGGTCAAACGCCTCGGCGCCGCCTCTCCCGAAGCGGCCCGCTACGGCCAGTTCGTCGAACAGGGCGTCCTCCGCATGGAAACCCTGATCAAAGACCTGCTGACCTATTCCCACACCGTGCAACGCGACGACGAGGCTCCGGCTACTGCCGACTTGGCGGCTGCTCTCCTGGAAGCGCAGAAGGTCCTTCGCCCGCGAATTGAGGAATGCGCCGCCGTCATCCTTGTTCACCAGCCACTCCCCTCCGTCCGCGGCGACACCAGCCAGCTTACCCACGTCTTCCAGAACCTCATCTCCAACTCGCTCAAGTACCGCCAGCCCGGCATTCCGCTTCGCATCGAGATATCCGCCGAGCTACATCAGGGAGAGTGGATTGTTTCGGTGCAGGACAATGGTATTGGCTTTGAACAGCAGTACGCCGAACGGATCTTCGGGCTCTTCAAGCGCCTTCATAAGGAGCAGTACCCCGGCACGGGACTGGGCCTCGCCATCTGCCAGCGCATCATCCAGCGCTTTCGCGGCCGCATCTGGGCCGAGTCGCGACCCGGCCAAGGCGCGACGTTTCGGTTCGCGCTGCCCGTGGCCGATGGCGCCGAATCGCGTTGACAAGACCGGGACTCACGTTTACTTTAGAGGCACGATGGCGAACCAGAGTGCACGCGTGACAATCCACATGGCCGCCAGCTTAGACGGTTTCATCGCTTCGCGCGATGGCCGGGTGGACTGGCTGGAAACTGCCGATCACTTCGAAAACGGCGAGATTCTCACGCCGGAAGCAATCCAGCAGTTCCTGGAATCCATCGATTGCTACGTCATGGGCTCGCGGACGTATGAGACCGCCCTCCGCTTTGAAGCCAGCGGGCAGGGTTGGGCTTACGGCGACAAACCGGTCGTTGTTCTTACGCACCGCGGGTTGCCGAAGAACCGCCCAACCGTTGCCTTCTACGCGGGCGATCTCCGCAGCCTGGTCAACGAGCAACTGAAGCCAAAATTCCGCAATATCTGGTTCGTCGGCGGTGCTGAAGTGGCGGCCGAGTGTCTGCGGCTGGGTCTCGCCGACGAGGTGCGCTTCTCCATCATCCCAGTCGTGATCGGCGACGGCATTTCGTTCTTTCAAGGCCTTCGGCAGGACGTGCCGCTCCATCTCATCGAGATCAAGGCATATCAGAACGGAATGGTTGCACTACGCTACGGCGTACGCAGATAGCTACGGCAACTGGCAGCGGAAGTTCTCCGCCTCGTCGATGCTCCCTCTGCCCACATACCGCGCCACCTGCGGATACGGACACAGCGGCCGCGTGCGCACCGTCTTGCCGTTCAACACCCGCGCCGCCACAATCCGTTCCGGCGCCTTGCCTTCCTCCACCCACTTCATCACTTCCAGCAGCGGCTCAAACCGGCTCGGCCCCACGCCACCGCCGCAGTGAAATACACCGGGCTGCAGGAACAGCCGGAAGAACTCCCGTGTCGTGCTTCCCATCCGCTCCAGAACGCTCTCGTAATAATCGACGCCCATCTGCGCGTTCAGCGATTGATCAGCCCATCCGAAATACATCAGCAGCTTTCCCTTGCGTGCCCGAAAGGCTGTCAGATCCGGGTCGGTAGCATCCAGGATGCGGTGGATCCACTCCAGCCGCGGCACATCCCGATCCAGGTCCAGGTTTCGCGAATCAATCGCCTCTTCCTTACGCGGAAACGCCATATACCGGAAGAAACTCTCCGCCATCCCCGCCGCGATCGTCTTCTCGTTCGTCTCCCGCACAATCCACTGATCCCATCCGCTGCGCCCGTCGGCTCCCGCCACCTCTGCGCCTACCGGCCAACCCGGGAAGTAGCGTTTCCCCTTGCTCTTCAGATCGCCGTAGATGCGCTCCAGCGTTCCAATCTGCGCCTCCGTGAAACACTGCGCCGTCTCGCCTCCGGCCCCACAGCGTGGCAGATCCCGCGATGGCTGAAACCCGCATCGCCGCGGATCGTCGATCAGGCCATCCTTCAACCCATCCTTCTCATCGCACAACGTATAGATCCGCTCCGACAGCGCCGCCAGCTTCGCATAGGGCACCGGCGCCGCTGCCAGTGCCTGCGCCGTACAGGCAAAGCCCGCCATCGTGGCACTGAAGTTCAATACCGGCGCCCCAGCCACAATGCCGTCGAAATCCTTAGGAAACCGCTGCGCCAGGATCAACCCCTGCCGCCCGCCGGTGGAACAGCCCTGGTAGTACGACTTCACGGCCTCGCTTCCGTAATAAGCCGCTGTGATCTGCTTGCCCGCTTCCGTGGTCACATGCAGGGACCGGAACGCATAGTCGAGCAGCTTCTGCCGGTCCATCGCGAACGTTGCCGCCGGTTCATCGCGGTTGTCGTGCCCGGTGTTGGTGACCGCCGCGGCAAAGCCCCGCCGCATGGCGATTCGCCGTAACAGCAGCCGCTGTGGCGATTCCAGCGAATCGCCCGCGAAGCCGCCGCTGCCGGTCAGATGGAAGCGCCGGTTCCATGTCGTTGGCAGTGCGACTTCGAAACGCACCGCCGGCAGAATCATCCCCATCACGCGGCAGAACTCCGGTGTCTGTCCTTCAGCCGCCACCAGTTCCGCGCTCTCGATGGTGAAGGGAAAACCCGTCAGCGCATACAGATCCTTGCACGCCATCGCCGGCTTGCCCGATGTCTGCCCACCCGGCGGGGGCAGGAATACCGCCTCCGACTCCGCTGTCTGCGCCCACGCGCCGCACGCCGCTCCCAGAAACGCCAGGTACCAGGAAAATCGCATGCTACTTACTCTATCTCTTTCCACGAAAGCGGCCGATGTGTCGAGCAGAAATGCCCGAAACACCCGGAAATCTCGCGGCACCCGGCTCCCACGTCGTGTGGCTGCCGGCGGCGCTGGTCACCGCGATTGCCGCCGCGGCTACGGCGTCCGCTCTGCTCCAAAGCGGCCGCTACGCCTCGGCCATTCTCATTGCCGCTCTCATCGGCATTGGCCTTCGCTATTTCCTGCAGTTGTTCCTGGAACAGCGGAGTTGGGCCCTGACGGCCGACGGGATTGTCGGCATGGGAATTGTGAGCGGTACGCTACCGTGGCGATCCGTGCAAGACGTCAGCCTGAGTCCGTTCGGCCTCTGGATCACGACCGCGAATGGCCGGTCCCGTATTCCCATCCAGGATGTCGATATTCGTCCCTTCTCACCAGACCCCAAAATCCGACGGCAGGAACTGCTGCAACTTCTCGAATCCTGGTGGGGCCAGACCCCGAGCGAGGACCCGGTCCGACTGCGGGCGCTCATCGCCCCGGTAGTGGCCGCCTTGCTTCGGCTCAGCGCGACGTGGTTCCTACTGTCGTCCTTCCAATACTGGGTTAATGAGATCGCCGGCATCCCTCCGGAATGGCAGCGCGCCACCTATCTCTGTTCGCTCCTGGCCATCGGCCCGGCGCTGTTTCCCGTGCGTGGATGCCTGGCCGCGACGTTGCTCTTCTGGGCTTTCTCCCTTTCCATCAGCTTTCCCACCATTCCGGCATTTTTCCGCTATGAGCAACGGGGGAATGTTTCGCCTGTCCGTCGTCGTCGCCGCCATGCTGCTAACCGCCATCCAACTCGCCCGCCTCGAAGGCGCCGCCCGGCGCCCACCTCCCTAATACCTCGCCTACTTCCCCAGCCCAAACTCCCGATACAACCCCTCCAACCCCGCCTCTGCCGCACTCCCCGGATGAATCACCACCCGGTACCGAAACCTTAACTCCTCCCCCGGCTTCAGCGTCAAACTCCCATCCTTCGACTTATCATTCTCAAACACCGACACCCCAAACACATTCGCCGCGAACATCCCATACCCCCGCGTATGCCAGTACGTCGGGTGCCGCGGATTCCCCGGATGATCAAACATCGCTATCCCCAACTTCTCGCCCTTGAACTCACCGGAGTAATCCGCCCACAGCGCCCGCTTGCTGCGCACGCTCTTCTCCTTCATCCCACCCGCGGAGTTGCTGATCAGCCCCGTACGCTTAGGCTCGGTCGGCCGCGCATCGCCCTTCTTCGCCACCGGCACATACTCGGGATCGGGCTCCTCCAGCCACGGCGCCACACGCACGCCAAATGACCCCTCGTGCGTATCGCCGAACTTCACCGTCTCAATCGGCTGCAACCGGATATCCCAATCCATCATCCGCAGCGTGGGATGCGCGTAGAACGTGATCCGCCGCGTATCGCGCAGCAGCGGCTTGCCATCGCCATCCTGCCACACCACCACTGCATCCAGCACGCCCTTCTCGTTCCCATTCTTCGTGCCGGCGATCTTCTCCAGCACGATGCGCCCTTTCTTCCCGCTGTTGAACGGCTCATTCGCCCAGTAGTTGAACCCGTTCAGATCCGCATGCGCGAACGTCAGCCCGCGATGCTGCGGATGATCCCGGCTGTCTCCCACCGCATCGGGCACCATCGGGAACCGCCGCGTCACCTCCGTCCCCGACGCCGCCCGCAACGGCCACAGATACGGCTTCGCCACCTCCGCCCCATGCCAGAACGTCGTGAACGGCTTGCCCTCGATCACCACGTCCACGCGGTCCGCCTGCCGCGTGAACGTCACCTCGGCGGCCAGCGGCATCAGGGTCGCGGCCGCCACCAGCAGCATCCTACCGGTACGTCTTGTCATCGATCTTTTCCAGGTTCACGTCGTCCCCGAACACCCCCATCGTGACGATCGCGAACGTGAACACCGGATTGCCCGGCTCAATGTGCCCGCCAAAGGCCTTCTCGCCCGTGGTCAGCGTCATGTGCGGATGCAGCCGCCCGTTGATCACATAGCCGTTGATGCTGATGATGTCCGCCGGTTCTTCGGTGTTCTTGATGAAAATGTTCTTCGAAGGGAACGTGTTGTTGCTCACCGAGTGGATATGCCAGTTCCGCACGCTGCCCACGCCGCTCAAGATAACCGCGTTCTTGATGTTCTGCTCCTTCACCATCTTCTCCAACCCGGCCAGCAGGTCGGTCTGGTACTTGAAGCGCAGCACCACCACGCGCTTGAACTGCCCGTTGATCGCATAAACATCCGGCACGCTCGCGCTGTTGGGCTTCGAATCGTCTTTCGGCGTCGTCGCCTTCGTAATCTCCCGCCGTGTCACTTCGGCCGAGAGGAAACCGCCGACCACGCCGGCGCCAATCATCATTACCGTGAAAAGGATTTTCTTCATAGGTCTTAAGTATTCTCTAACGAGGTTGAAACTTCTGCACGCGCCAGTTCTTGATCTCGGCGACGTAAATGCTCCTGCTCGGCCCGATCGCCATGTGATGTACGAAATCCAACTGCCCGGGATGCTTGCCCGCCTCCCCCAACACCCCCAGAATCTCGCCGCTCAAGTTCAGCTTCAGGATCCGGTTGTTATGGCCATCGCACATGTAGAGGAAATCATCCTCCGTAGTCACAATGCCCCACGGCGACCCCACATGCTTCCACTGCTTCACGAACTTCCCATCGGCATCGAAAATCTGCATCCGGTGATTCTCGCGATCCCCCACATACACCAGCCCGTTCTTATCCACCGCCACCGCATGCGGCAGGTTGAACTCGCCCTCTCCCGCGCCCTTCTTCCCCCACGCCCGGATAAACTTCCCATCCTTGTTGAACTTCACTACCCGCGAGTTGCCGTACCCATCCGAAACGTAGAAGTCCCCGCTCGGTGTGAACGCCAGGTCCGTCGGGCGATTGAACAGGTTATCTGTCTCACCCTTGGTATTCTTGCGGCCCAGCACCATCCGCACGCGCCCCATTGGGTCCATCTTCACTACCACGTGACCCTGGTCATCGGCCGCCCACAGGTTCCCCTCCTGGTCAAACCGCAGCCCGTGCGGCCGCACGAACACCCCATCGCCCCACGACCGCACCAAGTTGCCGCCCTTGTCGAACTCCATAATCGAATGCGGCCCGCGGTGGAACACGAACACATGCTCGTTCTTATCCACCGCGATCCCCGGCGTCTCTTCAAACGTCCAACCCGCCGGCAGCCTCGGCCAATCCATATCCACGCCATACGGCAGCTTGGGCCAGTTCGCCTGACCCAAGCCCATCGCCGCAAGACACAGTGCTACGAACAGCCCACGCCTCACCACAGCACCTTCACCGCCAGCTGAATCACGCGCCCCGGATTCGCTCCCGTGATGCGTCCGAAAGAGCCGGAGGCCACCTGCATATTCGGCTCCTGGAAGTTCACCTGGTTGAACGCATTGAACGCCTCGCCGCGCAGTTGCAACCGCAGTTGCTCCCGCAGCGGCACCTCCTTCATCAGCGTCACGTCCGTGTTGGCCTGCGCCGGACCGCTGATAATGTTGCGTCCCGAGTTGCCGTAGATACCGCGCGGTAGTTGCGCCACCGGCACGAACGCCGCCGTGTTGAAGAACCGAGCCACCATGTCCGCCCGGCTCGTGTGATCGCGCCGCACGTCGTCATAGGTCACCCCCGGCACCAACTGCGCATGCTGCAGGTTCTGCTGTCCAGTGCCGTCCAAGGCAACGTCGGTGCCCATCACCGGCGTCAACGGAGCCCCGCTCGTCCACGAATGGAACACGCCCAGGCTCCAGTTTCCCAGCACGCCCTGCGCCGCCTTGTTCTGCAACCGGAAGTCGGGGCTCCACAGCCAACTGATCGCCACCGCATGCCGCCGGTCAAAGTCCCCGCGACCCTTCTCCAACTTCAGATTGAACGGATTGCCGACACCCGGCGTCAGCCCCGGTTCTGGTGCCACCACGTTATCCACACCCTTGCCCAGCACATAGCTGCCCATGAACGACAGCCCGCGGCTGAAGCGCCGCTCCGCCCGCAACTGCACGCTGTGGAAGCCTGCACGGTAGTCATTCCCCAGAATGCGCGATTGCGGATTGAACAGCCCGCGCGCCTGCGGGTACAGCACACGGTTGTTCACGTTCTGTGCCGATGGCGGCTGGCCCGTGATCGGGTCATTGATGAACACTGCTGGATTCCAGTGCCGGTGCCCTTCCAACTTCTGCGACAGCTTCCCCGCATAGCTGGCCGACACCATCAGGCTCGATGACACCTGCCGCTCAATCGACAGACTCATCGACTGCGTGTACGGCACCACCAGGTTCACCTCCGTCGTCACCAGGTTCGCCGGCAACGGGAAGTCGCAGGCCACGCCTGGAAACGCCGTAATCGGACGGCACCCGAAGTTGCCCGGCAGAATCCCCTGCGGCGGTAGCGCGCGCCGCAATGACCCATACGGATCGTCAATCTGCCCCAGCCGCAGCAGGTCATTGCCGGAGAACGGCGCCTCCGACGTGTGCACCACGTTCGCGCTCAACTGGTCGAAGAAGATCCCGTACCCGCCGCGCACGCTCGTCCGCCCATTCCCGAACACGTCCCATGCAAACCCGACCCGCGGCCCCCAGTTGTTCAAGTCATTGTTCGACAGCTTGCCGTTCGATGGTAGCGTCGGGTCGCCGGGAAATAGCACGCCCGGCAGCGCGTCCGGCCGCACCGTCGACTTGATGTTGAACCCCGGTACATTCGTCACCGTGTGCCGGCCGAACTTCTGGTCCCACGCAAAGTACGGCTCATACCGCACGCCCAGCGTCAGCGTAAACCGCGGCCGGATCTTAAACTCGTCCTGCACGAAGAAGAAATGCTTCCAGGCAATCGGATCGCTGCCCGGTTGACCGAACGTCACCGTCAGGTTATCGAACCGCCCCAGCAGGAAGTCCGCCATCGGGTTCCCCGTCGCCGCCCCGCTGAACGTCGCGCTGCGGCCCTGCGTGAACTTGTTGTTCAACGTCCACGTCACTTTGTGCGCCTCATAGCCGAACTTGATCGTATGCCGCCCCTTGATCCAACTCATGGTGTCGCGGAAGAACCAGTTCTTGTAATCCTGCCCGTTCGGGTTCACCGTCGCCAGGTTGAACCGCCCCTGCACATTCAACGAAATCCCCTCGCCATTGATGCCCGCCGGCAGCTTGATTCCCAAGGCCTCCGGCGCGTACAACTGCTGCGGCTCATCCACCGACGTCATTCGCATGTAAGAGAACGTCGCCATGTTCAACACCGATGGGCTGAACATATACGTGCTGGTCACCGAGTAGTTATTGTTCACCACATCGCGATCGCCCTGCGTATACGGCAGAATGTTCCCCGCCGTGAATACCTGCTGGTAGGCATCCCGATGAAAATGCCCGTACACGTTGTGCTTTAGACTCTGCAGAAAATCCACCCGCCCCAGGAACGAGTAGTTGCCCGAAGGATTCTGCGCCAGCGACACATACGTCCCCGTTGGCGACTGCGGAATAAACTGATTCAACACGCGCCGCGCCGCCGGACTGATGCACCCGGCCGCAATGATATTCCCCGCCACGCACGGCCGCCCCGTCGCATCCATCATCGGCGCATTCGTCAGCGGATCGCTAATGTTTCGCAACGTCCCCGAAACTCCCGTGAAGTTACCCGCCCGCTCGGCATCGCTCGGCACCAGCGCCTGTTGCGACCCCACCTGCGGCCGGTTCCACAACTTCTGGTAATAGCCGAACGCAAACAGCCGGTCTTTCTTGATCGGGCCGCCCGCCGACGCGCCCGCCTGGTTCTGCTTACTTACCGGACGCACCGGCTGGAAGAAACTCCGCGCGTTCAGCTTGTTATTCCGCAGAAACTCCCAGGCACTCCCGTGAAACTGATTCGTGCCCGCCTTCGACGTCACCGTTACCTGGCTTCCCGAGTTATTGCCGTACTCCGACGTGAAGTTGTGCGTCTGGATCCGGATCTCCTGCACCGCATCCGGGGGAGGGAAGTTCACCCCGGTGGTCTGCCCGAAGTGCGTGAAGTTCGCGCCGTTGAACGTGAAGTTATTATTCACCGCCCGGCCGCCGTTCACGCTCATGCTGGGGCCCGCACGCGTATTGTTCATCTCCTGCGGTGCGTTCACTTCCAGCACGCCCGGAACAATGCGCGCCAAGGACATCACGTTCCGCCCATTGAGCGGCAGGTCCTGCACCCGCCGGTCATCCACCAGTCCCGATAACGTCTGGCTCTGCGTGTTCACCAGCGTCGCCATGCTGGTTACCGTAACTTCGCTTTGTACCGACCCCACTTTTAACGAAACATCCAGGCGCAGATTTTCCCCTAACGTGAGACGCACGGCTTTCTGCACCTGCTTCTCAAACCCCTCGGCCCCGCTCGATACGTCATAGGTGCCCGAAGGGACCGCCAGGAAGTTGTAATACCCGGTGGTGTCCGATGTGGCCGAACGCGTCAATTGCTGTTCGGCGGAGACAATCGTGACCGTCGCGTTCGGGACCGCGGCCCCCGTCTGGTCACGGACATAGCCGCTGATACTCCCGGCCGTTTGAGCCAGGAGCAGCGGAGACACACTAACCGCGCATAGCGCGGCGACAGCAGCGCGAAGGAGAGCAGACATGGCGTTCCTTTCCCAGTTGGGAACGTTATTTGTTTATGCGATCAGTTGCGGAATCAATTCCCCGTGTACATCCGTCAGCCGCATCTGGCGGCCGTTGAAGTAATACGTCAGCCTTTTGTGATCCAGGCCAAGTAAGTGCAGCAACGTGGCATGGACATCGTGATACGTAACCGGTTGTTGTACTGCCTTGTAACCAAAATCGTCTGTCGCGCCGATCACCTGCCCGCCCTTAATCCCGGCGCCCGCCATCCAGAACGACAGCGCTCCGGGATTGTGATCGCGCCCCAAACCCTTCTGCGAAATCGGCATCCGCCCAAACTCCGAATGCCACATCACCAAGGTCTCATCCAGCAATCCGCGCATCTTCAGATCGCGAATCAATCCGGCAATCGGACGATCAATCTCTCGGGCATGCGCCCCATGGTTATCGGCCAGGTTGCTATGCGCGTCCCAATCGTCAATATCGGTGCGGGCCTTCGCTCCATTGAATAACTGCACGAAGCGCACGCCGCGTTCCACCAACCGCCGCGCCAGTAAACATTGCCTGCCGAATGGCTCTGTTATCGGGTCATCCAGCCCATACAGCTTCTTCGTGGCATCGCTTTCCCGGCTGATGTCCACCGCTTCCGGCGCATGCGACTGCATCTGATATGCCAACTCATACGACGCAATCCGCGCCGCCAACTCGCTCGACCCCGGATACTGCTGCGCGTGCTCTTCATTCAACTTTGCCAACTGATCCAGCCGCGCCCGCTGCCGATCGCCGGAAACACCCTCCGGCGGCCGCAGATCCAGAATCGGATCTCCCGAAGGCCGGAACACCGTCCCCTGGTTCGACGCCGGCAGAAACCCGTTATTCCAATTCGACACCCCGGCATTCGGCCCGCCCCGCGGATCATAAATCACCACATACGCCGGCAGGTTCTGGTTCTCCGTCCCCAACCCGTAACTTACCCACGACCCCACACTCGGATGCCCCATCAGCAGCGACCCGGTATTCCACTCGTAATGCGCCAGCACGTGGTCATTCGACTTACATACACCGGACCGGATCAGCGCCACCTCGTCGATCACCGACCCCATATGCGGGAATAACTCGGACACCTCCGTCCCCGCCTTGCCGTACTTCCGGAACTCATACGGGCTCCCCATGATCGGCCCCGGATAGCCCTGCCGCACCACGATCTCCCCAAATCCCGACAACGGCTGCCCATGGTACTTCCGCAGGTTCGGCTTCGGATCAAACGTGTCGATATGGCTTACCCCGCCCGTCATGAACAGGCTGATCATCGCCTTTGCCTTCGGCGCATGATGCGGCTTCCGTGGCGCGCTCAGCGACCCCACCGACGGCGCCCCCAGCAGATTCTGCTGTGCCAATAGACTCGCCAGCGCCACCCCGCCAATGCCGCCGCCCGCCGTAAACAGTAACTCGCGCCGGGAGATTGTCTTCATCTTCATGACGCCCTCAGTTGATATACAAAAACTCGTTCAGATTAATCAGCACATCGCATAAGTCCGCCAGCGCTTCCAATGCCGGCGACGCCGATCCGCCATGCGCCTCCCTTTGCCGGTTCAGGAACGCCACATTGGCCTCGCGCTCGGTCCCCGACGGCTCCCGGCTCAACG
>JAEUQF010000117.1 GCA_016789745.1 Bryobacterales bacterium
AAGGCCCAGCCCAGGGTGCGGAAGGGCTCGGTCGTCAGTCGGGAGACCAGTTGCTCCAGATAGCAGGCGTTCCCACCAGGGTTGCGCATCTCGTCGATGATGAGCCCATCGGTGTTGGCGCGGAAGAAGGCCATCTCGGCATCGAACTGCTGGAGCGCCAGAGTCTGGTTTGCCGGGGCGTAGCTGGGGATGCGCAGGAAGCCGATACGCAAGTCATCGTAACGGAACACGCCGGAATAGTAGATGTCGGCGGCGGCACCACCCAAACGGCGCGTGAACGTGGACGGCAGTCCGTTCACAAAAATAGGATTGCGGGAGCCGTAACCGAGCAGGGCATCGGGCACGATGTTGACCCGCAGGTCCTGCAACTGCGTGGGGAGATCGGACTGTGAAGCCGCGGCACGGGTGCGCGGGGAGGGGACGGGACCGACTTCGAGGGGAGTGCCCGTCTTGATCCAGGGAATGATGTAAGTCTCCTGGTCGCCGTTCTGACGACGGATGACGACGGTGGCTTCGTCGCCAAGGGAAGCGGCAGATGGCACCCGGCTCTGAGCGCGGACGGTAAGGTAACCGGCGGCGCCACGGCGCGAGGAACGCACGTTGGCCTGGGGATAGCCTTTCCGAAGTTTCTCGATCAACTGCGTAGTATCTTCGCCATCAATGGACACGAGTTCATCGCCGATCACAAAAGGGAAGCGTGCCTGCGGCAGGCGCGTACGGTCGATGGTGTCGATCAGCGGCTGGTCGTCGTAGAGATCGACGCCGAAGGGGAGCCGTGCAATGAAGCTGGACGGCAGGCTGAAGGTGACATGCGTGTCCTGCAGGCTGGCGATATAGTCCTGGCAGACTTCGTAGAACTCGATGTCGGTCTCCGTGGCGGCCACCTTTTGCAGCCAAGGGGTGATGGCGAGGAGGTCGAAGTTGATCGCCTGCTTCTTCCATTCACGAGGACCGTATAGCCCGGCATAGAGGCTGGCGAGATAGCGGAAGTCCGACTCTTTCTGCGCCGGGGTGAGCCCCTGAGCAGCGGCGGCAAGCACACCCAGAAGGAAGATGGCAGTGAGTTTCTTCATGGGAGTTCTCCTTACTTGTTGGCCTCGATGTGCTGGTACATGGCGAGCAGGAAGGCTTCGACGAAGTCGGCGCCGCGGCGATCCAGGTTGGAGCGGGTCATGTAATCGAATTCGATATCGGGGCGTACGCCGACGTTTTCGATGTAGCGGGTGGTGGGGAAGTCGGGTGTGACGACATCTTTGGAGCGGACCACCAGCGACTCGGTAATGGTGACGTCGCCGAACCCGTAACCGCCAGCGTTGAAGCTACTGACGTTACCGCCAAGGCCCATGGTGCGCCACCCGAACAGAGGGCCCCGCCCGTTGTCCTGGATGAGGGCCGCGAAAATATCCGCGGCAGAGGCAGACATCTCGTCAACCAGGAGCATGAGCGGTTTGCGATAGGACAGCAGCGTACCGTTGGTTGCCCGCGCGGGTTGCCGGTCCAAGCCAATGCCGTCCAGGTCGATGGGAACAGTTCGTCCACGGGGGGTGCGGTTTGCTTCGATGAGGGCATCGCGCACCTCTTCGTAGGGGCGGATGATCGAAGCCGGCGCACCTTGGGTGCGGAGAGCCTCCACGACGTTCGAGAAATCCCTAATCCACTCCGACGTCGCCCGAACCTCGACGCCGAAGGTTGTCCAGGGTTCCGGCATGAGGTAGCTGATGAGGCGGTTCAGGTACAAGCCGCTTCCGCCGGAGTTACGCATGATATCCACTACCAAGCCATCCGTGTTGGCCTGGAAGAATGCGATTTCGGATGCAAAAGCCGACACAGCGGTCGTTTCGTTGGCAGGTAGGAAAGTGGGGATGCGGATGAAGCCGATGCGGTAGGGCCCCACCTGGAAGACACCGCTGAGGAACGGCGACCCAGTAAGCCGGACGCTGAAGCCGGAGCCAAAGGAGTTCACTGCGTCGGGAAAAGGAGAGCCCACGCCTCTGACGAAGTTCTCCGGGCCTGGTTTGCGAAAGTTCAGCAAACGGCGCAGCAGTTGCTCATGAACGGAGCGGCTATCCTCGACTTCGGTTTGCCGCCAGGTCTGCGCCGTCAACTCCGGAAATTTGCCGACGGAGGTAATCGGCACACCGATCTTGGTCCACGGAATACGGTAAGTCTCCAGCTTGTCATCGGGGCGGCGGAAGACAACCGTGGAGATTTCGGGCAAGTCGGAAGCGAAGGGCTCGAGTTGCTGCGCCCTGATGGTGAGAAGTTGCGCGGCCAACCGACGCGTTGTCCTTTCATTTCCGGATGTCCAGTATCTCTTCTGCCTCTCGATCAGCTGTCCGGCCGGCACGCCATCGATGGACACCAATTCGTAGCCATTGACAATGCCGAACTCTGCTACAGGCAGACGGGCGCGGTCGATCTGATCAACTAGTATCTTGCCATCGTAAATATCGACATAGAAGTTCAGCCTGGCTACGAAATTCGACGGCACAATATAGGCGCTGTGGCCGTCATTCAAACGGCTCACATACTCGATGGCGACATCGAAATACTCCAGATCGTTGCGCGTGGCGCGTACCTTAGCAAGCCAGGGAGCCAGGTCCAGCATGTCGTAGCCGGACGTTTGCACCTTCCACTCATAGGGGCCATAGCGTTTGGCGAACATATCCGCCAGATAATTAAATTCAATTAGTTTCTGATCCGTGGTGAGTTGCGAAAACGCCAGGACAGGGAGCAAAGGCAGGAAAAAAGTCGCACGCAGAAAACGCATTGGGGCGGGCAATTCCTTTCTGGAGAGGTCCCCAGAATAGCGGAATCGCCCGCCCCGGTGCAATATGTAACAGTTCCGAGCTGCCGGATGTTACAGGAACGCCAGTCGCTGCGGAGTGAAGTTCACCAGGTTGGGGAAAATCATGCGCAGGTCGGCATCGGAAATGCCGAACCAGCCGCCGAGCGTGGCGGCGTACTGATCAAGAGACGTCGTTGGAATCCAGTTCCCGCGGGAGCCCGCGTCGTCGGGTCCGCGGAGTTCGTGGCGGGGGAACGTCCCATAAGCGCCCGAGCGGACAGCGCCGCCGAACACCATATGATTGCCGCCCCAGGCATGGTCCGTGCCGTTATTGGCGTTGGCGTTGCCGGTACGGTTGAACTCGCTTTCGGTAAACAGCGTAACGTCGTTGAGCATGCTGGTGGATTCCATCCAGTTGAGGAAGGCACCAAAGGCTCCGTCCACCTGGGAAAGCAGGTTCTGCTGGTTATTCAGTAACTGCTCATGGTTATCGAAGCCGCCCATGCCGGCAAAGAAGATCTGGCGGTTCATGCCGAGAGCGCCGCGCACCGAGATGATGCGGGCCACCTGGGCGAGTTGCTGGCCGAGCCCGGTATTGGGGAAGGTAACCGGGAGGGCCGGAGCACTGTTGAGCGCGGTGTTGATTTCCTGGGCGGAACGGATGGAGTCGCCGAGGACACCGTTGGCGGAGCTGACCATCTGGAGGCCGCTGTCGAAGGTCAGCACGCGTTGCAGGCCGGCCAGACGCGCGTTCATGGCGGTGGAGTCGCCGAAAGTCGCCAAGCCGAAGGTGCCGGAGTTGGCGAAGTTGAGGCCCTTGGTCTGGGCGCCGGAAAGGTAGAGCGCGTTCCCACCCTGCAGGGAGATCCCGGGCGGGAGGGCGCCGGTATTCTGCGGCAGGATGAGGTCGGTGATGCGTCCGCCCCAGCCAGTGGCGCCGCCGTTCGGATCGGAACTCTGCCACTGTTGCGTCTGGTCGGAGTGCGAATACAGATTGCGGGGCAGGGGATTGGAGTTCAACTGCGCCTTGGTGGTGGGCCGGACCAGCGTGCCGACGTTCAGCACCAATGCGCCGCGATTGAGGTTGTAAAGCCGCTGGGCGTTGGTCATGGCGGGGTGGAAGCCATAGCCGCTGGAGCCGGCGGCCAGCAGGTTCGCCTGGGGCAGGGCGACGGTGGTGCGCATGGCCTGGTAGAGGCCATAGCGGGCCGAGTCCACCGGAACGATCATGTTGTTGGAGTCATTGCCGCCGAAGAAGAAGACGCAGACCAGGGCTTTGTAGCCGCTGGACTGGGCCTGTGCGGGGACCAGGCCGAGCCGGGTGGCGTGGGAGATGGCCCCCACGCCGGCCAGCGCGCCGCAGCTTTTCAGAAATTCGCGTCGATTCCGTTTCATATTTCTCGTGTTCCTTTCTTGTGTGCTGTGGTTTGCGCTGGAGTTTTACCGGTCCACCTGGTACTGCGCCGAGGTCAAAACCAGGTACAGGGCAGTCCGCACCCGCTCGGTCAGGTTAGTGGGTGCACTCACCTGTACCCGGTTGATGATCTCGGCCCTGTGGTCGGCAGACATCTGACCGCCAAGGAAGAGCGTGCTGATGTAGTCGGTGAGGCCGGCCGGATCGGCGGCGCGGCTGGTGAAAGGCGTGTAGTCGATGACGACGTCGGCACCGAAGCGATTGCCCAACAGGTAGGCGACGAAGTTGTTCCGCATGAGGGCGGTTACCGACGTCAGGCCCTGGAATTCCGGAGCATTGACGGTGGTGCCGCGGATGCGGTAGCCGGGCGCGAAGTAGCTGAACACCGACGGCGGATACATGATCTTCTGCCCCATCTCTTCGGAGAGATCGGTCATGAAGGGATGATCGGCGACGGCAGCGTTGAGGGTGCGGCAGATGGAAGCGATGTAAAGCGCGGGTTCCATGAGCTTGTCGCCGGTGAGGGAAGTGGTACTGGCTTCCGGGTGGGTGAGGATGCGGGTAATCACCGCACGGAGATCGCCGCGGACACCGCTGCCGTTATTGACGAACGTGGCGGCTACATCGGAAACATACTGCGTGCTGGGGTTACTGCGAACCAGCATCTGGATGAGCTGTTTGGAGACGAAGATGGGCACGTTGGGGTGGGCGAAGATGATGTCGAGCGCGCGCTCCACCTCAGCCCGAGCGGTGCCGCCGGCGGGGAATACCTGGCCGAGGAAGGTCTTGGCGGTGGTGTCATGGAAGCGTTCGACGGGCTCCATGGGGACGCGCCAGTTGGACGATGCGAGGTTATTGGGAACCGTGGCCGGGTTGCCGTCACCGTAGGTGTAGCCGGTGAAGATCTTGGCGAGGTTGGCGACGTCGGCTTCGGTATAGGACAACTGCTGCTGGCCGAGTGCATCGGTGACCGGAACGCCGCCGGGGGTGAGGATCGGGATGCCCATAGTGAACAACTGCAGGATCTCGCGGGCGTAGTTCTCATTCGGCTCGGCGCCCGTGATGGCCTGGCTGCGGTTGTTGAGCATGTTCAGATAGCGACCCATCGCCGGGTTGTAAGTGATGTCGGACATCAACTGGCGATAGTTGCCGAAGGCGCCGTTGAGCAGGATGCGGTGATAGACGACGATGGCGTCCGAGCGGGTGACTTCGACGCCGGAGACTACCCAGATCTTGTGCAAGGCCCAGGCCACGCGTTGCCGCAACTGGTCGGCACCGGTGAGGGCGAGGCGCATGAAGTGCTCCTGGGTGACTTCGATGGAAGCATCGTAGAGCGGATCCGGGTAGACGGAGGCCGGAGCGCTGAACTGTTCGTTGAGGAAGGCCGTGGCGCCGATCTGTTTGATGCGGTCGACATCGCCGGGCCGGGGTCCCCAGGTGGCACGACGGGAGAGGCGCCAGGCGGAGAGGGTTGCCGGGTCGATGGGAGGCTGGGGCGAGGTGGGCACGCCGTTCACTTCCGACGATTTGGAGCCTTCGCCGGAGGTGTTGCGGGCACTGACACGGTAGTAATAGGTGGTGCCGTTAGTAACCTGCGTATCGATGTAGGTGGGCGCGGTGATGCCGGCGAGGAAAGGCGTGGCGCCGCTGCCGGTGGCGCCGGCGGTGGTAGCTCGATACAGGGTGTAGCTGGTGGCCGTATTGACGGCATTCCAGGCCAGGGTCAGGCGGCCATTGGAGGAAGTGACCGTGACGCCGGTGGGGGCCGAGGGCAGAGCCAGCGGAGTAGCGCTGGCTTCGTTGGAAGCCGGGCCCTGTCCGCCGATGCCGACCGCGGCCACCTTATAGAAGTAGCGGGTACCGTTGGTCAGGCCGCTGTTGCCGTAGGTGGTGCCGCTGGTAGAGGCGATGGGGCTGGCCATGTCCTGCCCGTTGGAGGTGGTGCTGCGGAAGATGCGATAGCTGGTGGCACCCTGAACCGCGCCCCAGGAAAGTTCCACTTTACTGACCAGCGGCGTGGCGGTCAGGTTGGCGGGTCCACCCGGGGGTGGCGGCAGCACGGGGGTGGCCGTAACTTCGGCGGAGAAGCCGCTGATGCCGGCGCCGTTCTGGGCGCGGATCTTATAGAAATAGGGCGTGCCGTTGGTGAGGCCGGTGTTGGTCCAGGAGGTGCCGATGAACTCGCTCTGGACGACGGAACCTTCCGCGCCGGCGGTGGTGCTGCGGTAGATCTTATAGCTGACGGCGTTGGCCGTGGCGGTCCAATTGAGGGTGACCTGGCGATTGCCGGGAACGGCGGTCAAGCCGGTGGGAGTGAGCGGGATCGGCGAATCTGTGCCCTTCGGCAGAAGATGTGCCAATGCCCAGTCGGCAAGGTCACTGGCATTACCATCGCCGCCGTCGAGGACTTTGAGGGTTAACAGGTCGACGTTGGAGACATTGAGCGACATGGGCGTCGGCGGCGAGGTTTTCCGCAGAACGGGCGAGGTGTAGAGCTTGGTGTTGTCACCCCAGACTTCGAAGATGACCGAACCGGCGGCGGTGGCGGCATCGTCGACGCCGAGCACGGCACTGAGGCGTTCGTACTTCTTGTCCAGGTCGTAGATGATGTTGGACGCCGCGTAG
Organism: Bryobacterales bacterium; assembly: GCA_016789745.1. Classification (GTDB taxonomy): domain Bacteria; phylum Acidobacteriota; class Terriglobia; order Bryobacterales; family Bryobacteraceae; genus CADEFT01. The sequence goes on from JAEUQF010000117.1 coordinate 6,828, forward strand.
GTACCCAGCCCGCGGCTGAACATGATGCCGCGGATCTTGATCTGTTCGCCATCCTTTTCGGCGGCACCGCCGTTGGCGCGATCCCGTTCCACAGGCCCGAGACCGTTGGTGGCCGATTGCCAACCCATGCTGCTGAGGTACTTCACGGTCTCGACGCCTTCAAAGCGGGCCTGCGCCCAGTCGGCGTGATCGTAAGAGATCCCGTCGCCGGCGTCGGTGACTACGAGTTTCAGTTCACGTACGTTCTCGACCGGCACTTCGATGGCGAGCCCGGGCATGGCGGGAGTCATTTTGGGGCTCTTGTATTTGAGGACGCCGTCGGCCCAGACTTCGAAGTAGACGGTGGCGGGCTTGTCGGCGGCGATTTCATCGTCGATGCCGATGGTGGCCTTGAACATGTCGTAGCGGTCGGCCAGCATGTACGTGATGGAAGAGCCGGCGTGGACGCCGAGGCCATCGGAGTAGCGGAGTCCGTCGAGGGTGAGGGTTTTGCCGTCACCGCCGGTCTGCTCCCCGTTGGACTTGTCGAGTTCGACAGGCCCCCAACCGTTGGTGGCAGCCAGCCAGGGCTGATCGGAGGCCCAGACACGCGAAACGGCGGCCGGCGGCGGGGTGACCGGAATGGCCGTGTTGAACAGGCGCGCGGTAGGCACCAGTTGGCGGACCTGGGTGGGATAGCTCCAGTGCAGTTCGACGACGGCATTGCCGGTGCTGTCGTAGTAATCGAGTTGGATGTTGTATTTCTGTCCGGCGGTGAGGTTGATGGGCACCGTCTGGTTCCAGGCGGCGCCGTGGGTGTTCCAGTCGGTGATGACCAGCTTGTTGTTCACCCAGAGACGGACGCCGTCGTCAGAACGCGTGAAGAATGTGTAGGCACCGCTTACAGGAGCCTGGACCTGGCCGGTCCAGCGCACCGAGAACTTATCGACAGGCAGGGGCGTGCCGGTGGGCGCCGCGGTGGTGTAGTTGAAATTTATGATTGCGTCGGTCCGGCTGAGCGCAACTGTGCCGCTCAGGTCCGGGTTTGAATAGTAGTCAGCTTTGAGGCCCGTGCCGGTCTGGGCCGAGGCGATGGTGGTGAAGGTGGCAGTCAGCGCTGCCAGGGTCAGAAAGAAAGACGCTCCATTTCGGGGCGACAATCGCAGCATCACTTGGTATTTCTCCCTGTAGGATGTGGAAGCCAGTCTACGAAGGACCGGCGGCTCCCGGCAATTGGGGATGTTACTAACGGTCTTCTAGTACTAGGACCTAATACCGCTTCGTTCTGGGGATTGGGGAGAAGTTGCAACCCTGGGGAGAGCACACCAGGAGCGTCTGCTAAGTCCTTTCTGGACAGCAGATTGCAGCTTTGGGTCGGGCGGGTGGCCGGGTTTGGCTCCCTGCGCCGGGTGGTGCCGCGTAGTTTGTGCGGCTTCGTACTATAGGAGCATTATGCACCTGTGCACGTGCAAAATGCCAGTTTATTTATAGGTAAAATTTTACACAGTCAAATCGGGTATTGTGTGTAAAAAATGGACGTATCTGTCTGGGTTTCCAGGGCGTTACGAGCTCAGGTCTCGAGGGCGGCAGTGGCTTCTTCCCATTCCGCCATGCGCTGTTCCAGGACCTTGCGGCGGGCGTCGGCATGCTCGGAAAGGCGCTGCATTTTGTCGACGCTTTCAAAGACGGACATCTCGGCCTGGATGCCGGCGATCTCCTCTTCCAGGGCAGCGATCTCGGCCTCCAGCTTTTGGCACTTGTCCTGCAGGGCTTTCAGTTTTTGGGGATTGAGTTTGCGGCCGGCTTTGTCGTCGGCGGCGGTGGAGGCTGGTGCCTGCACCGCTACGGGTGCGTCGACCGGCGCCGCGCGCAGGCCCAGAGCCTCTTGTTCCTTTCGGAACAGATAATCTTCGTAGTTGCCGGGGTAGACGAGAACCTGCCCGTTGCCGACTTCGAAGACCTTGGTAGCGAGCTTATCGATGAAGTAGCGGTCGTGGGAGACGAAGACGAGCGTGCCGTTGTAGCGCTCGAGCGCATCCAGCAGGACGTCCTTGGCGCGCATATCCAGGTGGTTGGTGGGCTCGTCCAATAGCAGGAAGTTGGTGGGATGCAGCAATAGCCGCGCCAGGGCGTAGCGGTTGCGCTCGCCGCCGCTGAGAACGCCGATCTTCTTGAAGGCATCCTCATCGGAGAACAGGAAGCAGCCTAGGATGGTGCGCAGTTCGGTCTGGGTGCGCATGCCGGCGATGGATTGCAGGTCGTCGAAGATCTTGGCGTCCTGGTCCAGTTCCTTGTACTGGTCCTGGGCGAAGTAGTCGGGCTCCACGTTGTGGCCGATGCTGTACTCGCCCGCGGTGAGGGGCTCATCGCCGGCCAGCAGTTTGATCAGCGTGGATTTGCCGGCGCCGTTGTGGCCGACCAGGGCGATGCGGTCGCCGCGCTCGATGAGAAAGTTGACATTGCGCAGGACGGATTTGGCCCCATAGCTCTTGTCGACGCGCTTGAATTCGGCGACGATGCGGCCGCTGGCCTTGGGTTGGGGGAAGGAGAAGTGAATGGTCTGCTCGTCGGGCGGGATGTCGACGCGCTCGATTTTCTCCAGTTCCTTGATGCGGCTTTGGACAAGTTTGGCCTTGGTGGCCTGATAGCGGAAGCGGCTGATGAAGGCTTCCAGTTCCTCGATGCGCTCGTTCTGGTTCTTAGCGACGGCCTTGAGGTGGTCGATGCGCTCCTGCTTGAGCGTGAGGTACTTGGAGTAGTTGCCAGGATAGAACCAGGCCTTCTTGTTCCAGACTTCGGCCAGTTGGCCGACGGTCACGTCCAGGAAGTAGCGGTCGTGGGAGATGAGGACAAAGGCGTTGGGGTAATTCTTGAGGTAGTCTTCCAGCCAGTTGCGGGCTTCCAGATCGAGGTGGTTGGTGGGCTCGTCCAACAGCAGCAGGTTGGGTTTTTCCAGCAGCAGTTTGGCGAGCGCGATGCGCATCTGCCAGCCGCCGGAAAACTCGTCGGTGAGGCGATGCCAATCCTCCTTGGCGAAGCCGAGGCCGGCGAGCACGGTGCCGACCTGGGCTTCCAGCGTATAGAGGTCGTGGGCGTGGAAGGCGTTGTCGATCTGGTTGTAGCGGTCGCCCAGGACGCGGTATTCCTCGCTATCGGTGTCCAGTTCGCCCAGGCGGTGCATGATCTGCTCCATCTCGGCTTCCATGGCTTTGAGGTCTTCAAAGACCGAGAGGCATTCGTTGAAGACGGTGCGGCCGCGCAGTTGCAGGCCTTCCTGCGGCAGGTAGCCCATCTTGATGCCGCGCATGACCGAGACTTCGCCGGTGTCGAGTTGCTCAATGCCGGCCAGGATCTTGAGCATGGTGGACTTGCCGGTGCCGTTGCCACCGACGATGCCGACGCGGTCTTTGGGGCCGATCAGCCAGTTGACGTCTTCAAAAAGTACCTTGTGGGCAAAGCGTTTGCCCGCACCGATAAGCTGGATCATTCGTGTTTACTGCACCGCCCGGTGCCGCAGCACCCGTCCGCCCCGGGCATCGGTAAGTTTGCCGTCTTCCACCATGACGGTGCCGTTGACGAGGACGAAATCAAAACCTTCGGAGTATTGGTGAGGCTGCTGGAAGGTGGCTTTGTCCTGCACCTTGTCGGGGTCGAAGATGAGGATGTCGGCGGCGGAGCCTTCGCGGAGCATGCCGCGGTCGCGGAGGGCGAAGGTGCGTGCCGGGAGCGAGGTCATGCGGCGAACGGCGTCTTCGAGAGTGAGGATTTTGCGCTTGCGGACGTACTCGGCCAACACACGGGCGTTGGTGCCATAGGAGCGAGGATGGGGCATGCCTTCGCCGAAGACGCGGACGCCGCCGTCGCTGGCCACGGCCGTATGCGGATATTTCATGATGCGGTCGACGTCCTCTTCGCCCATGGAGTGATAGACCATCTGGGCGCCCCCGGCGGTCATGATATCGAGGATGGTTTCGATCTCGTTGGCGATGGTTTTGGGGCGGCCCTTGAGCAGGTTAATCTCGCTGATGTTCTTGCCTTCGTAGGAGGGGTCCGGGCGGAAGTTGGCGACGATGGCGTAGGAGTAGTCGGGCTGGCCGAGGTCGTTGAGGCGCTTCTCCATTTCGGTGGCGATGCGCTTGCGCGTTTCGGCGGACTTCAGGCGCTCGGCGATGGCTTCGGCGCCGTCGGCCAGAGCCCAGGAGGGCAGGGTGATGCCGAGGTTGGTGCTGGAGTGATCGTAGGGGTATTGGTCGATCACGACATCGACCCCTTCGGCGCGGAACTTCTCGACCAGCGCCAGGGACTTGGTGGACGCGCCCCACAGCTTGCGGTTGTCGATCTTGAAGTGGGAAAGCTGGACGCGGGCATTGCCGGCGCGGCCGGCGGTGACGGCTTCGGTAATGGCCTCTAAAACCTGGGCGCCTTCATCGCGCATGTGGCTGGCGTAGGAGCCGTTGTAGCGGCCGGAAACCTTGGCGAGTGCGACGACTTCGTCGGTATTGGAATACGTGCCGGGGATGTAGATGAGGCCAGTGGAGAAGCCGACGGCGCCATCTTTCATGCCCTGTTCGACAAGCGCTTCCATCTTTGTGATCTCGTCGGCGGTGGCTAGGCGGTTGGCGCGGCCCATGACCTGCGACCGCACCGTGTTGTGACCGATCAGGCTGGCGACATTGAGCCCGATGCCGGTTTTTTCCAGTTCGGCGAACCAGTCGGCGAGCGGGAGTTTGCTGCCGCCGCAGTTGCCGGTGACGACGGTGGTAACGCCATCCAGGAGGTAATTGTCGCCGCGGGGCACCTTTTCCACGCCGCCTTCGACGTGGGTATGCACGTCGATGAAGCCTGGGGCGGCGATACGGCCGCGGGCGTCGATGGTGCGAGTGGCGGCTTTCCCGTTGAGGTTTCCAATGACGGCGACCCGGCCGTCGCGCACGCCGATGTCAGCTAGGAACCAGGGGTTGCCAGTGCCATCGAGGATGCGCGCGTTGCGAACAACAAGATCGAAATCGGCGGCGCCGGCCAGCGAAGTCGCGGCGGCGAACGCCAGAATCAGGATCGAGGTCATACCAGGGGACCGGCCAGAAACGCGAAGGTGCGGGAAAGGTAGGCCTTCATGTCCGCACGCGTGACAACCGCATCCAGGAATCCGTGTTGCAGCAGGAACTCGCTGCGCTGAAAGCCCTCGGGCAGCTTCTGCCGGATAGTCTGCTCGATGACGCGGGGACCGGCAAAGCCGATGAGCGCCCCGGGTTCGGCGATGTTGAGATCGCCGAGCATGGCGAAGCTGGCCGTGACGCCGCCGGTGGTGGGATCCGTGAGGACGCTGACGTAGGGGATCTTAGCTTCGTCCAGCCGCATGAGGGCGGAGGAGATCTTCGCCAGTTGCATGAGGCTGATGGCGCCTTCCTGCATACGGGCCCCGCCGGAGGCCGAGACGATGACGAGCGGCGCATTGGTGGCAAGGGATCTTTCAATACAGCGGGTGATCTTTTCGCCGACCACCGAGCCCATGCTGCCGCCGATAAACTGCAGCTCCATGATACAGATGACGACGTTGCGCCCATCCATGCGGCCTTCCGCGGAAACCAGCGCATCTTTCAGGCCGATGTTTTTCTGCATCGACTTGAGGCGGTCCTTGTAGGGTTTCGAGTCGACGAAGGCGAGCGGGTCGGTGGAGCCGAGGTTGGCGTCGAGTTCGGTGTAGACGCCGCCGTCGAACAGCAGTTTGAGCCGCGAGCGGGCGTCGATGCGGAAGTGATGGCCGCATTTGGGGCAGCAGTGCAGGTTTTCTTCCAGGTTTTTGCGCCAGATGATCTGGCTGCAGCCGTCGCACTTCTGCCATAAGCCTTCGGTCTTGACGGACTTGTCGGCTTCGGCCGGCTGGGACGACACCCCGGAAGTTTTGCGCGTAAACCAAGCCATGGAACCTACTAGGATAACGCGGCGCCCCCAGGTGGCGTATGGCGGCGCTATGTTGGGGAAATGCGGATGTGGCGCAGGCCGGACGGCAACCTGCTTGTGGAGACGAGTCTGAAGCCGATCCCGTATCTCTTTGGGGGGGTGGGCCTGCCGGACGGGGAGCGGTACGACGATGCGGGGACTTACGTGGAGTTCACGCCGTCGGGGGAGTTCGTGAGAAGCTGGAGCGCCCCGATTCCGTTCCCGATCGACGATTACATGACGGTGTCGAACATCTTCCGGGTGATTGGCGACACGTTGTATCACTTCTCGTGGCAGCAGGCGCGGGATGAGCCGCCGGATCTCATTGTGATCGACCAGCCAGGGGCGTCGGTGCATCCGGCGCCGGTTGCGGGATTGGTGGTGTGGGAGGGTGCGGTGGGTTTTGACCTGGATGCGGCTTTGGCGCGGTTGCCCGGATGAGCGGCGACGGCGGAACCAAGCTCCTGGTTTCGGAGTCGAAGCGATCAGGGTGTCTTGCTTGCGTTACCTCTGGTTCTTGGGCTTGGCGGCAAACTTACGGGCGTCCTGCAGCGGGACGCTCAGCCCGTGCAGCGCGTTCATGGCTGCGGACGTGGTTGGGCTGGTCCGGCTGGAGGCGGCCAGTCATCCTACCCGGTTCTCAACCGAATCCCGTGGCGTGATGGTGAAGGCCTACAAAGGGCCGCTCCAGGCTGGGATGCTTATCCGTTTCTACGGCGCCGGCGTGTGTTACGACGCTCCGTCCCAGACCGGCGCAGTCCACGTGGTGTACGCACGGCGTCTGGAGGGTGACCGCTATTCCACGGACTGTACGCGAACCCATCTGCTGGGCGAATCCCCGCGAGACGCTGCGTTTCTCAACCGTTATGCCTCACGTCCTTGGATGGCGCCCCTCATCGAGCCTTTCGGATGCAATGAGCACCGGCTACCACGCTGGATCCGCCAGTTATGGATGCGCGCCCTGCCATATCTGGACCCGTAAACCCGAACGGTGCCCTTTTCGACTGCGATTTCTGATACAAGCTAACGCATGAGAGGCTTTCTGCTGGCGCTCGCGCTTTTCCTGATGCCGGTATGGGCGCAAGGGCCCGGCCGGCTCACGCAAGCCCAGTTCGTGAAGCTGTTGACCTTTGAAGACGCGCAAACCGAGGAGAGCCCGAAGGGCTGGTTCGGCGGGCCGGCGGAGACCATCCATACCGATCGCAGCGTGGTTCATTCGGGGGCGTGGGCGGTGCGGCTGGAACGAACCGCATCGAGCCCGCAGGCGTTCAGCGTGATCACCAGCGCTGTTCCGGTGTACTTCGCCGGCAGCGAGATTGAACTGCGCGGATTTCTGCGCACGGAGGATGTGAGCGGCTTCGCGGGCTTGTGGCTGCGCCAGGACGGAGACCGGCCGAACCTGGTGTTGGACAACATGGAGAAGCGTCAGTTGAAGGGGTCGACAGAATGGGCCGAGTACAGCATCAAGATGCCCATTCACAGCGAGGCGACCCGGCTTTACTTCGGCGTGCTGGTATCGGGCACCGGCAAGGCGTGGGCTGACGATCTGCAACTGCTGGTGGACGGCAAGCCGATCTGGGATGCTCCGGAACGCAAAGAGCCGGAGACCGTTCTCACCCGCGACCATGAGTTCGATGGCGGGTCAAAGGTCTCCGTGCAGCAGTTGACCCCGGCACAGGTGGCTAACCTGACGCTGCTGGGGCGGGTCTGGGGCTTTCTAAAGTATCACCATTCGCGGGTGCGGGCGGGCGAGATTCACTGGGATTACGAGTTGTTCCGGGTGCTGCCGGCGGTGCTGGCGGCAAGCGATGCTGTCGAGGGCCAGAAGGCGCTGGCGGCGTGGGTAAAGGCGGTGGGGACGTCGCCCGAGTGCTCGCCCTGTGGGGCATTGAAAAGCCAGGAGGCGCATCTGCGGCCAGGGCTGGCGTGGCTGAGCGACACCGCGCTACTGGGTTCGGAACTCAGCGCGCTGCTGCAGGCCGTTCACCGCAACCGCCCAGCCGGCGGCAAGCAGTTCTATCTAGGACAGAACAGTGGTGTCGGGAATGGGAACTTTGATCGCGAACTGCCGTATAAGGGCGTGAGCCTGCCGGACGCCGGCTATCAACTGCTGGCGCTTTACCGGTTCTGGAACATCGTGGAGTATTGGTTTCCCTACCGCGATTTGATCGGCGAACCATGGGAGGGTGTCCTGCGCGAGTTCGTGCAGCGGGTGGCGCTGGCCAAGACGCGCGACGACTATCAACTGCAGATGATGGCGCTGATCGCCCGCGTCCATGACACGCATGCCAACCTGTGGAGTTCGCTGCAAGTGCGCCCGCCGCGCGGCACCTGCCAAACGCCGGCCGTTGTGCGATTTGTCGGCAAGCAGGCTGTGGTAACCGGCTATGCGGAGGGTTCCAGCGGCCCCTTGCAGGCCGGGGATGTGATCGAAGCGGTGGACGGCATTCCTGTATCGAAGCTGCATGCCGATTGGGCTCCGTGGTACGCGGCTTCCAATGAGCCGACACGGTTGCGGGACATGGGGCGCTTCCTGTTACGGGGAGAATGCGCCGCTGCCGGCCTGAAGATCCGGCGGGGGGCGGAGACCCTGGAAGTGGCGGCGGCGCGTGTACCGCTGTCCGGGTTGAAGATGCCGCAGTGGCACGACCGGCCGGGCGAGGCGTTCCAGAAACTGGGCGAGTCGGTGGCGTACTTGAAGTTTTCCTCCGTTCAGAATCAGGCCGCGCGTTACATGGACGCGGCGAAGGGGACCCAGGGCCTGATCCTGGACTTGCGCAACGACCCATCGAGCTTCCTGATTTTCGCGTTGGGGGCGCTGCTGGTGGACAAGCCCACCGGCTTTGCGCGCTTCACCACGCCCGACCTGGAGAATCCCGGGGCTTTCCAGTTCACGCCCGTGCTGACGCTGGAGCCGGGTAAGGTTCGGTATGAGGGCAAGATCGTGGTCCTGGTGGATGAGGTGACGCAGTCGAGCGCGGAGTATCATGCGATGGCCTTCCGCGCGGGTCCGCGGGCGACCGTGATCGGCAGCACGACGGCGGGGGCGGACGGTAACGTGTCGTCGATACCGCTGCCGGGCGGGCTGCGGACCATGATCAGCGGGATAGGGGTGTTCTACGCCGACAACCGGCCCACGCAGCGGATTGGCATCGTGCCGGATATCGAGGTGCGGCCGACCGTGGAGGGCATTCGCAGCGGGCGGGATGAGGTGCTGGAGCGAGCGCTGCGGGTGATTTTGGGGGATGGTGTGGCGCAGGAGGAGATCGAGAAATTGGCGCGCCGGTGAAGTGATTTGCTCCGTTCCGTTCGCCCGCGCTAAGGTAACCCCTATGCGTTTGTTATCCGCAACACTCTGGCTGGCCGCTGCCCTGTGGGCGCAGCAGCCTTTCGTGCCCGCGGACTACGTTGTCCCAACCGAATTTCGCACCGCGAAGTTTAAACTGGTGCCGCTCTCTCCAGCCATCGTCCGCCAGGACTACGAGGCTTACATGAGCAGCATTGAACATTTGCAGAAGACCTTTAGCGGCCCGAACTGGCCGAACAAGAACATCACCATGGATGAAGCCATGAAGGACATGCAGAACGAGGAGTCGCGATTCCAGAAACGCGCCTCGTTTGCTTACGGCGTCCTCACGCTGGACGGCAAGAAGGAGCTAGGCTCGGTGTACTTCTCGCCCTCGAAGAAAGCCGGCTACGACGCCGTGGTCCGGATGTGGGTGACCAAGGAGATGTTCGATAAAGGGTTCGAAGACGAGCTCTTCCGGGAAGTGAAAACCTGGACCGGCAAGGCGTGGCCCTTTCAGAAGGTGGCGTACGTTGGCCGCGAGATTCCCCGCGCGGAGTTCGCCAAGCTGCCGGATAAGAAGTAAATGCTGTGGGCGCTCTGAAACAGGGGCGCCCGCCCGCACCCCTTTCCTGACGATATTCCCACGTAGTAGTGTAGATAGGTCATGAGCCTGCTACGCCGCACGTTTCTTGCCTCCGCCGCCGGCACTGTTGCTGCCTTCGGCAGTGTTGCCGCCGCCTACGCCCAGACCAAGCGCGACTGGTCCGGGAAGAATCCCACCCGCTATCCGGAACCGGACGTCATCTCCCTGGACAAGCGGTTCGACAAGTACAAGATTGGCAATACGCCCATCCTGCGCCTGGCGACCGGCTTCCTGTGGGCCGAAGGGCCGGCGTGGAACGGCGTGGGCCGCTACCTGGTGTTCAGCGATATTCCGAACAACACGCAGGTGCGCTGGCTGGACGACAACGGCAAGACCAGCATCATGCGGAATCCGGCGGGCAACAGCAACGGCAACACGTTCGACTACGAAGGCCGGCAGATCTCGTTCGAGCATGGCAATCGCCGTGTGGTGCGGTATGAATACAACGGCAAGATCACGGTGATCGCGGATAAGTTCGAAGGCAAGCCGTTGAATGCGCCGAACGACGGCGCGGTGCACCCGGATGGCAGCGTCTATATCACCGACCCCGGCTACGGCAGCCTGATGAACTACGAGGGCAACAAGGGCGAGTTGCAGTTGAAGGAGGCCGTCTACCGCGCTGATCCGAAGACGGGCCGCCTGGAGAAGCTGACCGACGAGATCTACAAGCCGAACGGGCTCTGCTTCTCGCCGGACTACAAGAAGGTGTATGTGGCCGATACCGGCGCCACACACTATCCCAACGCGCCGAAGATCATCAAGGTGTGGGACATCGTGGATAACAAGCTGCGCAACGGAAAGCAGTTCTGTTCGATGGAACTGCCGGGTGTGGGTGCTGGGTTGGCCGATGGCATCCGCTGCGATACAGACGGCAACATCTGGTCGAGCGCGGGCTGGGTGGGCGACAAGTACGACGGCGTGCATATCTTTGCCCCGAATGGCGATCGGATCGGCCAGATTCTGCTGCCGGAGATCTGCTCGAACGTGTGCTTCGGCGGGGTGAAGCGCAACCGGTTGTTCATGACGGGCAGCCAGTCGTTATATGCGGTTTATACGGAAGCCCTCGGCGCTCATATCTGCTAAGTGCTGCTGCTGGTTTTCGTTCTTTCCGCGGTGCTGCAGGCGCAGGTGGCGGCGCCTACGGGCAGCGTGCGCGGCGTGATTGTGGATGGCACGCGGTCGCCAATTCCTGGTGCCGCGGTGACGGTGGTCAATGTCGATACCAGTCTGCGGCGCTCCACGCGTACCGATGACGACGGGGAATTTGGGTTTCCCGCACTCCCCATCGGCTTCTATACGTTGTCGGTGGAGGCCGCTGGCTTTGCGCGGACGCGCACCACAGCCTTTGCGGTTTCGCCGGGGCAGACCTCCCTGCAGCGACTCCAACTCCAGCCTGCCAACGTCATCGAGAAGTTGGAAGTGACGGCGGCCTCCGGATCCGTGGACCTGGCGGCATCGACGGCCACCGTCGCGCTGGGCTATGAGCGGATTGAAGAGGCACCGGCGCGCAGCCGCAACTACCTCAATTTCGTGTTAGCGGCACCGGGCGTGGCGCCTTCGGCGGGATCGGTGTCGCAGCGGACCATGACGGGCGTGCGGTCGCCACTGGCTGACACGGGCTTTACGTTTGGCGGTCTGCGGCCGCGCAACAACAGCATTCGCATCGATGGCATGGACAACCGAGACGAGACCACTGGTGGGAACCGCGTGGCCGTGGGGCTGGAGATGGTGCAGGAGTTCGCGGTCAGCAGTACTTCGGTGGGTGCGGAGTTAGGCGGCGCGGCGGGCGGGTTGTTGAACATGGTGACGCGTTCCGGCGTGAATGTGTGGCATGGCGACGTGACGTTCTTTCTGCAGAATGGCCGCATGAATGCCAGGCGTTCGGAGATCGACCTGCCGGAGAAGCCCGATTTCCGGCGCTATCAGCCGGGCGTTTCGGGAATGGGACCGCTGCGCCGGGATAAGACATTCATCGCCGCGGCGGTTGAGTATGAACGCGAGTCCGGCGACGAACTGTCGAATGTGCCACAAGGGTTTCCCGAGCCAGGCGTGCAGCGGCGTCTGTATCCGACGCAATCGCGCGGCACGGAACTGTCCTCGAAGCTGGATCATCAGATGGGCGAGAAGCACACGGCGTCGCTGCGGTACGCCTTCTCGCGCGGGCGAGTTAGGAATGAGGTGCAGGGGCCGGACAATTTCGCGGATCGCTCGGCGCAAGGTAGCAGCTTGACGACGGACCATTCGCTGGTGGGCAACTGGCTATCGGTTCCGGGGCCCAATGTGGTGAACGATGTGCGCGTGCAGGTGGCCGAGCGTTCCATGAGCCTGACGCCGAATGGCAGCGGGCCGCTGATCGAGATCCCAGGAGTGGTGAGCTTTGGCACGCATCCCCGATTGGATGCCACGCGGACGGAGCGGCACTACCAGGTGGTGGAGACCATCGACGTCGCGCGCGGAGCCCACCACCTGAATGCCGGCGCGGATATTCACGGCGTAACGTTGGACTCCGCGCTGCGCCATCGCTACGCGGGCCTGTTCGTGTTCCCCACGCTTGCGGCGTATCGCCTGCGGCAGCCGGATCTCTACATCCAGGCGTTTGGCGACCCGCGGACGCAACTGAACACGGTGCCGTTGGGGTTGTGGGCGCAGGATCGCTGGGAACTACGCGGCGGGCTGTCGTTGACCTACGGCGTCCGGTATGAGCATCAGACGCTGCCTGCCGCGCTGCCGGCGTCAAGCCATAACGTTGCGCCGCGATTGGGACTGGCCTGGCGGCCATCGGTGAGCCGGCCACTGGTGATCCGAGCCGGTGCGGGGCTGTTTCATGATCGTTATCCGCTGGTGTGGCTCAATGAGGCATTGCAGAAGGACGGGCAGCGCGGCTATGAAGTCTACGGGGCCGGGGCCGATGCCGTACGCGCCTTCAACGGGCTGAGCGTAGCGCTGCTGCCGTCACGGTATTCTGCTTCCGGACTGCGGTCGACGCATGGGCGCAAGTTCACCGCGGGCTTTGAGTATGAGATCGCCGCCGAGACTTCGCTGAGCGTGGAAGCGGCGCGGATTGACGGATTCCACCTGCCGGGGGTGCGGAATGCCGCGCTCACGCTGCCGCCGCAGTATGCATTGGAGACCGCCGCGCGATCGAGTTACAGCGGCGTCACGGTCACGCTGAACCGCCGGCTGTCGAAGGAATTCGCAGCGCTGGTTTCCTACACAGCGGCGCGCACGCGGGACAATGCCTCGGACTTCGATGAGCATCCGGCCAATCCCGCCGATCTGCGGGGAAGCTGGGCGCTGTCGCGGCAACACCAGGCTCATCGCTTCTCGGCGAGCGGACTGTTTGAACTGCCTGTGGACGACGCCGAGTTTCTGCCGCAGTGGCTGCGGGAGGGCTTGGAGCAGATCTCGGTAGCGCCTATTTTCAGCACCGGAACGGGCAGGCCCATCAACGCACTGCTCACTACCGATCCGCTACGCACGGGTGCTTATCCGCTGGTGGCGCGGCCTGCCGGGCTGGGGCGCAATCCGTATTTCGGGCCGCGCCAGGTGAACCTGGACATCCGCGTGATGAAGACGATACCGGTGTGGGAGAACCGCGCGAAGTTCCAGTTTGGCGTGGAGAGCTTCAACCTGCTCAATCACACCAATGTGGAGCGGGTGAGCCCGTCCTTTCAAGCCGGCGCAGAGCGGCTATCCACCTACGGGGGCATTCTGGAGAGCCTTCCCGCCCGGCAGGTGCAGTTGATGGCGCAACTGGAGTTCTGAAGTTGCGACAATAAAGCGCGATGAAGCTGATCCTCGAAATCATCCAGGGGCAGGACGCCGGGTCGGAACTTGAGATTCCCGCGGGCGAGACGCGGCGTATCGGCAAGGATAGCGGGCTGTCGGATGTCAGCTTTTCGCTCGACCCCGCGATGTCGCTGGTGCATTGCGTGATCGGCTGTGACGATGGCGGTGGCCATGTGCGTGATTTGAACAGCATGGCCGGCACGTGGGTGAATGGGCAGCGCGTGACACAGGCACGGCTAAAGGCCGGCGATCACGTTAAGGCTGGGGACACGATCTTCGTAGCGCGGATCCAGGACGATGCCCCAGCGGAGGCCTCCGCTGGGGCGGGAGCGGGGGCGGGATCCGGTGACGCGGCGGACGACATCAGCCCGGAGAATGCCGCGAACGCACGGGAGCGCTTGCTGGCCTTTCTCAAGCAGGAGCCGCTGACGCTGTATGCGTTGCTGGATGGGGCGCAATCGGGCCGGATCGTGCGCATGCTGTCGGAGCAGGGGGCGGAAGCGCAGTCCCTGCTGGAGACGGTGGATGCCCCCGAACTGCACGACGTGGCGCCCTACTTAGTCCAGTTTCACCGGCACTCGAAGCTGCTGCCGACGGTAATCGAAAAGGGTTGGGGACAGAACTGGGGCGTGTTCCTAACATCGGCCGAGACCTTTTCCCAACTGCGGCTGCATTTGAAGCGGCTGCTGGATGTGGAGACCGAAGACGGCACGCCGCTTTACTTCCGCTATTACGATCCGCGCGTGCTGCGCGTGTTTCTGCCCACCTGTACGGCCGAGGAGTCGCGGCGGTTTTTCGGTCCGGTGGACCGCTTCATTGTCGAAGAGAACGCCGAATCGGCGCTGTACTTCGTGGGTGGGCCGAAGCCGCAACTGGTCAAGGTCAGTCTGAAGAATCCGGAACCTGCAAAATGAACGCGGCGCCGCCGATTTTGGCTTCGATGATGCACTCCTCACTAGGAGGCTTCACGGGGTCTTCCGCGGCGGGCTTCTCCGGCTCCTTTTTGGGCTGTGCCGGCGGCGGAGGCGCGGGCGTCGTGGTAGGCGCAACGCTCTTGGGAAGGAACGCCTGACCGGATTGGGCGCCGGTGGTGAGGGCCGCGCGTTCGGTGGAAGACGAAGCACCTCCGCCACCCGCAGGGACGACCTTATCGCGAGTGACGGTGGTGGGGCCGGAAATGGCCTGACTGCCAGCCTTCTCGAACTTGGCGTCGTTCTGGACCGGTGGGGTGCTGGCGGATTTCGGTGTGCCGCTCCCGCTGCCCGCTGATGACGAACTGCCACTGCCCATCTGGCCGATGATGACCGTGGGACAGCCCATGGCGATTTTGTTCGGTGGGCCGATGGCTTCGAGGATGGTGTCGCCCATGCGGCAGGCGGGCAGGCTGTTGATCATTACCGTGGGGCTGCCGTCGATGACGACGCCGGGGCCGTGAGGCGGGATAGGCAGTGGCGTCGCGCACATGTGGATGTCGGCGCCACCGGCCATGCTGGTGATCATGGAGCCCATCTGCGCCGCCTGCTGGGCTTTGATGGTTTCCTCCGCTGCTTTGGCGGCTGCCGCGCCCGGAGTCGGCGCAGCGGCGATTGTGGCGGCCTCCGCAGTCTTGATGATGACGTCAGAGGCAGCTTTCGCTGCTTGCAAGCCGGCGGCCGCGGCCAACGGGATGCCTCGCCAGGCCAGGAGGAAGCCGATGATCGTGTTGAAACTGCCCGGTCCTGGTGTTAGAACCGGCGGCAGCGGATGGACAACGGGATCGGTGATTCTCGCGGCAGGCCCTTGCGGCACGAATATTCTCCTACTAGATGCTAGCGTAGACGGGCTGCGAATTCCGTCATTTCTTGGCGGTCTGGATACGAAGCAGGAATAGCTGGCGGCTGTCGTCGCTGGGGTCGACAGCGGGGAAGAGAATCGCGTCGCTGGTACGGTTCCACGTTGGCGCGGCGTCGACGCGCAGTTCGCCGGATGTTCGCCCGGGATGCGGATAGCCTTCGGTGGTTTTCCAGGATTTGTCGGCGCGGCGGTAGACGATGTAGTAGTTCGAATGACCCTTTCGATAGCCGTTGACGAGCCACTTGCTGTCCGGCGAGAGCGCGACATCACCACCGGGTTCGGGGAAAGTGTCGCCGTCGCCCAGAACCTCTACCACCTCCTTCTTGTCGACGTCATAGATCACTTGCTTGCCGCCGACGGACCCGATGATGCCGGTGGCCGACTCCCATTCCGGGTGCCCGCCGATATGTTGCGAGTGCATGGTCAGGCCGGTGCCGTCGGGATGGATGGTGAACGGAATGTCGATGCGCTTGCCCTTCACCTCGAAGCTGCCGCGCACGAAGAAGTAGATGCGGGCATCGGTGCGGCTCCACAGCGTGTGGTTGATGAATAGCGGCATGGTGTCGACGTCAGGCCGAACCGGCCGGATCACGTCGGCCAGTTGCTTGAAGGAGACCAGCAGGCGCTTCTGGCCGGTGGTGATATCTGCAATGAACACGCCGTCGTTCTCGGGAGCGTTGTCGGTGTCGCCAGTCCAATCGAAGGATTCTGGGTAGCCGGTGACGGGGCGCAGTTTCGCCAGGCGGCCATAGTTGATTCCCAGGAAGGAGCCGCCGTTCTGTGCCACGCCGCTGTTGCCGAACGGCGTGTCGTCGTAGCGGTACTCGCGGATGCGCTTCATCTTCGCGATATCGAATAAAACAGCGAACACCTTCCCTGTTTGCGGGTCGCGATCGTTGAAGATCAACTCCGTCTTCGGCATTTTTGGGTTCCAGTAGAACATCGTGCCCTGCTGGAAGTTCCAGGCACGTGTGCGGTCGATGATGGATTCCCGGTAGCCGTTCTTCGTGTCGATGAGCACGATTTCGGCCGCGTCGTCGGCCTTCGGCATGCGGTTCTGGAAATCCATGCGCAGGCTGACGATGTAGCGGCCATCGCCATTGAAGGCCATGTTCCGGACGTGCCCGATATAGCCAAACACGTGGTGCTTGGGGCCGAAGGTGATCTGCTCCACCTGCAGGGACCAGTCCTGTGCGGCCAGTTGCAGCGAGAGCAGCCAGAGCAGCGCCGGCATTACACCAGGATATCCCGCACGATCTGGCCGTGGACGTCTGTCAGGCGGAAGTCGCGGCCGGCGTAGCGATAGGTGAGCTTCTCGTGATCCAAGCCCAGTTGATGGAGGATGGTGGCGTGGAGGTCGTGGATGGAGATGCGATTCTCCACGGCTTTGAAGCCGAACTCGTCGGTCTCGCCGTAAGCGATGCCGCCTTTCACGCCGCCGCCGGCCATCCACATGGTGAAGCCGTAGGGGTTGTGATCGCGGCCGTCGCCATTCTCCGACACCGGCGTGCGGCCGAACTCGCCGCCCCACACGATGAGCGTTTCGTCCAGCAGGCCGCGGCGCTTGAGGTCCTGGATGAGTGCGGCGCAGGCCTGGTCCATATCGGGGCAGCGCTTGCGGAGATTGGCGTTGATATTCGCGTGGTCATCCCAGGGTTGGCCCTGGCCGTAGTAGACGTGCACATAGCGGACGCCTTGTTCGACAAGGCGGCGCGCCAGCAGGCAGCCATTGGCGAAGGAGGTGGTGCCGTACTCCTGACGGACCTTTTCGGGCTCGCGGGTGAGGTCGAAGGCGTCGGTGGCGGCGAACTGCATGCGATAGGCGGTTTCCATGGCCTGGATGCGGCCTTCCAGAAACTCGTCGGCGCCGGCGGCGGCTTCATGTTCGCGGTTCAACGCCTGGATGAAATCGAGTTGACGGCGCTGCGCATCGGGCTTCAGTTCGGTGTTCCGCAGGTAGCGGATCATCTTGTCGGGCGTCGCTTCGGCGTTGTTGAAGTGCGTGCCCTGGTGTTCGGCGGGCAGGAATCCGGCGCGCCACAGCGAGCCGCCCTGCGCGCTGGGGCTGAGTACGACAAAGGCCGGTAGATTTGCGTTTTCTGTGCCCAGGCCGTAGGAGATCCAGGCGCCCATTGTAGGCCGTGTGGAGGCGATGTTGCCGGAGTGGATCAGGTTGCGGGCAGGGGTATGGGTGGGGTTGAAGGTATAGACCGACTTCAACACGCAGATGTCGTCGATGGTGCCGGCGATCTTCGGCAGCAGTTCGCTAACGTCGATGCCGTTGCGGCCGTGTTTGGCGAAGGCGAAGGGGCTGGGCAGCAGACCGCCGGTGACGCGCTCGGTGCGCAGGTCGACCGAGGAGGGGCGTTGCCCGGCGCGTCGCCGCAATTCGGGTTTCGGGTCGAACATGTCCATCTGCGACGGGCCGCCGGTCATGAACAGGAAGATGACGTGTTTGGCCTGGCCGGCAAAGTGCGGCGCGCGGTGGTGCGGCGCGGCATGGAGCAGGGAAGAGAGCCCGATGGAGCCGAAGCCCCCGCAAAGAGATTGGATGAAGTCGCGTCTGTTCATGGCCAGTAGATCAACTCATTGGTGGCAAGCAGCGCCTGCGCCAGTTGCGGCAGGCTGCTGGATTCAAGGTAGCTGAGGGCGAGGTCCAACTCTTTGGGCGATGGCTCGCGGGAGAAGGCTCGTTTGTAGAGTTGGCGGATGCGCGCCGAAGGCGTATCGGCATCGGCCAGCGCGGCCAGCGAGGCGGCCTGCTTCTGCAGGAAGGCGCTGTTCATGACGAACAGCTGCTGCAGCGGCGTGGTGGTCAACTCGCGGCCGGGGCTGTGTTGGGAAGGGTCGGAAAAGTCATAGAGGCGGAGCAGCGTGTTCAGACGGCCGCGGCTGACGCGGGCATAGATGGTGCGCTTGTAGTTGCCTTCTGCATCCAGGTCTTCGCTGGGGCCGTACATGGCGGGCGATAACGTGCCCGTGATTCGCAACATGGAATCGCGCCAGGCTTCGATATCCAGCCGGCGTGGATTCATGCGCCAGATCCATTTATTAGTGGGATCGGCTTTGTCGGCATCGGGGCGGGGACGGCTGGATTGGCGGTAAGCGGCCGACAGCAGAATCTCGCGATGCAGCCACTTCAGCGACCAGCCATTGGCGATGAAGCGGGCCGAGAGGTCGTCCAGCAGTTCGGGGTGCGAGGGTTTGTCACCCTGGGAACCGAAGTCGCTGGGAGTGGCTACGAGAGGCTTACCGAAATGCCAGCCCCAGACGCGATTCACCATCACGCGCGCAGCCAGCGGCGCGGCGTCGGTGAAGATGCGTTCGGCGAACTGCAGGCGGCCGGAGCCTTGCGTGAACGGGCGGTCTTCCTTCGCCAGCACGGTCAGGAAGCGGCGCGGCGCGGGTGGTCCGGGATTGGCGACGTTGCCGCGCTGGAAGATGGGCAGATCACGCGGCGTGCCGGGGCGGAAGTCCATGACGGTGAGGTCGGGATCGGAGCCGTCTACCCAAAGACCCGCGTCGTAGACCGCGTTCATGAACGGCGCCTCTTTGGGGAAGAGGCCATCGCGGGTGCGGCGGTCACGATCCGTGTACTTGGCCAGGTGCTGCGCCAGCAGCGGCTCCTGGATGGCGGCCAGCTCGGCTTTCACGGCAGTGATTTGCGCCGTGAGCCGCTCGACGGTTCTCTTCGACTTCTCGGGGTTGGTGC
This sequence comes from Bryobacterales bacterium, assembly GCA_016789745.1. Taxonomy (GTDB): domain Bacteria; phylum Acidobacteriota; class Terriglobia; order Bryobacterales; family Bryobacteraceae; genus CADEFT01. The sequence goes on from JAEUQF010000117.1 coordinate 26,013, forward strand.
CGGGCTCGCCGGTCAGCAGTTTAGCCAGGTAGTCCCAGTGGATCAGTTGCTGCTGCAACAGCAGAAATCGGCGCTCTTTCTCCGCGGGGACGGGGAGCATCGGGCGCTGCACGGCGGAAGTCGACGCGAAGATGCTGGCTAGCGAGTAGTAATCTTTCGTGGGGATGGGGTCGAACTTGTGGTCGTGACAACGGGCGCAGGCAACGGTGAGCCCCAGCAGCCCGCGGGAGACGGCATCGACACGTTCATCCCAATCATCGGAGGCGAGGGTTTCGATGACGTCGCGGGAGAGGCGGGCGTCCTTATGATAGGTGGGCGCGGCGCCCACGTACCCGAGTGCACGCCACTCCTGGCGGTTCACGTTATCCATCAGGTCGGCGGCCAGTTGCAGCTTCACGAACTGCGAATACGGCACGTCGCGGTTGATGGCTTCGATGACCCAGTCGCGATATCGCCAGGCATAGGGGTAGGGCGGATTGGTGGCTTCCGATGTGGGGTTATCTTCGGCGTAGCGGGCGACGTCCAGCCAGTAGCGGCCCCAGCGTTCGCCGTAAGCCGGCGAGGCGAGCAGGCGTTCCACCAATGCTTCGTAATCGGGCGCGGCCGCGTAGGCCTCCACTTCTTCATAGGTGGGCGCGATGCCGGTCAGGTTCAGGGTGACACGGCGTAGCAAGGTGCGCGGGTCGGCCTCGGCCGAAGGCGTCAGACGCGCGGCTTCGAGCTTGTTTAAAACGAAGGCGTCCACTTTTGTACGGGCCCAATTGGACTGCCGCACCGGCGGCGCGGGCTGGGGCTGTACAGGCTGGAAGGCCCACCAGCGGCGGCCGGTTTCGACGGAGGTGTTGCTGGGGGCGGCCGGTGTGGCGGGCGCGGCATCGGTACGCGGGTCTGGGGCGCCATTGCGCACCCAGGCTTCAAAGTCAGCGATGACGGTGTCGGGCAGTTTACCGGTGGGCGGCATCTGCAACTGCGGGTCGGCAAAGTGCAGCGCCGGCAGCAGGCGGCCCTTAACGGCTTTGGCAAGACCCGCCTTTGTGTCGAGCACCAGTTCGCCCATCGGCGACTTCAGCTTCGACGAATGGCAGCCATAACATCGCGTCGCCAGCACGGGACGGATCTTCTTTTCGAAGAATTCCGCACCACTTTCCTGGCCCCACAAGGTACAGAAAGGAAGGAAAACCAGAAGGAAACGCATCGCTCGTAGACGATGCCAGTTTATCAGGGGTGGCTAGTCGCCTGCGGTGCCGATCACCGCGGGTTCCGGCTTCGGCTCAGCATAGGTGGCCCATCCGTTGAGCGGCGTTCCGGAGCGTTCCATGAGTTGATCGTAGGTGATCATTTCATACAACGACGGGTCCGACATGATGCGCGCCACCAGAGCGGTATGCATGGCATGTCCGGCGCGTTCGGCCACCACGTGGCCGAGCAGCGGTTTGCCGATCAGGGCAAGGTCGCCGATCAGGTCCAGGGCTTTGTGACGGCAAGGCTCGTCCGGGAAACGCAAGCCCCCGGGGTTCATCACTGTGGTGCGATCAAAGCAGACGCCGCCATCGAGCGAGGCGCCGCGGATGAGGCCCATGTTGCGTAGGGCGTCGAGTTCCCACGAAAACCCGAACGTGCGGGCCGGCGAGATTTCGGTGGCGTAATTTTCCGGGGTGACTTCGAGATCCAGGCTTTGTTCCCCGACCAGGGGATGGTCAAAGAAGATGTTGCAGGTGAGGAAGAAGGACGCGGCGGGTTGAATGGAGATCCGTTTTCCCTTTTGTTCGACTGTCACTTCGCGGCGGATGCGGTAGTAGCGCTTCCGCCGGCGGTAGGTGCGAACGCCGGCCTCTCGCAAGAGCTTCACGAACGGGTCACCGCTGCCATCGAGGATCGGCACTTCCAGGTTGTCGATTTCGATATAGGCATTGTCGATCCCCATGCTGTAGAACACGCTGAGAAGGTGTTCGGTGGTGGAGATCAGCACGCCTTGCCGCATAAGGCTGGTAGCGTAACTGACCCGGGCGACATAGCGCCAACTGGCGGGGATGGGGAAGCGATCCAGATCGGTACGGAGGAAGACAATACCGGTCATCGGCGGGGCGGGCAGGATCCGAATCCTGACCTTGACTCCGTGGTGAAGGCCGATGCCTTCCGCCTCCACGGGGCGTTGGATAGTAGTTTCAAACCGCACGGGGATTGCAACCCTCCGGCTTCTCGAATTGGGACGCGACCAAGTAAGTTATTATGGCAGAACGAGTTAGACTAGTCACCTGTGTCAAAACCGCAACACTCCTCAGGTTTCACTGTGGTTAATCGTCAACCCGTCGGGGTATCCTATCACACCACCAACTCTGCTAGATGCATGCGGGAGCAAAACGGGTTCGACGCTATGATCAGGAGATGGCCGAGCGCCTCTTTCTGATCGACACCTACGGTTTTGTCTTCCGTGCGTACCATGCCCGAGCGCGGTCGGGGGCGCCGCCGATGCGGACCTCGTCGGGGCTTTCCACCGAGGCCATTTACATCTTCCACAACATGATGCGGCGGCTGACGGCCGCTCATAAGCCGGACTACATGGCTGCGATCTTTGAAAGCCAGAAGAAGACGTTTCGGGAAGAGGCGTTCACGGCTTACAAGGCCAATCGCACGGAGATGCCGCCGGATCTGCGCGAGCAGTTGCCGTACATCCGCAAGATTCTGGAAGCGCAGCAGGTGCCGATCCTGCAGTACGACGGCTTTGAGGCGGACGACGTGATTGGCGCGATCGCCTCGCAGGCTGCGGGACGGGGCATTGAAGTGATGATCGTGTCGTCGGACAAGGACATGCTGCAACTGGTGAATGACCATGTGCGCATGTTGAATCCGATGAAGGATGACTTCATCTACGATGCAGCGGCTGCAGAGGAGTTCATGGGCGTGCCGCCGCGGGCGGTGGCGGATTTGCTGGCGTTGAAGGGCGATGCGATCGACAACATCCCGGGGGCGCCGGGTATCGGCGAGAAGGGCGCGAAGGAGCTGATTGTCCGCTTCGGGTCGGTGGAGGCTGCCATTGCGCGCGCGGCCGAGATCACGAAGAAGACGCAGCGGGAGAGCCTGCAGAACAACCGCGACCAGATCCTGCTTTCGAAGCAACTGGCGACCATTGACTGCACGGTGCCAGTGGAGTGGAGCCTGGAGTCGCTGCGCATTGCCGAAGGCGATAAGGTGCGGCTGCGGCAGCTGTATCGCGAGTTGGAGTTCTTCAGCTTATTGAAGGAATTGGGACCGGCGGGCGAGCAGGCAGGCGGCGATTGGGCATCGCTGGAAACGGAAGAGGCCGTGCGGGAGTATTTGGCGGGGTTGTCGAAGGATCAGCCTGCCGCGATGCTGCTGGGGAACCCGGCCGAGGGGCAACTGGCGTTTGATGCGGTGTTCGGCGTGGCACATGCGGCGCAGGCGGGGCGTGCGATTCCGCAGGAGTTGTTCGGCGCACTGCAGCCGTGGCTGGGCGATGCGGCGATGCCGAAGATCACGCATGACTGGAAGTCTCTGTTGCTGGAGTTGACGCGGCGGGAGATACCCGTGGCGGGCGTGGTGCGGGACTTGATGCTGGAGTCGTTCCTGTTGTCCCCGGATTCGGCCGCTGCCGACTTAGGGAAGCTGTCGGAGCGGTATCTGGATCGCACGCTGGCGGGCGCAGTGGAGCGGCGTGCGGCCTGCATGCTGGAACTGGCCGAGTTTCTGGATCAACAGATGGCCGGGCGGCCGGGCGTGCAGGCTTTGTACCGCGAGGTGGAGTTGCCGCTGGCGCGGGTGCTGGCACGCATGGAAGAGATCGGCGTCTGTGTGGCGACGTCGCAACTGGCATCATTGTCGGGCCGCATGGATATAGAGGTGCAGCGGCTGACGGCGGAGATCCACGAACTGGCCGGGCATGGCTTCAACATCAATTCGCCACAACAATTGGGCAAGGTTCTGTTTGAGGAGATGGGGCTGCCAGTGCCGGTGAAGTATGGCAAAGGCAAGCAGATTTCCACGGCCGCCGAGG
>JAEUQF010000132.1 GCA_016789745.1 Bryobacterales bacterium
CGGAACGACCGCTTGCTCACGGCTTTCGCATAACCATCGGCAACCACTCCCTCGCGGTCGTGGCTCTGTTACAACCTCAATAAGCTACAGGGTGGCCTGCGTGCAGTGAAATGGCGCTTCAAACCAGAAGAATGTACATTAATCTGCACCTGTTTCTTGTCATACGTGGGGTTTGCCATAACCTAAGAGCATGCCCGGCAGCATGAAGGCCATGGTTCTCAGCAAATTCGGTGGCTTCGACGCTTTCGAGATGCGCGATGTTCCGGTACCGGCCGTCGGACCTCGGCAGGTCCGGGTGCGGGTTCACGCCACTGCCATCAATCCTCTGGACTATCAGATCCGACGTGGCGACTATGCCGACTACGTCCCCCTCCCGGCGATCATCGGTCACGACGTTTCTGGCGTCGTGGAAGAGAAGGGGGTGAATGTAAGCGAGTTCGAGCCATGCGACGAGGTTTACTACACGCCCCGAATCTTCGGCGGCCCCGGCTCCTACGCGGAGCAGCATGTTGCCGATGTCGATCTGGTGGCGCGCCGCACAACGTCACGCATCTGGAAGCGGCCAATCTGACGCTGGTGGGAGGCACGGTCTGGGAGGCTTTGGTGACCCGTGCCCAGCTTACCGTAGCGGAGACCATTCTGATCCACGGTGGTGCCGGTGGTGTGGGTACGCTGGCGGTCCAGCTTTGCGAGGCGATGGGTGCGCGGGTCCTCACGACGGCTCGCCGTAGCAACCATGCGTTCGTGCGTTCGCTTGGAGCGGACGAGGTCATCGACCACACCTCCGAGGACTACGTGTCCGCCGTGCGGAGTTGACGAAGGGGCAAGGGGTGAACGTTGTCTTCGATACCATCGGCGGCGATACTCTGACGAAAAGCGCGCTCGTCCTGGCCGATGCCGGACGGGTGGTGAGCATCGTCGATCTTGCACAGCCGCAAACCTGCTTGCGGCCTGGGGCAAGAATGCAGCCTACCATTTCGTGTTCACCCGTCAGAACCGAGGCAAGCTCGACGCGCTGACAAGCCTGATCGAACGCCGCCTGATCCGGCCGGTGGTGGGTGCGGTGTTTCCCCTGGCTCGCGTGGGCGAAGCGCATGAACTGCTCGAAGGCGGGGGCTCGCGTGGGCTTCGCGGGAAGCTGGCGATCGATGTTGTGGGCCAGACGGTGAAGCTTCCCACCCAATAGATCCACCTTTGGCTTCCCGGTAGTCGATCGAAGAATCGACGGACGGGATGTGGGGCGAGCGCACGGCGCGGGCGGCGCATGCGGCGCTGGGGAGGTTGGCTACCAGGGTTTGCACAGCGAATACGGTCGGGCCTATCGGGAACCTCATCCCGGCCGACTTGGCCCAGGCACTTTCTATGGGACGAAGTGATCGAAGCTCATCAACTGACGGTGACGCGGCGAGAATGCTGCATGTTTCGCGTCCAACTTTCTCGCCTGCTCAAGGCCAAGGCCGATCTGACCGGCCAGATGGCTCTGCGGTTTGAGAAGGCGTTCGGTGTGGATATGGCGACACGATGCGCATGGAGAGTTTCTACGACATTTGAGCGGATGCGTAGCGGCACCGATGATGGTGCCCACGCCTCGCCCAGGCGGGAACAGTGGGTGAAGGGGGTCGCGTGACTGGCGCCGAGCATCTTCGCGGCGCCGCGCGCGATAATGGAGCGGAAGGCCGCCATGCAGGTAACACTTGAACTTCCGGAAGATCTGGCCCGGCTCCTTGGGGAGAACGCCGCTGGGTTGAGCAAGGTTGCGCTGGAATCTCTGGCGCTGGAGGGCATCCGAGCGGGCAAGATCAGCGTTGCTCAGGCGCGGCGTCTTCTCGGGGTTTCTTCCCGCTATGAGATGGATGGCTTCCTGAAGGCCCACGGGCTGATGCTGCCGGCAACGCTTTCCGACATCGAGCACGACGGGGAGACGGCGCTCCGGTTGAAGAATCCATGAAGGTGGTCGTCGCGGATACGTCACCCCTCAACTACCTTATCCTCATTGATTGCGTCGAGTTGCTACGGGATCTTTACACAAGGATCGTGATTCCAACAGTGGTGCTGGATGAGTTGTCCGCTGTCGGCGCACCGCCGCAAGTGATCCACTGGGTGTGGTCGCGGCCAGCGTGGGTGGAAGTGCGGTCCGCGCCGGGCGGGGGCTGCTTTCCAAACGAGATCGATGCATCGGCACTGGATGCAGGCGAGGCAGCCGCAATTCGGCTCGCGCTTTCGGAGCCGGACAGTTTGTTGCTAATCGACGAGACTGCCGGCCGATCGGTGGCCACTCGTTTGGGAGTTGCGAACACCGGTACTCTGGGCGTATTGCTGGCAGGGGCAAAGGAAGGGCTGATCGACTTGCGTTCGTCGCTGACCAGGTTGCAACAGACCAATTTTCGAATCAGCAAGGGGCTCGTTGACGCCATCCTGGTGCAAGCCCAGCAGCCCAATGGTTCCTAACGTGAAATTGACGAACGGCGCCTGTGTCCCTTGCGATTGTCCTGGCCGAGCGCACGGCTTTGCAAACGGGATTTCGGCGGGTCGCTCTATCGGGGGACACGGCGGTGCATTGGAGTCCCTGGTGTAGTCGTTCTTTCGCGTTCCCGGCATTGCCTCTTCTCCCTTTCTCGATGGCGTTCGTTCCGTTGGCGCCGCACGGTGCCAGCCATGCTCGAGTTCCATAACCGGGATTGAAGAAAGGAGGAACTCGGTTTCCGAATTTACCGGCGGAGAGTGCCGCGAGAAGTTGGCTCACCGGGCGCTTCTCACGCTGCGCGGCGATGAGGACACTGGAGTCGAGAACTAATCCCACACGCTAATCCCAAGCCGGCGGCTCGAATGAGTGGCGGCGCGCGTCGATGCCTGCCTGAACGTCCTTGGCGAAGTCTTCCTCCGGGATGGGCGCAAAGCCGAACTTGGCTTCGTACTCCTTCGCCATAGCGATGCACTCGCTCAGCTTGCGGCCAGGGCGAGCGGGCGCGGACGCCCTCAGCACGGCGACGGGCCGGTGGTCCTGCTCGATCACGATTTCGACGCCCTGCTGCACCTTGGCCAGCGCGGCGTGAAGATCGCGAGCCACTTCGGCTTCGCTCATGTGAACGGTTGGCATTGGTCTTATTATGGTGCTTCCAACGTTGTGTGTGGTTGTGTGGTTTGGCGGAGACGGGGTTGTAGAGGATGGGTGGCCGAGCATGCGGCGAGGCGCCCGGAGTTTCGGATGGTCGACGCTGGGGAACTGTCTTTCCGCGTCGAGAATGGCCTCTACAACAGACCTTTCCTAACATCGCGAATCCCCGCGGCGTTTTCTTTCGGCGCGCGTCCGCATGGGGGATCCAGGTGGATTCCGAAGTTGCCGCTGGAGGATATCCGATGAGGTAATCACGAGTTCGTGCGTGGGCGGTCAATGGCGGGAAATGGCGGCTAGAGTGAAACGACCGTCAGGCCAGGGATTTTCTGGAAGTGGCGCAGATTGGCGGTTAGCACCGCGTAGCCCTGCTCGATGGCGGCCACCGCGATCATCAGATCGTTGAACGGCAGGACGTTGCCTTTTGGCCGCTTCCTGACCTTGGATCTGGCCGCACGAGCCAAGCCGTTTCCCTGGTCGCCGGATGAACCGGAACCAGGCTAACGAGTTCCTCGATGTACGCGCGCCGCCGCTGGGCAGCTTCGGGAGTTTGGGCCCGAAAGAGTCCATGCACAAGCTCGGCGACAGTGACGGGTGACAATGACAGATCCAAAGGGCCGTGAGCGGCCAGAATGGCTTCCATAAAGCCCGTGACTGGCAGCTTTTGCCGTTCCGCTGTGATCACGGCGCTGGAGTCCAGCACGAATCCGGTTAGTCCCACGCTGGGGGCGTCCAGGGCTGCTGCTGGCTGGCGACGATCTCTTCGAGGTCCTTGCTGAAGTCCTCATCGAGCGTAACCGTGGAGTTGCGCTGCCTGGCTTCGCGAAGGATTTCGGTGATGGGCCGTCCGCTGCGATGCTGCGCGCGCAGCACGGCGACGGGCCGGTGGTCCTGCTCGATCACGATCTCGACGCCCTGCTGCACCTTGGCCAGCGCGGCGTGAAGATCGCGAGCCACTTCGGCTTCGCTCATGTGAACGGTTGGCATTGCTTTCATTATGGCTCTTGCTGCTTGACTTGGTGTTGTTCGGCGGGCGGATTCCCTTGGCGCGAAGTTATGGGGATCGCTGGCTGCGGGCGACCGCGTTGGAAGGCTTTGGTTGGTTGGATTGGCGTGAGCGCCTGATCACGGAAGTTGAACGGTGAAAGGTATGGGCGGCCGCTCCCTTCTTACAGAGCAGCGCGTGGTCGGAGTCGGGGCCACGAGCAAGAACGGGGACGCCTTCCCCCCTTTTGGTTTTCGGTTGGGCGAGCAGTCTGCGGTTCGGCGACGTGGGCGTCGGCCGCCGGTCTGGGGACCCGCCCTCCATCGATCACAGGTGTTGGGGTGAGGGCACGGGCGCGAACAGGGGCGACGTGGACGTCGCCCCGCAGGCGTGGACGCCTGCCCCACTTTGGTTTTCGGTCACAGGAGTTGCGGGGAAATATCTCGCCTCTTTTCAGATACTTTCTGTTTCGATGGGGCTGTGGCGCCGGTTGGGCGGTGTAGGTTGAGGGCAGGATGGAGCATATACGAGGGTTTCACGAACACAAGGTTCCGCGACTGTTCCCGGGACGGCGGCGGCGCGGGGTGCTGGCGGCGGCTGCGGCTGCGGCAGCGGCGGCGGGGGAGCCGCTTCCGAAAGAACTGCTCGATGTGCTTTGGAGCGAGCCGGAACTGCGGTTGCGCTTTCTGGCGCGGCTGGAGCAGGAGGAGGCGGCCGAACGTGACCGACATGTACAGAGTTGACGCATCGCGATGGCGGGAAGAGGTGCTGCTGGCGGCGAATGCGGCTCGGTTTGCCGAGCGGCGGTTGGGGTTTGTGCCGGATGCACAGCAGGCGGATCTGCTGCGGCGGTCGCCGCGACGATGTTTGTTGAACTGCACGCGGCAGTGGGGCAAGTCGACGGTGACGGCGGCGCGGGCGGTGCATGAAGCCTACTACCGGCCGGGGAGCCTGACGCTGGTGATCTCGCCGTCGGCGCGGCAGAGCGGGGAGTTTCTGGGGCGGGTGGCGGAGTTCATGCGGGCGTTGGGGATCCGGCCTCGGGGGGATGGGCGGAACGAGATGTCGCTGCAGTTTCCGAATGGGGCAAGGGTGGTGGGGCTGCCGGGGAATGAGGCGACGGTGCGGGGGTTTTCGAAAGTCTCGCTGTTGCTGGTGGACGAGGCGGCGCAGGTGTCGGACTCGCTGTATCGGACGGTTCGGCCTATGCTGGCGGTGGGGGGTGGGGCGCTGTGGCTGCTGTCGACGCCGTTCGGCAAGCGCGGCTTTTTCTATAAGGAATGGGTGGGCGAGGGGAATTGGGACCGGGTGACGGTGCGGGCGACGGACTGTCCGCGGATCCCGGCGGACTTTCTGGAAGAGGAACGGCGCGCGTTGACGCCGCTATGGTTTCGCCAGGAATACCTTTGCGAGTTCATGGATACCGAAGATGCCGCGATCCGGCGGGACTGGATTGAGGCTGCGGTGACGGACCGGGTCGTACCGCTGCAGTTCGGGTGGGTGGTGTAGCAGTCCGAGCGAGGAGGGGGTGAGCGATGTTGCCGGAAGCGCTGTTGGAACAGACGTTCTTTGTGGGGGTGGATCTGGGGCAGCGGCAGGATCCGAGTGCGGCGGTGGTGGTGGAGCGGACGCGGGTGGAGTACGGGGAGCGGGACCCGGAGACGCTGGGGAGGAAGAAGGAATACCGGCTGGCGGTGCGGTATCTGGAGCCATTCGCGCTGGAGACGCCGTATGAGGATGTGGTGGCGCAGGTGGGACATTTGGTGCGGTCGGGGGATTTACGAAAGAACTGCCAGGCGGTGGTGGATGCCACGGGGGTGGGAATTCCGGTGCTGGAGATGATGCGAAGGGCGCATTAAACGTGTCCGATTGTGCCGGTGATGATTACGGGGGGCGTGATGGCGTCACGGGACAGCAAGGGGATGTGGCATGTGCCGAAGGAGGAGTTGGTGACGCGGCTGCAGTTGCTGCTGCAGGGCAAGCGGCTGCGGATTGCCAAGGGGATGCGGCATCTGGACCGGCTGGTGCGGGAGTTGGAGTCGTTCCAGATGAAGTTGAGTGAGAAGGGGAAGACGCAGTATGGGGCGGCGGGGGAAAGCGAGCGTGATGACCTGGTAATGGCGATGGCGCTGGCATGTTGGCGGGCGACCTGGCCGCAGGAGTGGGTGTAGATAGGGGGATTTGCGTGCGCTGGATCCAGGAACCGTCGCGGTAGGCCATTGCCCTTCCCTCTCCCCGGGCGTAAGGTGAAGGGAAGCCCCATGCAACGCCGCACCTTTCTGGCCTCGTCTGCCGCCGCCTTGCCGCTCGCCGCCGCGCCCACCTACATCAAGTCCATTTGCAACGCGATCTTCCCGCCGGAGATGCCGCTGGCCGAGCAGTTCCGCGCCGCGCGCAGTGCCGGTTTCGAAGGCATTGAGATCCGCCTGGGGCGCGAGTTGAAGCATGATTCGCCCAGGGAACAGGCGCTGCGGGTAGCCGATGCGGCACGCAAAGCAGGAGTCGCCATCGCGAGTATCTGGGTCTCGCAGGCGCTTGCCCAGACGCCGCTGAATCACCACGATGCAGCGGTGCGTGCGCAGGGGGTTGCGGTGCTCGACAGCGCGATTGATTTGGCCAGTTGGCTGAATTGCGGCGCGATCCTCATCGTTCCCGGCCGGGTCGGCAACGGCGCGCAGTTCGTCTACGGTTATCAGGAGACTTGGGACCGCGTCCTCGCCGAGATGCGTAAGGTGGTGGCGCATGCCGAGAAGGCCAAGGTGTACCTGACGCCGGAAAACATCTCGAACCGCTTCCTGGTCAGCCCGCGCGACATGCGGGATTTCGTGGATGCGTTTCAGAGTCCCTGGGTGCAGGCCCACCTGGATACCGGCAACATGGTCCCGTATGGCTATCCGCAGGATTGGATCGCGATGCTCGGCAAGCGCGTGCGGCGGCTGCATGTGAAGGATTACAAGGTAGGCACGCGCACGGAGGCCGGGCGCAGCGTGCCGCTGGGGGAAGGCGATGTGGATTGGAAGGCCGTGATGGCGGCGCTGCGGCAGGCCGGGTATCAGGGTTTCTGCAGTCCGGAGTACGGGTATCAGCCGGATGACCCGGAGCATGCGGGGAAGGTATCCCGCGCGTTGGATCGCATCCTGGCGATCTGAGTTAAGGTTTCTGCAATTTGTCCACGTCGACCAGTTGCAACTGCTCCCAAGCACCTATCGCGGTACGGTCCGTTGCCATCGCCCGGGCCCCGCGCGCCTTTACTCCGCCGTTGTTCTCGGCTGTAACGTACTTCCCACCGGCAGTGACCAAAGCCACCATGGGCCCGTCCAGATTAAGCAGCACGACTTTGAAGTGCGTAGAGGCGTCCATCTGTTTCCTGGATGCGGCGAGCGACGTTCGCCCCATTCGTCCACCGCGCGCCTCAGCCCCCAGATCGCACAGATACGTGCCCTTTTCTGTCCGGAAAGAGAAGACGCCGGGACTGACCGCGATCATGGTGAATGTCTCCCAGGGGCCCAGTTCGGTGCGATCGGTATTCACGGCAAGGCCGCCGCCATTCTCCGCCGTCACGTAGAAGCCGGCACTCGTTTTCAGTGCCACCCGCCGCTCCGCCGGGAGCGGTAGCGGATCCTGTGCCGCGACGTTCATAACCATTGCCGCAAGCAGCCCAACCACAGCTCCTGTCGGCACCAACCGCACTGTAACTCTTGGCACGCTAGTCTATTCCTCCTGACTTCTGCCTCAGTATAGCTTCGTTGTAAGTGCAGGAATACACCCACTGCGGCCCGATGGGCGACAAAGCAGGCCACTGATAGGCCCCCGCGAACCGAGGCTGGCCGGAGCGTGCCGCTAGGGGGAAGGGGATGTCGGCGAAGGCAGTCGGCCGCTGACACGAAACCTGCGGACAGATTTCGCGAGCGCTGGATCGCATCCTGGCGCTAAGCTTACAGTAAGATGCCTCCGCGCCGGCCCGATTCCAAGCCTAAAGATCGGCTCGCCCTGAGCGAAGAACAGATCGAGGCTGCCGCCCGGACAGCCGTGTACGTAGGAAGCCCGGAGCACAAGCGCTCCCCTTCCTTTGTCAGCAGCATCCGTCCCATCCAGGGAAATTCCATTTGCCCTCCGGCCCTGTCGACTGATCGTAACCAGCTTACAGAGTAGGTCCGCCAGGCCATTCGAAATCGCTGGATCGCGGCTCCGCTGGAAGGCATCTACCCCCGCTATATCTGGTACAGGGACGGAGATGACTGGTTTCAGGGGCGACTGACCAACCAGGGACTCGGGGAGTACAAGGGCTGGCCCATCGCCAAAGATCAGCTCCCGGATTGGTGGAATGAGTAGCTTTCAACTTAAGTTTGAGTTCGAGGATGCTGGCGGTGTTCAGGGGCCCGAGTTGGCATCCACTTGGGCACGACTGGAAATACTCCTCGACGGAATCGCCGTCACGGAGTTGGAGGATATCCGCACCAAGGCAGTGCGCTCCGCGGTCTACGCGCCGCTCTATCCGATCGCGGAGTGGTTTGCTATGAATTGGTGGCGAATCTGGTTTGAAGATCGTGCCGCATGGACGGCCGCTGGGACGCGTACTCACTCCCTGCGAAAGGCAGAGGAAGGCTTTGCACTACCCGACCTGGCCTTGCTTCCATCCGGCCGTTCCATGCAGTTGTTGTCGACGCCATACACCCACCAGCACGCGGCGGTCCGGTTTCTACAGGTAACCAGCGCCTTCGTCGGCAAGCGTGCCGCAATGGATCAGGTCGGCGCTTTGGTGGAGGGGGTTCTCGCAAGGGTGTCCGACAGTACACCGCTCAGCCAGGAATGGCAGCGGATCGCCATCAGTCTTGCGAGCCCGGACGATCGCGAATTCTGTCGGGCCGCGGGCCGCTTGGGTTTAGATCCATACGCCATCGACATCGATATCGGACGCGAAATCGACAGATCGCTGCACGACCTCCCGCGTTCCATGCGAACAGACTTCTTCGACTCGACGCCACCGGCAACCCTGCGGCAAGAGCGGGAGCCCGTGGTGGATTTCCTGAGCAAGGCTGCCAATGAGCAAATACCTCTGAAACAATCATTGCCGCAGGCCGAGCTCCTGTCCGGCATGACACCGTGGACCGCCGGCTACCGCCACGCGCGGCAGGTAAGGGAAACACTCCAGATTGCAGATCGCATCTTTTCGAGCCCCGAGGATCTTTTGGAGCATTTCGGCTTCGCCAAGCCAGTGGTCGAAACGCTCTGGCCGACCGAGCACCTGGACGCGGTTACGGCAGTCTCGCGCAATGCCACCCCTGCATTCGCCGTGCGCGGCAACCTGCCGGCCTCCCGCAACTTTGCGCTCTGCAGAGCGCTGGGTGAGTTTCTGTTTGAACCAGAACCGCGTCTTCTCACTCGCCAGGGCGAGTCCTACCGTCAGAAGCGCAGCCGCGCGTTCGCCGCGGAGTTCCTGGCGCCGGCGGCCCAACTGCAACACCTCATCCCGCCCGGTGCCACCATCACCCAGGATGACTGTGTCGAAATAGCCAGCCAGTTCAACGTCTCTCCGTGGGTTATCGAGAAGCAGATCACGAACCATCAGCTGGCAACGCTCGTCTCCCCGTCCTTCTAATCCCCATTCAGGGGATAATGCAGGGAAAGCCCGCCGCATGAAACTTACCGACCGTTACACCGCCGAGTCCGGCTCTGTCTACATGACGGGCATCCAGGCCCTGGTGCGCCTGCCCATGGACCAGATGCGCGCCGACCGCCGCGCCGGGCTCAAGACCGGCACGTTCATTTCCGGCTACGAAGGCTCGCCGCTGGGCGGCTACGACCTCGCCCTGCAACGCACCGGCAAACTGTTGCAGGAGCTCGATATCCATTTCTGGCCGGGCACCAACGAAGACCTCGCCGCGACCGCTATTTTTGGCAGCCAGATCTACCAGGTGGCCGGCCCGTCGAAGTACGACGGCGTGCTCGGCATCTGGTACGGCAAGGGCCCCGGCGTTGATCGCTCCGGCGACGTCTTCCGTCACGCCAACCTCTCCGGCTCGCCTGGGCACTGCGCGGCCATCGTGCTGGCCGGCGATGACCACGCCTGCAAGAGCAGTTCGATTCCGCACCAAAGCGATTTCGCGCTGATGAGTGCCGCCATCCCGGTGCTGTTTCCGGGAAACACGCAGGAGGTGCTCGATTTCGGCCGGCTGGCGATTGCGCTGTCGCGCTACACGGGCGCCTGGTGCGGCCTGAAACTGCTGACGCACGTCTGCGATGGCGGCGGCACGGTGACGCTAGACCCGCGGCGCTGGCAGTATACGCTGCCCGAAGGTTATACCAAGCGCACGGAGCCGCGGCTGCTGATCCCTTACACGTCAGCCATTGAGCCGGAGCCGAACCGCCATCGGCTGGAGGCCGCCAAGGCCTTCGTACGCGCCAACGGCCTTAACCGC
>JAEUQF010000139.1 GCA_016789745.1 Bryobacterales bacterium
GAGAAGACTTAGGTCCTGCATATTCCTAACGCCTGTTTGCTTGGAGTGGGTAACGGCCCAAGCCATGAGTCCGGTGAGGAGCGCCGTCGCCGCTATCGCACCGCCAGCGAGAATAGCGGCGTCAAGGATGCCCTCCGCCGCGAGCCACCGCCAAGTAAACTGCGCCCAATCCTTGCCGCCGCTGAGGAACTTGGTGAGCGCCTCTCCGCCCACTTTCTTTTCCACCTCGCGCCATCCCTGCGCGCTCAGTCCGACGTTGAGGGCAATTTTCAACTTGAACTTGCCATGGTAGAGTGCGCCACCGATTGTCAAATCCTTGTTCCAGACCGCCGAAACGGCGAGCGAGAGGAAGGTATCGGACGCACTGAGACCGACCTCCGGCTCAATACTATCCCCGCTAAGACTTGGGAATGCCTTCTTTACGCTGACACTCAATAACTTTGCAACTTCGGCCAGCGACCCGCCACTTTTGACAATACCGGCGATCGTTCCGATCACCCCCCCATCCTTGTTCTTGAAATCGGCAGCGAGTTTGACCTTGATCCCTTCTCCCAGGTCCTTCTCTATCGACGCCTTCAGCGAGTCTTTGCTGATGATGACGTTCTCTGGGTGCTTCCCACCCGCATAGAGTCCACCCTCGAGCTCCACCTTGACACGGTAGATCAGCAGGCCCCCTGAGTACGCCGGTTTTCCCTTCTCCGGGAAGTCGAACGGTTCCTTGATAGCGGTATCAAACGGCATCTCACGCGAGTAGACCCGCGATGCGGCGGGCCTGCTGAGCGGCACGGCTTCCGACTTGCAACCCGGCCTGTGTTCTACCGGTACCGGTTGCTTGCGCTCGGGTATGTAGATTAGCCCCGGTTGCGCTTTGTGCGAGAAGCGCCAGTTCTTCCCGTCTCGCGTGGCGAGTGTGCACCCAACGTAGTTTCGTAGGTACCAGTTGATTTGCGCGGGATGAGTCGTGCCGAAGTTGTGCATGAGCAGTTGTGTCAACGGCACCCGATAATGATGGGCTACGGACTCGAGCGTGTCGTCGTCCTTCACTCGGTGGGGCGTTTGGGTGCTTCCCGGACGCGGGCCTTTGGGCGCCAGGTTAGTGGGTCGTGACTCAATCGGCATGTTGTGTTCTCCTCTGTGCGGCGGTTTATGTCCCGCTGCTGCGATGGAGTGGGCAACCAGTGTGCCGTTCGGAGGACGTGTGTTCTGCGCAACCCGGCTCTCCCCTAAATCATTGAATGTACGGGAACAATAGTCTGAGAACCCAAAGAGGCGGTCTCGCGTCGGGCTTAAGATGTTGCCTGCCTGCCCTATCAGTGCGATTGTTACAGCAATCGCACTGATTGGCAGTTGGGCCGGGCAAAAGTCGCCTCTAGAACGACTTAAAGGTTCATCCGCCGCAGCAAGGCCGCAAACCGCGGATCCGGGCGCGATGGGTCCATGCGGGAGTCTACGCCCAGGTAACTCATCCAGCTATCCCGTCCCTCGTACGCTCGCTCCAGCCAGTGAAAAGCCTCGTCGGTATGGCCGAGCGCCGCATGAATGGCAGCAATCGGATAGGGAGGTACGTACTGACGCTGAGAGGCTTCACCCAATTGCTTTAGGACGGCGTTGGCCTCTACCGTTCTCCCCGATGCCGCGTAGGCATGCCCCAGCAAGGCCACCATCGAGGGCCGTTGGCGCGTGATGCGTACACAGTTCTGGAATTGCTCGATCGCGCTGTCCAATGCGCCAGTCTGCTCGTAGGCTAATCCCAGATACCACTGCGCCACCGGGAAGGCCGGGTCCATCTCGATGGCTTTCTTCAACGGCTCAACGGCACGAGGGTGCCGGTGAATCCACAAGTAATGCCAGCCCTGGTGCGAGTTGTTGGCGAGATCCAACGGGCCTAACTCAAGCGCGTGCCGGCCCATCCGATAAGACTCCTCCACCCGCCCCATCGACATCACGAAGTGAGAGTACCAATGGTGAGTCGAAGACGGGTTTGGCTCGTAAACCGAGGGCGATCCGGGATCGAGTTCGATCGACCGCCTGAGCTCCCGGTCGGCCAGTTCCCAATCCCATTCCCACTGATAGGCGACCCAGGGCCAACGAATCATGAGCGGATGCCAGCGAATCGTCAATCTGGATGGCCCGCGTCGCGGCGGCCTTCGCTTTTGCCCAGGCATCCTTCGGCGGAATCAGGGCAAAGTTGTAGTTTGCCAGGTTGTTGTACAGAGCCGCCAGGCCCGCGTAGGCCGGAGCATAGTTCGGATCTGCCTGGATGGCCTGCTGAAGGTACTCAATCCCTTTGGTGAAGCCGTCGGGAGTCTTCTTATTCCAGTGGAAGCGGCCGCGCAGATACAATTGGTAGGCTTCCGCATTTTGGGTGTAGCGCTTGGTCAGGCGTTTCCTGTCTTCGCCGGTAAGGCGGATTCGGAGGCGCTCGGAAATCTCAGTCGAGATTTCCTCCTGTACGGCTTGCATATCCGCGACCCTGCGGTTGTATCGCTCGCCCCAGAGTAGCCGGTTATCGCGAACATCGATCAACTCCACACTGACGGATAGTGCATCGTCAAGACGCGTCACCCGCCCGACCAGCACCGTCTGTACCTGTAAGGCCTGGCCAACCGCGTGGGCGTCTATATCTCGTCCCTTATGACGGAATATCGAGTTTCTCGGCATCACCGCCAGGTTCGGAGCACGGGAGAGGCTGTTAATCAGGCTCTCCGTAATGCCATCTCCCAAGTACTCCATGTCCAGATTTCCGCTGGTGTTCAGGAAGGGTAAAATTGCGATCGACCGGGTGCCGCTGCCTACCGCGAACAGCCAATAGATCATCGCACTCGCCAGAAGCGCGGAGAGGAGGGCGGCCATCGTCAGGACGATTCTGCGGCCGGCCGGCCGTCCCAGTTTGCTGCCAGCGGATTGCGGCCGCTCCACACCGCCCTCGGCCTTACTCGCGTGATCCCATGCGACGTAGAGTTCCTCCATGGTTTGCCACCGCTGGTCTGGTACCTTCCCAAGGCAGCGCATCACGACGGTCGCCACGGCCGTCGATATTCCCTTGACGCCGATTTCCGATAGCAGCGGCGGTTGGTCGCGCAAGACGGCTGCGATCGCATTGCCGCGTCCGTCGGCTTGGAAAGCTCTCCGGCCGCACAGCATTTCATAAAGAACGGCTCCTGCCGCGTGTATATCGCTACGTGGGCTGGCGAGCTGCCCTTGCAGCACCTCGGGAGCCATATACAAAGGCGTGCCGATCAGATGGCTCGGGTCGGTCAACAGCTTCTCAGTTTGATCGGCGTCGGGTGCGCCAGGGGCGCGTGGGTCCATAATCTTCGCCGATCCGAAATCCAGCAGCTTTGTCCACGGCGCCTGCTGATTGCGGAGGAGGAAGATGTTGCTCGGTTTCAGGTCGCGGTGCAGAATGCCTTTCTGGTGGGCATGCCGCAGAGCATCGAGAATCTGCCGGCCGGCGATCAGTGCCTCGGGCAAAGGCAGCGGCCCTCGCTTCAGCCGGTCCTCCATCGTTTCGCCTTCCAGGTGTTCCATTACCAGGTACTGAAAAGGGCCGCTGTCTCCAACATCGAACAGAGTGCAGATATGCGGGTGATGCAGACTCGATATGGCTCGCGCCTCTAACTCGAATCGGCGTTGGAAGTCTTTGCTCGCTCCCAGATGGGGGGCAAGGACTTTGACAGCGATCACGCGGTCGAGGCGGGTGTCCTTCGCCCGATACACGTGCCCCATCCCGCCTTTTCCGATTGGGGCGAGTATCTGATAAGGACCGAGGTGGTCGCCGGGCGTCAGGGTCACGGTGTCAGAAGACTACCAAGCTGCTTCTCCCAACGCAAACCCCTCGCGACAAACATAACTATCAATTCGATAGTGCAAAACAATCGGTGTGATGGCATCGAGGCGCCGGAGTATTCGCCAAGCTGCCAGGCCATTGCCTCCTTCTGGGAAGGAAGCCTCTATGTTAGAACAACTTACCGATCAGGCTTCAGCGGTCTCCCAGCCTGGTCTTCCGATTGCCTTCTCCGGCATGTACCGGCCCGGCCGGTGATGGATCTCGGAGGACAGCAATGAGGACTGCAATCAACACAACACTACGACGCCGATTGGTGACGATAGGCTGGTTTCTGGTGCTGGCAGTATTACCCCGGAATGCCAGCGCCCAGGGGAATGAGGGCAATGCTTGCTTCATTGGTGCCGGACCGAATGGCTATGCCATCAAAACCGTGGCACCATCTCTCATCACTGCCGGGCGCCCGAGTTTTACCCTTAGGGTAGAAGCTCTAGGATCCGTTGTTAGCTCGGCTTTCTTTATTCGGTGGAATGGCCAGGCACTTCCCAACCCGGGCTTCAGCGAGCAAACACTCAGCACTTGCCGCACGCTCACCGCGACCGTCTCCAGCGGCTTGGTCGCCGTCCCTGGGACCGCGCAGATCGATATCTGTTTCGTCCAAGGTGACTTGCACTGCTCAACCCCATCCACTGTGACCATCCGTCCGGCGCCGTCCATCACTTCACTGAACCCGTCGTCAACGGTCATCGGCGGCCCTACGTTCAACCTCTTCGCAAGCGGGCAGAACTTCTATCCGGGCGACAGGATTGTTTTCGACGGCGAGACGCTCTCCACATCGTTCTCCAACTCCTCGTTGCTATCCACCAGTGTTCCCTCTTACTACCTGAGTTACGTAGGATCCGCGACGGTTTCGATCTCTACCGCCGATGGATTCGTCTACGCGGAAACACCCTTCCCGATCGGCAATCCGATCAATGTCACCGTCACCACCAATCCAGTTGGCCGGCCGTTCACGGTTGACGGGATAACCTACAACACCACGACAGTGTTCCAATGGGCCCCGGGCAGTCCCCACACGATTGCCGTCACCAGCCCGCAGGACAATGGAGACACCCGGTTCACCTTCCAGAACTGGAGCAACAGCGGACCAATCAGCCAGTCGGTCTCCCCAACAGCCGCAATTACGTACACGGCTTTTTTCAGCACTTCGCACAAACTCACCACAATTTCATCCGGCAACGGCACGGTCAGCCCATCCACCAGCTACCGGGCGGCGAACGAGAACGTCAGCGTCACGGCGACTCCGGACCCCGGTCGTCAGTTCAACGGCTGGTCCGGTGACGCCACCGGCTCAAACAATCCGGTGTCCGTCCTCATGAACGGTCCCAAAACAGTTACCGCAAGCTTCGGGCCGGCACCAATCAGTATCACCGTGACCACGGATCCAATCGGGCGCCAGTTCGTAGTAGACGGGCAGACCTACACCTCACCCGCTCCCCCGTTCCAGTGGGCCGCGGGCAGTCCCCACACGATTGGTGTCACTAGCCCGCAGGACAGTGGGGATACGCGGTTCACCTTCCAGAACTGGAGCGACAACTTACCAATCAGCCACTCAGTTTCCCCACCAGCCACAATCACGTACACAGCCTTTTTCAGTATGTCTCACAAACTCACCACCAACGTGTCGCCGTCCTCAGCAGGTACCGTAACCCCGTCGTCCGGGAACTACCACGCCGCTGGCAGCCCGGTCCAAGTCACGGCCTCGGCCAACCCCGGCTATACCTTCAGTGGTTGGTCGGGAGACCTCAGTGGGGCAAGCAACTCCGCGCAACTGATGATGAACGCCCCGAAGTCAATCACCGCTAACTTCGTATCTACAAACGTAACAACCTCGCCGGCATCCCTGTCATTTATCGGCGGAGCAGGTGGACTGGCCATTGGTTCGCAAAATCTAACCGTCACCAGTTCGCTCCCGTATACGGTGTCGGCCCAAAGCTCCGGATCCTGGCTTTCCGTCGCCCCAGCCAGCGGCCCAGGACCGCATACCGTTTCCATAAGCAACATCGCGGGCATGGCTGCCGGCACCTACTCCGGCTCCATTAACATCACCACCTCGGCCGGGAACAGCTCGGTTCCCGTCACACTGACCCTGGTCAGTTGTACGCCCGCCCTGCAGCCCTCCAGCAACACCGTCGGAGCCGCTGGTGGAACGGGATTCTCGTTCACGGCCCTGTTCAACAACCTGCCGTTCTGCAACGTGAGTCTGCAACAACCCAATGCGCCTTGGCTCACCGGCAATTCGTCCCCAACGGCGGGTGGCCTCCGTGTGGATTACTCGGTGGCCGCGAACAGCGGGAGCCAAAGGACGGGCGTCCTCGAGGTTAATGGAGCAGTCTTCACGGTCACGCAAACCAACGCGCCGGCAACCTGCACTGTTAGCGCGTCGCCAACACAGACGAGTTTCCCCCAAGCGGGAGGGACGGCAACCGTCAACGTGACCGTCACGGGAACAGGTTGCTCCTGGACAGGCGCCCCCGGCGTTCCCTGGATCTCGTTCCCGTCGGGAGCAGCGGGTGCGGGGAGCGGATCCTTCGTATTCTCGGTCGAAAGCAATCCAAGCAGTCAGTCCCGCCAAGGATCGATCACCGTGAAAGACCAAACCATCACGATCCAGCAGAGTGGCGGCGGCTCCACCTGCCAGCCCACGTTGACACCGGGTTCGGCCACCGTCGGTTCGGGCGCTACGAATGGCGTGATTGAAGTAGGCGGCTCCTGTAACTGGGTTGTGGACAATAGTTCGTCGTTCGTAACAATCCAGAGCGGATCACAAGGCACGAGCCCCGGCACGATTCGCTACAGCGTGGCGTCAAACCCCGGAATCAGCCCGCGGAGTGGTGTGATCTCGATTGGCGGACGGTCCTTCCGGTTGACGCAGAACGCGACGGATTGCACCTTCCAGATCGCCTCGGCCCCCGGAAACGCCCCCGCTGGCGCTTCCTCGCAAAGCATCACTGTACGGACCGTACCGGGTTGCAGTTGGAACGCGTCGACGCCCGCCGATTGGATCACGATTGTGAGCGGAGCCAATGGAAGCGCCGATGGCAAGCTGGTCTTGAGCCTAACATCGAACAGCGGCGGCCAGCGCAGCGCCGTGGTCACCGTGGCGGGCCAGAGCCTCATCGTTACGCAGGAGAGCGGTTCGAACTGTCCGGTCGTCTTGGATGCCGCAAGCGCGACCTTCGATGCGACCGGCAGCCCCATCGCCCGCGTGCTGGTGAACTCCCCCTCGTCCTGTTCCTGGAACGTCGTTCCCAATGCTCCCTTCGTGTCCGTGCTGAGCGGGCCGAGCGGTAGCGGTAGCGGAACTGTCTCCTATAGCGTGCAGCCCGGACAGGCTGCCCGGCAGGGCACGCTTACGATCGGGGGGCGGACATTCACGGTGAGGCAATTGTCACCTGCTTGCGAATACTCGCTTTCCAACGTCCGCGGTACCGTTCCGGCGACGGGTGGAGACGTCACGCTCCAAGTATCCGCGACATCGCCCAGTTGCCTGCCGGTGCCCAGCGGAGCTCCGCCGCAGTGGGTCATGCAGTCGGTGACGGCGAACGCAGGCCGCCAGGCAACGCTCCTGCTGCGTGCCGGTCCGAATCCAGGCGTAGCCCGCGAGACGGCCTGGAAGATTGGCGACCAAAGCTTCACGTTGACGCAGACGGCGCAGGGCGAGTTTACCTGCGCGCTGCGCACGCCCGTGGCGTCCCAAGCACGATCGGAAGGCCGTACGGAACTCGCGGGCGAACTCGTGCTGGAATGCAACGGCAACAGCACGGTGGCCATGACGGGCGATGTCCTGGTCCGGTTCAACACCAACTTCACCAGCAAGCCCGAGGGTTCGGCGACCGAAGCGCTGCTCCTGGTGGAGGATGCAGTGCTGCCACCCTCGCTGAACACCATCCACGGCATCGTCGCATCGAACAACGCGGTGCGGTTTCCGGATGTGCCGCTGGCATCGGCCGGCCCGAATGCCACCAGGACGTTCCGCATGACGAACCTCCGCCTCGACGCGAGCCTTCCGAATCTCCCGGAGGCACTCACCGCCACGGTCACGGTCATCGGGCCTTTCCGCAACATCGTCGTGCAGAACGACAGCCAGACCGTCGCCCGGCGTGTTGCCAGCCTGCAGACCAGCATCGGCACCGCGCAGCCGGTTAGCGGCGGTCTCCGTATCCCCGTGACGTTCCGCGAACGCATTCCGAACGCATTCCGAAATCGCTATGCAGAGGACAGCTCCCGGTTTATCCTCACCATCCACCCTGGGGTCAGCATGGCGGACTCCGGCACCAGACTGATCGTGAAACTGCGCTCCCTGCCGCTCGACGCAAAGGTGAGTGCTCCGTTGTATCCCGATTCGGGACAGTCGGCGCAGCTCGTGCCCGACGATCCGAATGGCGCGGGTACGGGTTTGCGGACAGCCGCAGTGCCCGGCAATTCGTTGGTCGACATTCCGGTGGTGAACGGCGAGGCTACGCTGGCTTGGGAAATTCTGTCGGCGGACCCGGCATCCATCGAGACGCACACCTTCACCATCTTCGTCAGCGGCGCAACCAACCTCGAATCACGGCTGACCGCCTCCATGGGCCCCTTCGCCCCGAATACGGCGCGGCCGCCGGTGCCTAGCTTCCTCGACCCCGCGGCGCCGCTGTATCGGATGCCGGTCGTCCGGCTCACCACGAAGGTGACGCCCAATGCATTGACGCAAGAGTCGGCCGCCCGCCGCGCTCCGACGCCAAATCGCTCGGCTATCATTGAGACAACCGCTACATGCGAGACGAGTGGGGGTTGCCCCGACTTCACCGCAACCGGCAATGCGTCTTCCGGCTCGGGGTTTACGGGCTGCCAATCCGAAGCAACTTGCAGTAACGACGGGCGAGGTGGAAGCATCTCCTCGCCGGGGTTGGCCGAAGGGCAGCAGGTGAAAGGCTCGTTCCAAACAGAGCTTAACTCGAATGCGCCTGTAAGCTCCATCGGGGCACAGTTCGGCAGCCATGGGTCCACCAGTGAGGCGGCTGAGTGTCTGGCGCGGTTGGATGCCCTTCCGGCCCTCCCGGTCACTGCTTCCCAGGGTACATTCCGGGTTTATGCCTGCGGCATTTGGTACCTCTCCAGCAGCGTGACCTGGATCAGGTTTACCCCGGCGTTTGGCCAGGGGGACATGGACGTCCAGTACACCGTGGAACCGAACACGGGCGGCGTTACCCGGAGCGCGGTAATCCAGCTCGCCTCGAGCAGCAACCCCCGCATCCAAGTGGTGCAGACGGGGAATCCAACGCCGGGCGCCGGACTCCGGTTCGTGCCCGTGGCTCCGTGCCGCCTGCTGGATACGCGAACGCTTTACGCGGGGACGACGTGGACTGGGTTATACGGCCCACCGACTCTCGTTGCCGGCCAAACGCGACGGCTGCCGGTCGCCGGCGGAGCTCACTGCGGCATTCCCGCCTCGGCCAAGGCTTTCGCCCTGAACGTCACGGTCGACACGGTCGAGAATCGCACGGGGCCTGTCGATTACTTGACCGTCTATCCCACCGGTCAAAGTATGCCGGAGTATTGGACGGTGCGGACGACAACGGGCGGCTATATCGCGAATTCCGCCATCGTTCCGGCAGGCTCGGACGGGTCGGTGTCGATCTTCTCCTCGAACAATGTGAACGCCGTGATCGACATCAATGGGTACTTCACGGACGATCCAGCCGCGCCTGGACTGCTTTACTATCCCTTCGGGCCCTGCCGCGCGGTCGACACCCGGGATGTCTACAACAGCCTGCCTCCTCCCTTCGGACACCAGCGATTTCAGGCGGACGAAACCAGGTCGTTCCGGCTTCCGTCCTCGCCTAATTGCGCCGGATTGAAAGCGGCCTCAGCCTACTCCCTCCAGATGACATTGACTCCGGGGCCGGTCGACAATGGGGGGGCAGTAGCCTTTATAACCGCATGGGCGCAAGATACCCGCCCGCAAGTGTCGAATATGAATGCGCTGCAGGGTTACGCCGTCGCTAACAGCAGCATCGTTCCAGCCGCTGCCGGTGGGAGCATCAATGTCTACTCCCCAAACGTTACTAACCTGCTTCTCGATGTCAACGGCTACTTCGCTCCCGATGACGGGTCAGGGGCCGGGCTGTACTACTTCCCGGTGCGCCAATGCCGGCTGCTCAACACGCAGGATCCAACGCTACCCGGAGTCTATGGGCCTGCCCAAATGCTTGCGGCCACGGATCGTGTGGTTCCGATCGCCGGGTCACCGCGCTGCCCGGGTCTGCCCACTACTGCGAAAGCCTGGGCGCTGAACGCCACCGCTATCCCGAACGGCACGGGCCTCCCGTTTCTCAGCATGTGGCCTGCGGCGGCCCCATGGCCGCAGGTCTCGCAGTTGAACGCCTTCCAGGGACAGACGTTGTCGAACTCGGGAATCGTATCGGCTGGACCGAACGGCGCGATCCAGGTGAAGGTGAACGCCACCACTCACGTGGCGCTGGAAGTCGCCGGGTACTTTGCCCGTTAGAGGAGTCACCCTTATGATCTACGCGATCTGGTTATTGTCCATCCCCCTGTTCGCGCAACGCGGCGATGCCATCCTGCTTTCGCCTTCCACCATCACGGAGTGCCAGAAGGGTCTTGGAAGCACGACGGTAAGCTGGCAGAATAGCGCCAGGCAACCAGCCCTGGTTCGAGTGAACTCGCCCCTTGGCCCGGTGCTCAATAATTCGGAACCGTCCGGCTCGATCCGCACGGACTACTCCATCGCCGACGGCACCGTCTTCTATCTGACCGATACCAGCGGAAAGGTGCTGGAGGCCGCCGTAGCGAGACTCAATTGCCAGGAACTTTCACCAGCCGTGCGCGAGTCGTTTGTCAGCAATACCTATTTTCCCCTTCAGGTGGGAAACCGCTGGGTCTATCGCAATGACTCACGGATATCGACCGGCCATTATCTTACACGCGAAGTGGTCTCCGCTGAGGAGATAAGCGGCCGCACCTGGTTCTCGATACGCACTGGCGGTTCAACCACGCTGACTCGCTACCGCGTCGCTGAAGATGGGAAGATCCTGCGTTTGGAGGCGGGTGGCGAGATGGTTGTGCTGGATCCCGACAGTGCCCAGCCTGTGCCGCTCGCCGTCACCAACGTCGGCGCGTTCACGGATGGCCGGTTCCACACTTACGACACCCTCTATGAAACTAAAGGCGAGACGTTTGTGCGCGGGGTTGGGCTCGTCAGGCAGTGGACGGCAATCCGTGCCGGTTCCAACGGAGGGTTCTCGGACGGACTTGAACTCGTCGAAGCAACGGTTGGCGGCGTCCATCTGCCAGGGCCGGCGGCGACCATTGCGGTCGGGATCGAGCGCGCCAAGCTTCCGGTGTCCACTCGCGGCGTATCTAATTGCGCAGTTCCATGTTACTCTCCAGCATGCTTCGTACCGGTCGCCGATCCGCCGGGCACTTACAAGCCCTGCACATTCGCGCGCCTGCAGACGCGTAACTTCCCGGCTGGCGACATCGTAGTCTCGCTCCGCAACGCGAGCGGCGTGACAGTCTTTGAGACGAAACTCCGTGCCCCGGTGGATGGAGTCACGTACACACGCATTCCGTTCACGGAACCTGTCTTCAGAGGGAACGAGCCACTCCCACCCGGCCGCTACCAGCTTGCCGCAATCCTCGCGAGTGACGAAGCGGAGGCTGCCGCGGCAACGATAGGAATCGACATAGAGTAGACACTCACTTGAACTTCACGGATGTCAGGTTGCCACTGAAACCGATCGTGCTGTAGTAGATCCTGCCGCGCGTGACATGGAGCAAGGGATATGGGCCGAAGCCGCCACTGATCAGGGGAGTTTCGAGCGGCTCCTTCACCAGCACAACTGGGGCGGAGGCGGTGCCGCGCCGCGCGACCAACAGCCGCTGCCCCCCGCGGGCGGTCACGTAGTACACCACCGATCCGTCGGGACTCAAGCGGGGACGGCTGTTTTCAGTCCCCGGTTCCGAGAGTTCCTTCCATTGATTGGGCGACGCAAGGGTCCCATCGGGCCGGACCGGGGAAGTCCAGATCGCGGTCAGCATTCCGGGCCGGCGCCGCATGAAGACTACGGACTTGCCGTCCCAGGCGTAGCTGGGATACAGGAGACTCTCCTTGGGTTGGACCGCCAGAGTCCGGACCGTTCTCGAGAGTGAGTTCCACTCGCAGATGCCGTTTCCGGGCGGTGGGCATTCTCCGATTACCCGTTCCCCATTGGGGGACCAGTCGCTGCCGAGATTGAATTCCTTCATTGTGGCAGCAGGCGTCACCGTCCGGGAACGCAGATCGAGCAGATAATGCCCTCCATTCGCGCCAATCACCCGGTAAAAGACTCGCGTACCGTCGGGAGAAACCTGCGGCCAGAGGGAACCAAAACTGGCGCCCACCAATGGGTGCGCGGCGAAAACATGGTTCGGCAGGCCTCGCTGCTCTCCCGTGTCGAGATTCTGAACGACCAGTTCGGAGTTGTCGCCCGTCAAGCGGCCATAAACGAGCACGCGTCCATCCCGGGAGACGCCAAAGTGACCCATGGCAGCGGCAAGCACCGTGGGGTCTCCCTTGGCTGCAACCGCGTTGTCGGGCAAAGAAACCCTCCTTACGGAGTGGTTACCCCGTGCGCTTGCGAACGCCACCATCCCATCCGGGCCCGCCGCTGGCTGCAGAGGAACGGAATCACTTTCGTTGAGGACCGGAACGGGTGGACCATGGAAGTCCAAGCCAAGCAGCGGCCCTGCTATCCGCTCTTGCAGGAGGACCCGGTCTCCCGTGGCCCACGCGGCCGCCATATTGGGAAGGCCAGCACCCGTATAGGGGTGAACCAACTTCGCGACACCCTCGGGGAATGGAGCCACATACCAACCCGGCTTGGTTTGGCTCCCGCAATCGCCGGCGAAAATGACACGTCCTCCGTCCGAAGAGAACGCGGGTCGTGAGAAGGTTCGGCAACCGGGTTGCCACGGCTGCGGGACTCCCCCTTGCAGGGGTACGCTGAACATCGAACCGAGCCGGGACCCGACGGGAGTCCGGACAAACAGCAAATCGCCTTTTGGCGAGATGCTGAATGGACCGGCGTTCTCGATTACGGGGCGAGGGGGACCACCCAGCGCCGGCACTTCATAAATCGCCGAATCGCCTGCCAGAAAACAGACCGCGGTGCCGTCCGGCGAGAACCCGGGACTGACTTCCGCTCCTGGCAGGGACGTGAGCCGAATCGGCGATCCGCCTGCCATTTGCCGTATCCAAATGTCCATGTTGCCCAGTTCCCCGCGGTCTGACGAGAACGCCAGGAGCTTGCCGTCAGGGGAGATGGCAGGCCAGGCCGCGATGCCTGGATCGAAAGTCAGCGTAGCGGTTGACTCAATCGATATCCCGCGCCTCTGCGAAGAGACGTAAAAGGCCCAGGCAGCGAGCGCTGTTGCGATCGCCAGAACGCCCAAAGCAAAGTGAACAGCAGGTCTTCGCCAGAGACGCCCCGCGGCCCCGGGTGCGGGTGCGGGTGCGGGTGCGGGCGTGGGATCGACGGCGCGCCGCTCACTACCGGACGTCCCCATATCGAGCGCCGCACCAAGGTCCGCCGCCGTCTGCCACCGATCGGCTGGTGTCTTCGCCAGGCACCGCCGCAAGATCCACTCCAACGCGCGGGGAACATCGTCCCGGAACTGAGACAACGGCGCCACCTCATCGCGCAGGATCGCCGCATATACGTCGCCCTTCCCAGTAGCCGCGAACGCCCTTCGAGCGGTCAGCATTTCATAGAGGACCGCTCCGAACGAATGGAGGTCGCTGCGGACATCGGCTGGTTGGCCACGGAGAACCTCCGGCGGCAAGTAAGCAGGCGTCCCGACGATGTGCTCGGGATCCGTGTTCAGAATCTCCGTCTTTTCGTCCAGCGAAGCTTCGCCATCGCGTGAAGGTAGGGCCTTGGCAAGCCCAAAGTCAAGCAACTTGGCAGAGCATTGGTTGCCGGAACCCACCAGCATGATGTTGGCGGGTTTGAGATCCCGATGGATGATTCCCTTGCCATGCGCATGCTCGAGCGCCGCGAGGATTTGCCTGGCGTATCCCAGCGCCTCGTCGACAGCCAGAGGACCTCTGCGGAGCCTGGAGGCAAGCGTCTCTCCGTCAATGTACTCCATTACCAGGTAGGCACAGGAGTTGTATTCCCCGACATCGAATAGAGCGCAGATGTTCGGATGATTGAGCGCGGAGACCGCCCGGGCCTCCTGCTGAAATCGCCGCTGCATGTCAGGGTTGTTGGTCCGGTCTTGTGTCATTACCTTGACCGCCACTACCCGATCCAGCCGCGTGTCTCTGCCGCGAAACACTTTCCCCATGCCACCTTCGCCGATCTCCGCGAGGATCTCGTAGGGGCCGATGCGCGTGCCCGGAATCAGTGACACAGGCGAGAGTGTATCAAATCGGTTAGGCACGAAGCTCGACACTGTCTGGACAGTGATCCTGTCCCTCGAGCTCCATGCGTCTTCCAATCGGCGCCTTCGTTGACTCCCATTTCGCAAGGACTCGGGCCATCGCGGGGCGGGCGGAGCGATCCAGACATCGCCAAACACCACGTAAGTAGACTCCTGGGCTGCCCGGGAGAATCGCGGCTCGCAACGTTCGAGAAATAGGCGCGGAAGGCCGGCAGGGGAAGCAGGGTCTCCAGGGAATCCCCTGCCCGAAGGGCGCACCGGCTGATGCTGGCCCGCCCGGATCGGTGCCGGTGAAGACTTCTGCGGTATGCGTTCCCGCGAATTCGCCGCCTGCTTGCTCGAACCCGGTGCGTAAGTTCGACTACTATGGGCAAAGCGACTACGGCCCCTTGGCATGCGCCCAATCGGGCTATATCTGCAGACCCTAGCGAGAGGACTCGGGGGTGGTACTGTGACGGCGGCCATGAGGAGCAACGCCTCGTGGCCGCGGACCTTCTATGCTGGATGTGTGAATCGAACGGTTTTGTTCGTTACAGTGTTTCTTTTGTCGGCCGATCTTCTTCGTGCTCAGCCGGGCACTGTCACCACCATTGCGGGGCAGTTTCCGCTAGGGGATGGTGGGCCGGCGGCGGACGCCGCCTTTTATGCGCCGGGGGCACTAGCGCGGGATAGCAAAGGGAATGTCTACGTCCTGGAGACGAACCGGTTGCGAAGGATCGCGCCGGACGGAGTCGTGGCTACTTACGCGGGCACTGGACTGGACTCTGGCCCGATTGGGGATGGAGGACCGGCCAACCGGGCGAACCTGTCCACGAGGAGTTGGGGTCAGGTTGCCGTCGATGCAAACGACAATCTCTACATAGCGGATTGGGGCAACAATCGGATCCGGAAGATCACGCCCGATGGCGTGATTATGACCATCGCGGGAACGGGAGAAAGCGCCTTCTCGGGCGATGGTGGTCCAGCCACGGAAGCGCGCATTAGCAGACCGTTGCGTCTGGCCCTTGGGCATGATGGGAGCGTCTTTTTCATTGACGGGAACAACTATCGCGTCCGCCGCATTCGTCCCGATGGGATTATCGAGACGGTCGCCGGCGTCGCAACGCAAGGGCCGACGAGTCCGGAAGGAACACTCGCCACAAAGGCGCAGTTCGAGTTCATCCAAGGGGTGGCGGTAGATGCGGAAGGCCGCGTGCTGGTTGCCGATCCGACGCGCGTGTTCGCGATCGCAGGCGACGGAACGCTGGTTCTTGTTGCCGGTGGTGGGACCTTGACGATGGATGGTATCGCGGCAACCGAACTCACAACCGGCATCAATTGGATCGGACCGGACGGCAAGGGGGGGATGTGGTTCTCGGATTATTCGACGATACGGCGGATACCCGCTGGAGGGACCGTCGAGACGGTACTTGGGGGTGGGCGGCGCATGGGCAGTTCCCTTGCTCCGGGCGAACGCGTTCCAGCCCGTTCGCTGCTTCTGCGCGTTGCGCAACCGCCGCTGTGGATATCGGATGAGGAGTTCCTGTTCTCCGATATCGCCTCGCACTTACTGTATCGCTACGGACGGGACGGCATGGTGGAGCGCTATGCCGGGGTTTCGCTGGATGCCGGTGCGAACGGCCCAAGCCAGTTCGCGCGAGTGACAGCTCCCAACGAGGTGCTGACCGAGCCCGATGGAATAATTCACTTGATGGAAGAGCTAGCGCTCCGCTACATCGAGCCCGCGGGCACTGTCCGAACCCGGTGGGCGGATCGCGGGATGTTGAATGGTATGGCGCTGACGCCCAGCGGGGATCTGGTTGTTTCTCATCCCAGTAACGACGTCGGCCTCACCAACCGGCAGACGAACGCCGTGCGCCTCATCGCCGGCGCCAACGCCCCCGCGGCGTTCTCCGGCGACGGTGGGCCCGCGGTGGAGGCACGGCTCAACGGTCCGCAAGGGATAGCGGTCGATTCGGCTGGGAATGTCTTCATCGCCGACTCCAACAATCACCGCATCCGCAAGGTGGACACAGATGGAACGATCACCACATTCGCCGGCACCGGGGTTGCAGGCTTCGCCGGCGACAGGGGACCGGCGACGAACGCCCAGTTATCCTTTCCAAGAGGAATCGCCTTCGCACCCGATGGCACCCTTTACATCGCCGACACGAGCAATCGCCGGATCCGCACTGTAGGTCCCGACGGCGTCATCCTCACGTATCTGGAACCAACCGATTTCTTCGGAGGCGGATGGCCGAACCGGATGGCTTTTGCCCCCGACGGCAGCCTGATCGTCACCGACACCGCTCATCGCATTCACCGGGTAAGCCGAGCCAGAGCGATACAGGTCATCGGAGGAACCGGTGTCGCAGGGTTCTCCGGTGATGGTGGCCCCTCCACCGCCGCAGCCTTCAACAACCCCGGCGGCGTTTCGGTGGACGGCAACGGCAACATCTACATTGCCGACAAGGGGAACAACCGGATTCGGATGATTCGGGGCATCAGCACCGTGCGGGCAGACCCGCGGTCCTTTGTGTTCGCCTATGCGTTGGGCGCTCCGGCGGTCAGCCAGACTTTGACGTTGATTTCGGGGGATGACGATGCGACACAGTATCGCGTCACAACGAACGTGCCTTGGCTGGTGGTAACGCCCTCTTCAGGGGAGTTGACGCCGCCATCGGTGCTGCTCCGAGTGACGGCATCGCCCGCTGGACTCGGACGGGGTGCGTATCAGGGACGCATCACCATCCTCAATGTCGACAAGGGCGACAGCTATGAAGTCCCCGTCTCCATGATCATTTCCGGCACGCCGCAGCAACTGCGGCTCGATCGCTCAGGGCTTACGTTCGCCACCATGGCTAACGGAGCAACGCTGACGCAGACATTGCGGGTTTTGAACACTGGGACGGGCGCCATGCCTTGGACAGCGCTTGCATCAACAACCTCTGGCGGTACTTGGCTGCGGGTGACACCCGGCAGCGGGTAGTCGAATGCCGGGGCGACGGCACCTGCGTTGAACGTCAGTGTAGACCCCACGGGCCTCGCGCCGGGCGCGTACTTCGGACTGGTCACCGTGAATGCCCCGAACGTAGATAACGCGCCGCAGTCGGCCGTTGTGGTGCTGAATGTGTTCCCCAACGATGCGCCGCCGGGGGCGCAGGTTAGCCCTTATGGGCTGGTCTTCACAACGCCGCCGGAAGGACGTCCGGCAAATCAGAACATCTCGCTGTCGAATCCGTCGAACCGGGCGCTTACGTATTCGGCAACACTGACATACCCGGACACTCGCCGCTGGTTCACGCTCAGTTCGACAACCGGCACGATCGCGGCGGGACAGAGTGTCGGGTTGACGGTGACTCCCGCAGTTGCGGGCATTCCTGCCGGCGTTTATCGCGGCACCGTCCAACTTCGGTTCGCACCGGACAACACCACGCAGACGGTGGATCTGATCCTGGTGGTGGCCACCGGATCGGTGCTCAGCACCAGCAGTGTCGGCCCACGAGCCAACGGCTGCATTCCCCGGCGTTTGGTGCCGTTGTTCCGTGCGCCCGGCAATGGCTTCCGGATAACCGCAGGATGGCCGGAGGCCGTGGAGGTGTTGGTGGCGGATGACTGCGGCGATCCAGTGACCAGCGGGCGCGTGGCCGTCACTTTTTCGACCAATGATCCGCCACTGCAACTGATTTCAGTAGGCAACGGACGATGGACGGGTGCCTGGACGGCACGCACTGTGAGGGCATCGAACATCGCGATGGTGGCGAGTGTGCAATCGACGGCGCCGAGTCTGGAGGCTCGGGTTCAAATCACCGGAGGCGTGGTCGAGAACCGGCAGCAGCCGCTGATCGACGCCGGCGGCGTGGTCAGTCTGGCGAGCCTGAAGCGCGAGCAGCCGGTGGCTACCAACAGCCTGATTGCGGTGCTGGGAACTAGGCTGAGCGGGGAGAATCAGGAGGCCGGGTCGACGCCATGGCCGACGGATCTGTTGGACACGCGGGCCTTCATCGCCGGGAGGCCGATTCCCTTGCGACGGACCAGCGAAGGGCGGATCGAGGCGTTGCTGCCGCTGGGGGTTCCCGAGTTCACCAGGCACCAGATGATCGTGCAGCGCGGCCGGAGTTACTCACCACCGGAAAGCGTTCTGGTAACGGCAACGAGTCCCGCGGTGTTTACGGCGGACGAATCGGGGGCGGATCAGGGCTCGGTATACATCCACGATGCGGATGGGCGAAGGAAACTGGCGAGTGCGGAGCGCCCTGCCACCGCCGGAGACATCGTTGAGATTGAGGCGACCGGGTTAGGGATGACGGATCCGGTGGTGCCGCCGGGGCAACCGGCGCCGGCTGATGGAGCGCGCGTCACCGGCAAGGTCGAGGTAACCGTCGGTGGCAAGCCGGCGGAGGTGCAGGAAGCGATGCTGATGCCCGGCACCATTGGCGTCTACCTAGTGAAGGCTGTAGTTCCGGAAGGCCTCGACACCAGCACTAGCACGCCGCTCCTCCTCACCGTGGATGGGCAACCGAGTCCGCCGGTGACTGTCGCCACGCGCGCACGATAGCGCAAGCCGATCATCTCCATCCGGCGACTTCGCGGGGTCAAGGGCGGAAGCCCTCGACCAGCATCAGATCACGCGTTCCCTCATCGGAGCGGGTGAACAGAGCAAAACTTTCATCAGCCGAGACCGTCAAGCCGGTCTGGACACGTCCGGGCAATTCGGTGGCCGTGCGCTCCACATTGGTTCGCAGGTTCAACTCCATGAGTACGGTCAGGCGCACCTGCCGGGTACGCAGAAACCACAGACTCTCGCGGCCGGGAACGAAGCTCCGGGGGAGCGCATCCTTCACTACCAGCGCTTCGGGTCCACCGGCGGCCGGGACTCGCCAGATCGAATCGTCGCGGCCGAAGTAGACCCACTTTCCGTCGGGAGAGGCGATGGGGGCGCGGGCAAGGCCGGGACTGATGGCCTGCGCCTCGCCGCCGCTGGCGGGCATGCGCCAGATCTGTACAATGCCGGAGCGGTTGGAGTTGAAGTAAATCCATTGGCCGTCCGGGGACCAGACGGGCAGAAAATCCTGCGCGGCGTGGTTGGTGAGGCGGCGCGGCGTGGCGAAACCCGCGGAGCTGCCAGAGACGTTCACCACATAGATCTCCGGCTGGCCATCCACGCGTGTGTCGAAGACCAGGGATTGCCCATCCGGGGACCAGCGCGGCGAGCCGGTGCCGGGTCCGCGGAAGTTCGTAACGGCGCGGGCGTTGGCGCCGTCGGCGTCGCTGACCCAGATTTCGGGCGAGCCGCTGCGGTTGGACTCAAAGGCCACGCGACCTTCGCGGGAGAGGTCGGGGTAGCGCTCCAACCGTGTCGAGCTGATGAGTTGACTGGGAGGTGTGGCGCGCCGGTTGCGCGCCAGAGAGACTCGCCACAGGTTCAGATTGTCCAGGCGGCGCGTGAAAGCCAGGCGATCGCCCCTGGCCGAGAGTGCGGGAAGCTCCACGCCCTCTCCCACCTCAATGAGTCTCGGCGTCACCACTTGCTGGGGCGAGGCAGGCAGGGGAATCTGCCACAACCGCTCGACTCCGCCTCGATTGTAAGTGAACAGAAGCGAGTTGCCATCGCGGCTCCAGCGCGGGCTGGCACAGATCTGCGCGCGGAAGCCTTCCATCCGGATGGGGATGGGCGCCGCGGCCGGTCGCAGATCCGGCGTCAGCGGCAGAACACCGAGTTCCCAGATGCCTTCCAGATTGCGGACGAAGGCGAGATGACTGCCGCCGGGGGAGAACACGGGCGTCAGGTACTGCTCCCCGGAAGGCGGGCGGATGAGGAGCCTGCGCTCCCCAGTCTGTACGGAGAGCAGAAAGAGACCGAAGCGGTCGCCACCGGTTGTGGGCGCGTCCTGGACGACGAGCCATTGGCTGTCCGGAGACCAGTCGAAGACGCGATCCAGGAGGTTGGTCTCCCCGATAGCGCGTTCAGGCCCACCCGCGGCAGGTAGCACGTAGATGGTGACCCGGCCCGGGCCGGACGCCCGGCAGAAGGCAATCCATTGGCCATCGGGCGACCAGGCCGGATGCGCCTCCTTGGCCGGATGATTGGTGAGCCGGCGAAGCTTACGGTCGCCGAGATCCATGACGTAAAGATCGAAGTTATCCTGCCGTTCGCCGTCCCAGGCGAAGACAGCCTGTTCGCCGTCGGGAGAGAAGCCGACGCCGTATTCTTCACCGGGGAAGGCTGTCAGCGGTTGGACGACATAGTCGGGCGGAGGAGCGGCGGGCGTGGGCCGCCGGGTGATCCACGCCGCGACGCCGAGTCCCACGGCGGCAAGGAGCAGGGCAGCGTAGGACAGAAGGCGTCGAGGGCGTTCGGTTTCAAGCCGGGCCAGACGCCGCGCCACCTCCGCCGCCGAAGGGCGCTGGCTGCCCTGCGACTGCAGCATGTCGCGCAGCAGATGGGCGATAGGCGCGGGCAAACGCTGCGCCAACTGCGGCGGATCGCAAGCCGCGCCACTGCCCAGGAGCATCTCCGTAAAGACCAGGCCGAGCGAGTAGATATCGGAGTGGGGCGTGAGCGGTTCGCGGCGTTTCTGTTCCGGCGACATGTAGTGCGGTGTGCCAGCCAGGGTGGAGAACGCCGTCTGCGTGGTGGAGACCGTGGCGGAGGCATCGGAGAGCATGGCCAGGCCGAAGTCTAGGATCTTCGCATAGCCATCGGAGCGCACCATGATATTTTCCGGCTTCAAGTCGCGATGGATGATGCCCTGCTCATGAGCGGCGGCCAAAGCCTCGGCAAGCTGGCGGGCGAGGCGCGGAAAGTCGCGCGGCGGCGGCACCTTCCGCTGTTGGGATTGGGGCGGCAACAGGGCGCGAAGCGTCGTGCCCTCGATGCGCTCCATGACGATGCCCAGAACGCGATCCTGCCGGACGAATTCGTGGATAGTGACGAGGTTCGGATGGTTGAGTGCCGAGGTGGCCTTCGCCTCGGCGAGAAAGCGGTTGACGGCGCGTTCATCGGAAAGCACGTGCTCGGGGAGGAACTTGATGGCCACCCGGCGGTCGAGTTCCAGATCCACCGCCTCATAGACTTCGCCCATACCGCCGCGTCCAATGCGCTCTTCGATGCGATAGTGGCTGACGAGCGTGCCCGATCGAGTGATGTTTGCCGCGGCCGGGGCGTCATTGCTATCGGCATCCTCCAGCAGTGCCAAGACCTGCTGCACGACGGCGTCATCGTCGGTGGCGGCGGTCAGAAAGGCGTGGCGCTGCCCGGGCGGCAGATCGGAGGCCGACTGAAAGAGCTGCCAGGCGAGATTCCACTGCTCAGGCGATAGGGCAGGGGTCATCGCTGAGCGCTTTCTGGAGCCAGCCGCGAGCGAAGCTCCAGTGGCGGGCGGCCGAGCGCGGCGCGCAGCCGAGCCGTTCGGCGACCTGATCCATCGACAGACCCTCGAATACTTTCAGTTCGACAACCTGGCGCAGTTTGGGGTCGATGGTAGCCAGCGAGTCGAGCAACTCACCAACTTCGCGCAACGCTTCGTCGCCGGAGCCCAAGTCGTCGAGCGTGTCGGCCGGGACGCGCGTCACGCGCTTGCGCAAGGGGCGTGCATGGGCGATGAGAAGGCGCCGCATGATGTGCGCCGCCAGACCCAGGAACGCCGCACGTTCCTGGGCGGCGGTGCGCGGAATGGAGTCCTTCAGTTCCCGGATTCGGCACAACTCCAGATAGAGTTCGTTCACCAGCACCGTCGCCTGCCAGGTGTGACCTGGTTTCTCACCTTGGAGGTTGGCAATGGCCAGCCGCTTCAGTTCCGGGTAGAAGCGTTCGACGAGTTGGCCGGCGGCGTCGGAGTCGCCGCGGCGGAGGTTCGCCATGAGTGAAGCAATGTCCTCGTTTGCAGGCATGGGGTGCGCCGAGTGGGACCGGTCCACATTGTACAAAACTTTTTTGCGCGTTCGTGGCAGGAATCGCCCCCCTGGTTGCACCTATAACGGCGAAAGGCATGGTTCCCAAAGGACAACCAACATGAGAGCACTCACTGCTGTACTGCACACGGCCAAAGCGTTGGCGCCGAAGATTATGGCGTCGCCCTTGCGCGCCCCGTCGATCCTGCGACGCCACCTGAGTAAGCAAACGACAGACACGCTGGTAACCATCTTCCAGACGGACGGCGATGATGAGCCAGACGACGCACCCGCCGCGCCGAAGTACACCGCCGAGGAGATGTACACCCCTGTCCCGCGCAAGCAATACGCTGCGCTTCCCCGGGGATCGCAGCCGGCGCAGGGCCACTCGTCGAGCAGCAGCGCGCAGGGGAGAGTGCCTTCGCGCGGGCCGGGAGTGCCGATGCAGCCGAACACGCCGATGTTGGTGTTACCGCAAGGCAGCCTGGCATTTGATCAAAGGAATTTCGTCAAGTATGTAGCGGATCCGCAGGCCCGTCTGGACAAGTACGCCGTGACGATGAATCGGACGGTCACGCGGCGGGGCAAGGTTCTGGATACCAAGGAGGTGAAGGACCACTTCCAAGGCAAATCGAACACCACTCTTGGCATCGCGATCTTCGGGCACAACGAGGCGGACCACAACAAGCGATTCATGCATCTGGTGAAGGAGTGGGGAGGGATGGCGTTGATCTGGGTATGCGTGAAGGATGCGATGACCGGCGAGGCGATCTTCTACTCGCACGTGGGCAAGGTGCATCGCTTCCATCACTCGTCGTTTACGGCGGGTGGGTCGGTGATCGGCGCCGGCGAATGGATTATTCGAAACGGGAAGCTGTGGAAGATTTCTCCGAACAGCGGCCACTATCGTCCGCCGCTCGCCTATTTCCACCGCGCGGTGTTGCTCATGCGGGAAGCGTGGCAGCCGGATACGGTGGTCCACCTGTGGAACGTGAAGAAGGATGACTACGAAGAAGTGCCGGTGAGCAAGTTCGCGAGCGATCCGACCGGCGGTGGGAGTTGGAAGACCAACCCGAACTCGTAGCTTGACCGGGCGCTGTAGCCAGCGCGGCCTCCCCACGCTTTAATAGATGGGCCATCCTCGCCGGGCGACGGTCGCGGGTGCGATGGGAGGAATGGGAGGACACTGTCAGTTGTGTTCATGGCCACATCTTCCCTATGCTGGCTGGGTGCCGCGCTGTATAGCTTTACTCTCTCTGCTGTCGTTTGCGACCGGACAGATGCTTGGTCAACCGGGGACCGTCACTACGATCGCGGGACAGTTCCCACTTGGCGACGGCGGTCCAGCGATGGAGGCGGCCTTTTATGGCCCCGGCGGCTTGGCACGGGACAGTAAGGGCAACGTCTACGTCCTCGAGACAAACCGGCTGCGTCGGATTTCGCCGGATGGCGTGGTGACGACTTACGCGGGCACGGGCCTGGAGTCTGGCCCGATCGGGGATGGGGGACCGGTCAACCGGGCAACCCTTGCATCGAGGCGATGGAATGGTCTGATAGTCGACGGAGATGACAACATCTACTTCAGCGACGGAGGCAGGCAGCGGATTCGGAAGATCAGCGCCAGTGGTACCATCACGACGCTCGCCGGAACGGGCGAGTCTTCCTTCTCCGGCGATGGCGGTCCGGCAACCGAGGCGCGTCTCAACAATCCACTCCATTTGGTCTTTGACCGGGAAGGTGGCCTCAACTTCATAGACGGCGCCAACCTCCGATTGCGTCGCATCCGCAAAGATGGAATCATCGAGACAATTGCCGGCAAAGGGGTTCGTGGCCCCAGCAGTGCGATCGGAACGGCGGCACTAGATGCCCAGTTTGACGAATTGAAGGGGATCGCGCTCGATTCGCAGGGTCGTGTTCTGCTGGCGGACCTGAATCGGGTGATGGCAATCGACGCAGAAGGGAAACTCGAGTTGGTGGCCGGAGGCGGCACCTCCACGCGTGATGGCGCACCGGCAACGGAAGCACTTTTTCCGAACCTGTTCTGGATTACGACTGATCCACTCGGAAATCCGTGGATTGCGAATGCGGTGAACATGCGTCGCGTCAATCCAGATGGGACGGTTGAGACAGTGCTCGGCGATGGAAGCCGCCGCGCAAACTCGCTGGTGCCCGGGGAGCGCATGCCCGCCAAGGCCTTACGGTTCACTGGTGTTTGGCAACCCCTGTGGCTCCCGGACGGTGGATTCCTGTTCTCCGAAGGTGAAGGGCAAATGATTTACCGCTGCGGAGCAGACGGAATGGTCGAGCGATTCGCCGGTGTCACGGCAAGCGCAGGGGCCGACGGCGCAAGCCAGTTTGCCAGAGTCTCCGCTCCGACAGACGTGCTGACGGAACAGGACGGCACCCTACATGTCCTGGAAGATCAGGCCCTGCGCTACATCACCGCCAATGGGAGCATCCAGACGCGTTGGGCGGCCGCCTTAGGGTCAATGGGTCTGGCGTTGGCACCAAATGGTGATCTGATTGTGACGCATCCTGCCATCAACAGTACTATCGGCGTTACATCGCGCCAAACAAACGTGGAGCGGTTTATCGCCGCGACGGAATCACGAGGTCAAGGCTTTTCTGGCGACGGAGGCCCAGCTATTCGCGCGCAACTCAATCTCCCCTACGGAGTGACCTGTGACGCAGCCGGAAACATCTTTTTCGCAGACTGGCTGAATCATCGCATTCGCAAGATCGATGTGGATGGAATCATTACAACGGTAGCTGGGAATGGGATCATCGGATTTGCTGGCGACAATGGACCTGGAATCAACGCAGCTTTGTCGTACCCGATGGGAGTGACGGTAGGGCCTGACGGCACCCTGTACATCGCCGACACAGGCAATCGCAGGATTCGCACCGTCGATCAGGCGGGGATAATCCGGACCTTTGCGGAACCTTCCGCGTTCTTCGGAAACGGAAACCCGAATCGCCTTGCTCTCGCCCCTGACGGTAGTGTCATCGTCACCGATACAGCCCATCGTATCCACCGCATAAGTCCACAGGGTACAGGCCGCGTTATTGGAGGAACCGGCGTGCCGAGCTTTTCTGGTGACGGAGGATCGTCTACGGCTGCGACCTTCAACACGCCGACAGGCGTTACTGTCGATGCGAACGGCAACATCTATATCGCCGACACCGGCAACAACCGCATCCGCATGATCCGCGGGATTTCGACGGTGCGGGCGGAGCCTCGGTCCTTCGTGTTCGCCTATGCTCTTGGCGCACCTGCGGTCAGTCAGACGTTGACGTTGTTCGCCGGTGATGACGAGACGACACAGTATCGTGTAACCACGAACGTTCCTTGGTTATCCGTAACGCCAGCATCCGGAGAGTTGACGCAG
The DNA here is from genome assembly GCA_016789745.1 of Bryobacterales bacterium. Taxonomy (GTDB): domain Bacteria; phylum Acidobacteriota; class Terriglobia; order Bryobacterales; family Bryobacteraceae; genus CADEFT01. The sequence continues at coordinate 25,540 of JAEUQF010000139.1, forward strand.
CCTTCGGTGGCGCTGCGGGTCACGGCATCGGCGGCTGGACTGGGGCGGGGTGCCTATCAGGGACGCATCACGATCCTCAACGTTGACAAGGGCGACAGCTATGAGGTGCCCGTCTCGATGATCATTTCCGGCACGCCACAACAACTTCGGCTGGACCGCACAGGCCTGACATTCGCCACGATGGCCAATGGCGCTACCCTTACGCAGAGCCTGCGGGTTCTGAACACCGGTACAGGCGCGATGCCCTTTACGGCATTGGGATCCACCACCTCGGGCGGAGCATGGCTGCGCGTCTCTCCTGGTAGCGGGCAATCCACTGCTGGCGCGACGGCACCTGCGTTGAACGTCAGCGTCGATCCCACAGGTCTCGCGCCAGGGGCTTACTTCGGGCTGGTCACCGTGAACGCGCCGAACGTCGATAACGCTCCGCAATCGGCTGTCGTGGTGCTGAACGTGTTCCCCAACGATGCGCCGCCGGGTGCCCAGGTTAGCCCTTATGGCCTGGTGTTCACGACGCCGCCAGAGGGACGCCCGGCCAATCAGAACATCTCGTTATCGAATCCCTCCAACCGGGCACTCACGTATACAGCAACGCTTGCTTTTCCAGACACCCGCCGCTGGTTTACCCTGAGTGCGACCACCGGCTCGATCGCCGCCGGACAAAGCGCCGCGCTGACGGTGACGCCGGCAGTGGCAGGCATTCCGACGGGCATCTATCGCGGCACCGTGCAATTGCGATTCGCACCGGACAACACCACCCAGACCGTGGATCTGATCCTGGTGGTTGCCACGGGCTCCGTTCTCAGCACCAGCAGCAGTTTTGGCCCAAGAGCCAACGGATGCATTCCCCGGCGCTTGGTGCCTCTGTTCCGTGCGCCCGGCGCCGGCTTCCGAGTGACGGCAGGATGGCCGGAAGCGGTAGAGGTGCTGGTAGCGGACGACTGCGGCGACCCGGTGAGCAGCGGGCGCGTCACCGTCACCTTCTCGACCAACGACCCGCCACTACAGCTGACGGCCGTGGGCAACGGGCGATGGACGGCAGCCTGGACGGCGCGCACGGTGCGGGCTTCGAACGTCGCCATGGTGGCGAACGTGCAATCGGAGGCACCGCGCCTGGAAGCGCGTACCCAGATCACGGGCGGTGTCGTCGAAAACCGGCTACAGCCATTGATCGATACCGGCGGCGTGGTCAGCCTGGCGAGTCTGAAACGGGAGCAACCGGTGGCCACCAATAGCCTCATCGCGGTGCTGGGGACACGGTTTAGCGCAGAGAATCAGGAGGCGCCCTCGACACCTTGGCCAACAGAGCTGCTGGACACGCGGGCGTCCATAGCCGGGCGTCCAATCCCTCTGCGGCGCACCAGCGAAGGGCGGATTGAGGCGCTCTTACCGCTGGGCGTTCCCGAGTTCACCACCCATCAGATGATTGTGCAGCGCGGGCGGAGCTATTCGCCTCCGGAGAGTGTGCTGGTGACGGCGGCGAGTCCGGCGGTGTTTACGGCGGATGAGTCGGGATCGAATCAGGGCTCTGTGTACATCCAAGACACGGATGGGCGAAGGAAGTTGGCGAGCGAGGAGCGACCTGTCAGCGCCGGCGACCTCATCGAGATTGAGGCTACCGGGCTGGGGATGACGGATCCGGTGGTGCCGCCGGGGCAGTCCGCACCGGAAGACGGGGCGCGAGTGACCAGCGCGGTAGAGGTGACGATCGGCGGCAAGCCGGCCGAGGTGCGGGAGGCGGTGCTCATGCCGGGGACGGTTGGCGTCTATTTGGTGAAAGTGGTAGTGCCGGATGGGTTGGAAACCAGTACCAGCACACCGCTCATCCTCACCGTGGACGGGCAGCCGAGCCCGACAGTGACGGTGGCGACGCGAGCACGGTGAGTCATGGACGGTGTGCAGTGGGGGGGCGTTTTGCGTATCCTGAGTGGGTGAATCGCAATGTCCTTTGCGTTAGCCTTTTGCTTTGCTTTGCCGGAGGGATGTCTGGTCAACCGGGAACGGTCACTACCATCGCCGGGCAGTTTCCGCTGGGCGATGGCGGTCCTGCGATGGAAGCCGCCTTCTACTCCCCGGGCAGTCTGGCTCGCGATAGCAAAGGAAACATCTATGTATTGGAAACCAATCGCCTGCGCCGCATTGCACCAGATGGAGTTGTGACGACCTACGCTGGGACGGGCCTCAACTTCGGCCCGCTTGGAGATGGCGGACCGGCCAATCGAGCCAATCTGCGGTCACGAAGCTGGAACGCGATCGTTGCCGATACGGACGATAACCTCTACATCTCCGATGACGGCAATGAGCGCATTCGGAAGATCACACGGGATGGCGTGATTACAACGATTGCTGGCACGGGTGTGAGCGGCTCCTCTGGGGACGGTGGTCCGGCGACCGCGGCACGGCTGAATCTACCCCGGCACTTGGCACTCGATCGAGATGGCGGTCTCGTGTTCGTTGATCTCTTCAATTGGAGGCTAAGACGAATCCGGCCTGACGGAGTGATGGAGACTCTAGCGGGGAACGGAATTCGGGGAACAAACAGTGCCGTTGGCAGTCCTGCGCTCGATGCCGAGTTTGGCGAACTAAGGGGAGTCACGGTAGATGCAGGAGGGCGGGTTCTGTTTGCCGATGGCAACCGTGTCCTTACGATCACACCTGATGGAAACCTGGCGATTGTTGCAGGGGGAGGCTCGTTGACCCGTGACGGTGTGAGCGCGACAGACGCCCTCCTTGCGAATCTGACCTGGATCGCGGTTGACCCAACGGGCAACCTGTGGACCTCGACCTACGCGACGATGCGGCGAATCAACGCGGAATCAGACATCATCGAGACCGTCGTCGGTGGAGGGAGCCGACTCGCCAGTTCCCTCGCGCAGGGAGAACGTCTACCTGCCCGTTCCCTGCAATTCAGCGGTCTTGGGCAACCGCTGTGGTTAGCTGCCGGCGAGTTTTTGTTTTCCGACAACGAAGGGCAGTTGATCTACCGTCACGCACCGGATGGCATGGTCGAGCGTTTCGCTGGGATTGTGGCCGCCGCCGGTGCAAACGGACCGAGTCAGTTCGCAAGAGTGACCGCCCCGATAGACGTACTCACTGAAGCCGATGGAACGCTTCACATGCTGGAGGAGCGCGCGCTACGCTACGTCGAGCCTGGAGGAGGAATTAAGACTCGCTGGGCGGGTGGCGCGCTGTCCACCGGAATGGCACTCGCTCCCAACGGAGACATTTTGGTGGCCCACTTCGCAAGTCACACTATCGGTCGTACGGCGCGGGATACCAATATCCAGAGTCGACTTATTGCGTCGGGCTCCCCGGGGTACTCGGGCGACGGCGGGCCGGCTTTCGATGCACGGCTTAATGCGGCCCGGACTGTGGCACTGGATGCCGAAGGGAACATTATGATCGCCGACACCGATAATCATCGACTCCGAAAAATCGGCTCCGATGGAATCATCACGTCGATTGCGGGAACTGGGGTGGCAGGGTTTGCCGGAGATAACGGGCCGGCTACGAACGCCCAGTTTTCCAGTCCGCAAGGCTTGGCATTATCGGGGAAGGGACTGTTGTACGTCGCCGATACGGGGAATCGACGAATCCGTACCATCGATTCGGCCGGCATTGTGCGCACTTTTGTCGAGCCGTCAGCGTTCTTCGGTGGTGCGTCCCCCAGGCGGCTCGCGTTTGCGCCTGACGGCAGTTTGATCGTCACCGACAACGCGAATCGCATTCACCGTGTGAGTCCGCAAGGCGTGGTGCGAGTTATCGGTGGCACCGGCGTGCCTGGATTCTCTGGTGACGGCGGACCAGCCACTTTAGCGACCTTCAATAATCCTAACGGCGTCACGGTGGACGCCAATGGGAATATCTACATCGCCGACACCAGCAACAATCGCATCCGCATGATCCGTGGAATCACCAGCGTCCGGGCGGAGCCGCGGTCGTTTATGTTCGCGTATGCCCTAGGGGCTCCGGCTGTCAGCCAGACGCTAACGCTGTTCGCCGGTGACGAGGACACGACGCAGTATCGTGTCACCACGAACGTCCCCTGGCTGTCCGTAACCCCTGCCTCCGGTGAGTTGATGCAGCCGTCCGTGGCGCTGCGAGTGACGGCATCGCCGGCCGGCTTGGGGCGCGGCGCCTATCAGGGGCGGATTACGATCCTCAACGTCGACAAGGGCGACAGCTATGAAGTGCCCGTTTCGATGATCGTTTCGAGTACACCGCAGCAGTTGCGACTGGATCGAAGTGGGCTCACGTTCGCCACGATGGCTAATGGGGCTACGCTCACGCAATCGCTACGTGTGCTGAATACGGGGACGGGCACGATGCCATTTACGGCGTTGGCGTCGACCACGTCGGGCGGTGCGTGGCTTCGGGTGACGCCAGGGAGCGGGCAGTCGAATGCGGGGCTGACGGCGCCTGCTCTGAATGTGAGTGTCGATCCCACCGGCCTCGCTCCGGGGGCCTACTTTGGACTGGTAACCGTGAACGCGCCGAATGTGGACAACGCTCCGCAGTCTGCGGTCGTGGTGTTGAATGTATTCCCTAACGACGCGCCGCCGGGTGCGCAGGTAAGTCCTTATGGATTGGTGTTCACGACGCCGCCGGAAGGGCGTCCGGCGAACCAGACGATCTCTTTGTCGAATCCCTCCAATCGCGCGCTGACTTACACGGCGACGTTGACGTACGCTGACACTCGCCGATGGTTCACTTTGAGTGCGACGACGGGAAACATCGCTGCCGGGCAGAGTGTGGCGCTGACTGTGACTCCGGCAGTGGCAGGGATCCCAACCGGTGTCTATCGCGGCACGGTGCAACTTCGGTTCGCGCCCGACAACACAACACAAACGGTCGACCTAATCCTGGTCGTGGCGACGGGCTCCGTGCTGAGCACCAGCAGTGTCGGCCCAAGAGCCAACGGATGCGTGCCTCGGCGTTTGGTGACGTTATTCCGCGCACCGGGTGCGAGCTTCCGTGTAACCGCAGGATGGCCGGAGGCGGTGGAGGTAGTGGTTGCCGATGACTGTGGCGATCCAGTGAACAGCGGGCGCGTCACTGTGAGTTTCTCGACGAACGATCCGCCGCTGCAACTGACGTCGGTCGGGAATGGCCGATGGACGGGAGCGTGGACGGCTCGCACAGTGCGGGCTTCGAATGTGGCGATGGTGGCGAATGTGCAGTCGGCATCGCCAACTCTGGAGGCACGGGTTCAGGTCACGGGCGGAGTCGTGGAGAACCGGCTACAGCCGTTGATCGATACCAGCGGCGTGGTCAGCCTGGCGAGTCTGAAACGGGAGCAACCGGTGGCCACCAATAGCCTCATCGCGGTGCTGGGGACACGGTTTAGCGCAGAGAATCAGGAGGCGCCCTCGACACCTTGGCCGACGGAGTTGTTGGACACGCGGGCATTCATCGCCGGGCGTGCGATCCCTTTGCGCCGTACCAGCGAAGGGCGGATTGAGGCGCTGTTACCGCTGGGTGTCCCAGAGTTCACCACGCATCAGATGATCGTCCAGCGCGGGCGGAGTTATTCGCCTCCAGAGAGTGTGCTGGTGACGGCGGCGAGTCCGGCGGTGTTTACGGCGGATGAGTCGGGATCGAATCAGGGCTCTGTGTACATCCGAGATACGGATGGGCGAAGGAAGTTGGCGAGCGAGGAGCGGCCTGCCAACGCCGGTGATGTGATTGAGATTGAGGCGACGGGATTGGGGATGACGGATCCCGTGGTGCCGCCGGGTCAGCCGGCGCCGCCAGATGGAGCGCGCGTGACCGGCAACATCGAGGTGACGATAGGCGGTAAGCCGGCAGAGGTGCGGGAGGCGGTGCTGATGCCGGGAGCCGTGGGGGTCTACCTGATCCAGGCGGTAGTTCCCGAGGGGCTGGACACCAGCACCAGCACGCCGCTTGTGCTGTCGGTGGACGGGCAATCCAGCCCACCGGTGACGGTGGCTACTATTGTGAGAGGCCGCGAGTAACGAACACTGCCATCTGCCCGCGCGTATTACCGTCTTCACTGCAGTAAGTAGCGGCGGTACAACCGGCCGTGATGCCGAGTTCGCGTAACTTCTGGATGTAGGCGAAGAACGGATGGGCACCCGGCACGTCGGCAAAGAAGGCCGAGGCTGGATAGGGGAACGTGGCGGTGGCATCAATGCCCAGCAGCGCGCGGACCAGGAATGCGGCCATCTGGCCACGAGTTACGGTGGCATCGGGGCAATAGGTGCTGGCGGTGCAGCCGTTGGTTACACCCAGGTCTCGCAGTTTCTGGATGTATCGGAACGCGGTGTGCGAGGCCGGTACGTCGGCAAAGTAAGGCGCGGGGTTGTAGGTGAAGCTTTCGCCCAGCAGCGAGCGGACGATGAAGGCTGCCATTTCTGAACGTGTCATCAGTGACTCCGGGCAGTAGAGTGTGGCGGTGTTGTTGCAGCCGTTGGTGATGCCGTTGGCGCCCAGGTAGTTGATGTAGCCCAAGAAGGGATGGCTGGCTGGGGTGTCGTGGAACACAGGGGAGTCGCTGCCGCGCTGCAAGTAGCGGAGTGTCTGACCGGCCACGACGAGAGAGCCGGGCCTGGGAACGGCGCCGGTGTTGGCGGCTACGTTGATCGTGAAGCTGCCGGAACCGGCGGAACCGGTGGTAACGAAGGTGACCCAAGGGGTGCTGGTGGTGGCGATCCAGGGGCAACCGCCTTGCGTCTGGACCGAAATGGGGTAACTGCCCGCGGTGGCCGGCAGCAGCGCCGCAGGACCGCTGAGGGTATAGGTGCAGTTGGCCGGAGCCTGCGTCACGGAGAAGGCCAGGCCGCCGGCGGTTACGGTGGCCATGCGAGGAACATTGGTGGTATTAGGTGCGACCTGATAGCGAATCACGCTGGTGCCGGCGCCGTTGCGTGCGGAGAGGATGTTGATCCAGGCAGCGTTGGCCAGGGCGGTCCAACTGCACGCGGGGCCGGTTGAGAGGCGGACGGTGCGAATGTCACCCGATGCGGCGGCGGAATCCTGGAAGGAGTTGAAGCTATAGGTGCAGGGCGCGATGTTCCCGGAGCCTCCTTGCTGCACGAGCGTGAGCGCGCTGGTGCGAGTGAGCGCCAATACAGCGGACCGAGGCGAAGCCGACGGGTTGGCGGTGACCGTGTAGGTAATGGTAGTGTCCCCCTCGCCGCGGCTGGGGCTCAAGGTGAGCCAAGGCGTCGTGCTGGTATCGAGGGTCCAGGGGTGGCAGGAATAGACGCGCATGGTGCCGGAACTGGCGCCGGCTGCGATTTCGAGCGAAGGCTCCGAAAAGCCTGCCAAACAACCATCGGCTGCATCCGCGGCTACGGTGAAATCGGAGCTGGCTGTGGCCGTCAGGCGGATCGCGCTGCCACCGGGCGCCTGATCACTGAGGAACGCGGGGAAAGAGAGATGGATGGTCTGCCCGGGATCGAGGCTGGGAATGGTCACCAGGGCGAAGCCATCACCGCCGTGGCAGGTGCCACGCGAATCGCGGGCATCGCAATCGGCGGGGACCGAAAGGCCGGCAGAGAGGTTGCCGCGAATGTAGGTGGCGGCAGTTGGCCCATCGGAGTCATTGGTGACGCTGACGCCCAAGGCGAGGGAACGGTTGCCGGCCGGGGCGCGACGAACGGTGCCGGGACTACGCAGTGCGGCGGAGGATGCGGCCTCGCCAAGAGATCCGGCGATGCGGAGGGCATAGGGCCGGCGCGCCCCCACGGCTTCCTGAAAGCGGGGGATGGAGGTACCTCCCGCCGTCTCCACAGGACCGAGGAAGGCCGTAGCAGCACTGACGATGGCACTATCGTCGCCGGGCAGAGTGCCAAGGATGGTGATGGGGAAAGTGAATGTCTCAGGACCGGCAGTGGCCTGGATCACCTCCCACGTGATCACGGCCTCTCCATCGGAAACGGGGATGTCGCGCGGGCTGGTGCCGCTGACGAAGCCCAGGCCGGCGCCAGTGGAATCCGGGGAAACCAGACGGGCAGCACCGGGAGCATTGGAAGGCTCAACGGGGGCCTGGACACGTACGCCGGGGCGCAGATTCCGCAGCCTTACCATCAAGCGCGTGCCGGAATCGGCAAGGCCGATGCGGGAACCGAGCAGGGAGAGATTCACGTAGCCGCTTTCGGCATTGTAGAGATACATATGCCCTGGAATGGAAGGGTCCTGGCCAGGCGCGATGCGCGGACGGAATGCCGTGGGCAGCAGTTCGCGAAAGGTCACCGGCAACAGGACGTTTGCAGCCGCCGCGGTTGGCGTGTTGATGGTGGCGGCGACGCCGGGCTGCTTCTGTCCTACTAACTGGCGGGGGTTGGAGACAGGGATACCGGGAATCTCGACAGTTGCGAAGATGTCCGAGGCGAGGTTCGGGACGGTGGCATCGGCGCGCAGATTGACGATACGGAAGCGGCGGCCGTAGTTCATGCCCGCGTTGGCGATCAGCACGTTAGGAAACCGCACCGCATCGTTGCTCACGAGTGTGCCGGTGAAGGCGTTGGTGCCGAGTTGGGCAACGGCCGGCTCCTGCACCAGCAACAAGGCTTCGACGCCGCCGGATGTGTTTACGGCGCGGCTGGTAAGGCGCGTATTGAGCCTGACGACAATGTCGCCGCGGATCTGCTGGGAAGCCATGCCTTGGCAATCCAGGATGAGCTCGGCGGTCAGCTCCGCCATGCCTTCGGCGCGCATTGCCGGTGAGTAGAACGGCGTTGAGGCCTGGCAGGAGAAGGAGGCACCCGCTGGCTGCGTAACGGTGATCGTCCGTTCGGCGACGGTGAGCATTGCCTGACGCGGGGTGGCGCCGGTGTTCGCTTCGATGTTGAGGCGCAGCGTTCCGTTGCCCGTTCCTGCCGCTTGTGCGGCCGTGATCCAGGAGGGTAGTCCAGCACGGGCAAGGGACCAGTTGCAACCGGGAGAGGCGTTGATGGGAACGGCGGAGGAGGCACCGGCAGCGGCTACCGTGACCGATTCGGTGCCGATGCTGATGCGGCAGGAGGCGGGCGGATTCTGGGTGATGCTGAGCGTTTTGCCGGCGACGGTCAAGGATCCGCTACGGGCGGCAGGAGTGGCATTGGGCTCCACGCGATAGGTGACCGGCCCGGGACCATTGCCGTTGGCTGGTGAAATGATACGGATCCAACTGACGTTGCTGGTGGCGGTCCAGGAGCAGGGGGACTGGACCAAGACGGTGGCCCCCGTGCTTCCGGTGCCATCCGCCGTGAAGGTGACGGAATCGGGCGCCAGTGTAGCCGGACAGCCAGTGCCGGCAGCCTGCCGAAGGGTGACCATCGAGCCGGCAACCACAAGGCTCGTGGTGCGCTCCGGTCCCGGATTCGGTGTGACGGCGTATCGCACCACGCCGCTCACGTTGCCGTTGGCGCCGGAAGTAATAGTAACCCAATCCGCGCTGGTGCTGGCGGACCAGGCGCAGTTGGGGGACGACGGTACGACGATGAGGCTGGCATCGGTGACGCCAGAGGCGGGTAACGACGACGGGCCGGTTACGGTGAAGGTGCAACTGGCTGCGTTCTGGGTGATGCGGAACAGCGAGCTGTTGACGGAGATGGTTCCAGTGCGTGCCGGCTCACCGGTTGGCATGGGTTGGACGGAATAGCTGACAGTGCCATTACCGGCGCCGGCGGCACTGTTGGCGAGCGAGATCCATGGGGCGGAGGAAGTAGCGGTCCAGGGGCAGGATGAGATGACATGGAAGCTGCCATTGCCTCCCGTATTCTCCATCAGCGCGCTACCAGGGCTGAGGGCAGGGCTGCAGAAAGCGGCGGCGCCGGCCTGGGTGATAGAAACGGAGCGGCCGGAGATGGTGAGGGTGGCCGTGCGTGCCGAGCTGGCGGCGTTCGGATCCACGGCATAGGCGAGGGTGGAGGAAGTTCCGCTGCCAGAGTTGGCGCCGGTGATGCGGAGCCAGGCGGCGGAACTGGAGGCTTGCCACTGGCAACCGGCTGTTCCGGAGGTCAAAGTGATCTGGATCTGTCCGGTGGCTGCTGCTGCGGCTACACTGCGCTGCACCGGATCGAGGGACCAGTCACAACTGCCGGCCTGGTGGAGGGTGACGCTTTGCCCGGCGATGGTGACTGTACCGATGCGGGACACGGGGTGGAAGCTGGGCTGCGCCGTATAGGCCAGGACGGCGGGTCCTACACCGGAATCGGCACTTGGGAAGAAGAGCCAAGCGGGTTGGGAAGTGACGGCCCAGCCGCAGCCAGGCGCGGTGTTCACCGCGATGGCGCCGCTGCCACCGCTGGATGGAAGGTTGATTGTGGCGGGGGTGAGCGTATAGGCGCACGGACCCTGCGCGGCAGCGATGTGACAGAAGACGAGCAGGCCGAGGCAGGCCAACGGTACCCCGGAGGACGGACGATTCCAGTGTTGCACTTTGCATTTCTCCTTTTCTGGAAAGCACAGCGGACTGGGCATGGCAGACTGCGCAAGAACAGTCGGAGCGGGATGTTGGCGAAATGGGGTGGGGTGCGGGACAGATTGGTGGTGAACGCCTGCCGTTCATGCAAGCGGGCCGGAAGGAAGCTGCGCTGGTCGGCAACCTCTTCCGGCTCATGGAAGCCGCGATCGGTGTATTTCGTCAGTGGGAACTGGCAAAGACGGGCACGAGGTTGACGTGACTCTCCAACTGAACGCCGATGGTTCGCTCCCATATCTGCTTGCCCAGCCGAACTCGGATGACGTGGTCTCCAGGAGCGACCTTCAACACGCTGGGCATTGAGCCGGCAAAGCGCCCATCCACTTCAATCTCGCCCCCCTGCTCCGCACCGTTGATGGTAATGGTGGCGTAGGGTGAGGGCCCATTCCCAGGTGCTGGGGAGAACTTCGTCTCGACAAGAGTGTGCACCGGTGTAGCGGTTTCCATGGATGGGCTGAAGGGCGGTGGCGCTGCCAGGGGCTGGGAAGAACCGAGCACGTGATTCCGATCGGTGTAGACGTCGAATGCGACGCCGCGATGGATATCCGTGTCCTTGCCTTTGCGTAACAGGAACAAGGGAGCGGCCGGCCAGAATAAAATGACGGCTCCGGCGGTGAGAATGCCCGTACTGATTGCCTTGCTATCGCCATGCTTCTTTTGCAAGTGATAGCGGACCGGGACCCAGCGGCCATCAGCGGCTCTGACGCGATCCACCGAGAAATCGAGCTTTCCACCGCGGCCCATGCGGCCGCTTTCCTGCGCCACGGTGATGGTCCCCGTGGCGGAGGCGCCTTCGGGAACGACGGTGATGCCGTTTATCTCGACAGGCTCTATCACCGAGAAGGATACGGTCTGCCCTTCATCGGCAGTCTTGGAGCTGATGGTCTGGTCGACGGACTCGGATTTTGGTGCCGTCAGGGATGGTGACTGGGGTCTGTGCGGCGGCGGAAACAACTGCCAGCAAGGTGGTGAGGGTGATGGTATTGCGTTTCATCGTATCGAGCTCCTTCACACGGGTTAGCGGAACCCACCGCAGAGAATGCGCAGAGTATGTTGGGGATGTGAGGATTCGCTACTTACGCGGCTTCGCTTGGTGGAGGCATCGGTCTGCCGGCCGGCCTTGGTATTGCGTCAGCACAACTGACGGTGAGGAGGAGGTGGGTCATAGTCAGGGCGTTACCGCCTGCTGCTGCGGTGTTCCAGGCCTCATCCCACTGGCCGGCGGCCTACAGCGATTCGGCCCGTGTAAGGCGACCGGCAATGCAGCCGGCCCGCCGCCGGAGCAGATCCTGGAGGTGCGAAGCGGCCAGTTACAAGTAGCAGCCGGGCAGCCCGCCGGTTGAGGCGCAAGCTGCCCAGTGACGCGATTGAGTTCGGCCAGCATATTGCCGCACTGGGTAGGAGTTAGTGATTCTAGTGGCGGGCCGATTCCAGGACTTTGCCAGCGGCGGCCTTCAGGATGGCAGCCTTCCACGGATTCACGAGGCGAGGCAGACCGAGAAAGCCTACCGAATGCCAGCAGTTTGCACCTTCGCGGATGGTTAGTCCGGCCCAGAGTGGCGAGGGCCCGCGGTCGGCCAGCGGGGCGTAGACAAACTGTCGCAGCCAGGGGACTTCAGGCGAAACGTTTACCACGGGGGCGCCGCGCAGAACGGCGCCGTGCGAACGGCACCAGGCTGCGAAGCTTTGCGCGATGCCCACGGGCGACGCCTGGCGGGGACTAAGCGTTGTCCGGATCCATCCGGAACTGGGGTCCCGAAAGAGAAGGCTGTCCTCGCCCGCGGTTGAAATGGTAGAGGCGCAGCGCCAGGCGGCGGGAATCTGGAACGCAACAGGACCTTGCGTAATCTCCGCGGACGCTTCCGTTGGGAGGCCGGGACGACGCAGACGGAAAGAATCGAAGATCCGCGCCAGCGCCTCATGGTCTGCCCAGTCGTGCTGATGGGTTAGCGCATCCAGGCGGAAGACGAAGGCGCCATCGCGGACCAATCGCACACGGTGCAGTCCCTGGGGAGACCGCAGCATAGCTTCGACAAACGATTCGTCGACGCCATCGCGATGCTGCACGTGGGTGGCGCCCGCCAACGCAAGAAGCGCCTCAAGCAAGTCCTTGGTCTGCGCGAGGCGGGGCAACCACAGGAGGGAGGCGGCGAGGCGGCAATGCCCCGCGTCAAACGCGGCTAGCGGTGCAAACGGGTCCTGGGGACGAGGTTCGCCGGTGGCAACCCGCGCCCACGAGTCAGGTATATAAAACGCCATGCACGGATTCTGGTGCGGGCTGACGGTGTAGCCCCACAGGCGGTCGGAAAGCTGTCTAAGTTCCATGTTTCTCTCCCTCGAAGCAATCAATTAGCGGGGTATTCCGTTTGGAACGCCCTCTCTCATTTCCGACCACTCCACATAGCCAACAATCGTGGTGGTGAGACTGTAGATAAGCTGCGCAGCCTGCCCGAGCGGATTCAGCTCTTGGCCAGCGGCACCGGCGAGATAGCTTGGCACCTCTGTCCTTACAATCTGATCCCACCACCCATGCCAGGTATCGAGACTGGCCGAGGTTGGGGAGAAGCGCCAATCGTGCAGATTGAAGTAAGGTTTGAAGTCCATGCCGAACATGGAGTCCGGAATAAACCAAGCCTGTGCCGCACCCGCACCCGGGCGCCACGGACTACCGAGATCGATCAATCCGCCCAACAAGTACCAGTTCCCACGTTGTTCCGACTGTGCCAGGCCAAGTGCGTTAAGCATGCGGTTTAGTATTGAGGGCGAGTCTGAGACTTCAAACGGCGACTTAAATATGCCCCAATCGGTCAGGTTGGAGTACTCGATGGAGGTGAGCGACCACCCGCCGGAGCCCTTCGGGTCCCAGAGCCGCCATTCGCCAGTCGTGATATCGAAGTAGTAGCCCGCCGAATCGGGCTTATCCATGGATGGATCATGGGCGCCACAATTCGGAGGCTCTCCATCAGGCATGGACTTGCCTTGTTCCCTCAGATCGTCAGGGATTGGGGGAAATGTGGACGGGTCGTTGGGGTCAAACGTCGGCGCCCCACCGATGTAGGTTTGGCTTGCGCCCTCCAGGAACCGGCCGGCTTTGCTGGAGCTTCCATAGCCGGGGTGTGCGGCGTCTGCACGGGCGGCAGGCTGGCCGCCGATGAGCACCTGCATGACACCCTTCTTGACAACAACACCCCCAGCTTGAACGGCGTCGCCCTGGCGAGCCGCCGATTTGCCTACACCTTCAATTAACACAGACGGCAATCCGGTCCTAATTTCATTCCCTTTCTCGTCAACATCGCCCACGCGCAGAGCTGCATCGTCATACGGCCCGGCTCCGCCGATTAACTTGCCAACGTTCCCGGTGGTGAAAAGTAGCTTGAACAACTGCGGACCCACCAACACCTGGGCCCACTTGGCTGTGGAGTCCCCCGGTTCCGGCTTGCCAAACACTTTCTCCAATCCGAATCCGAGGGCTACACTCAGCAATCCCCCACTCAATCCGTTGAGCAAAGCAGTGGGATTGAGGAGAGATCCGCCGTTCAGACCGGCAGCCAGCAAATTCGCTCCGGCGCTCATCGCAATCTCCGGATACTTCTCGCGGAAGGCATCGATCAGTTGTTGCTCGTCCCCTCCGGCTTCCCCTCCCTGCTGTTCGGCCGGAGCCTGCGGCGTTTGCCCGGCCGATCCTTGGGCGGAGCCTTGGGATGCCACAAAGGCGTGGCGCAGTTTGGAGGCGAGTGCGGTCGCCTCACGCAGCGCGGCCCCTTCGCTGAAGCTTTGTTCGGATGCCGTCATTTGCTGCCTAGACACATATCCTGACTCAGGAGCAGCCTCATCCGCGGCATCGCCGGGAATCCAGGGCAGATGACCGGAGAGTCCCGGCACCATTGCATACGTCAGCTCATCAACACGCAGCACGGTTACGGCCGACGGAGCGGGAGACTGCCAGTCAGCCAGTTCCGCTATACGGCTGGAATCCATGAGCAGCGTGGGGAGTGTGGCGGGGTCACTCTGCCGGTCAGGGAAGGGCGCCAAATCGAATCCGATAAGTTCCATGGTGGTCTCCCGTTAGCTGTTGATGCGCACCGGGCCGCCCTTGATGTTGGTGACACCTCCGACGGCGTTGTAGGAGGCTCCGGCGTTGTAGCTCAGGACGCCGGCGGTCATCAAGGCGACACCGGAAACGGTGGTGAGAGGGGCCGTCAGATTGGCGTTGATTCCCCCGGCGATGTTGATCATCAAGCCGGTGATATTCACGACGCCTGCCTGGTTCATGTGGATCATGGTTGGGCCGCACTTCAAGGTGATCGAGGTTCCGGCCTCAATGAGCAGGTTCTGGCCGACCTTGACTTCCTTGTCGAGAGCCACCTGCTCCGATGCATTGGCACCGACAATCGTTATCTGGTTGTTGCCAACCTGAAGTTTGTCGTCATTGGCGACTTCGGTGACGCGATCGTGGCCGATGGAACTCGTGTCATCGTTGTTGATTCGCGTCTGGCGATCCTTCATTCCGTGGATGCGGATGAGTTCCCGGCCCGCGGTGTCGTCAAAGACGATCTCGTTATAGCCGCGGCCCTTGTAGGTGTCGGACTTGACGCCGGATAGGGCTTTGTTCGCGGGCAATTCATAGGGCGGCATCATATCGCCGTTGTAGACACGGCCGGTAATGATGGGTTGGTCAGGATCGCCCTCCAGGAAGCTGACAATCACCTCTTGGCCGATGCGAGGGAGGAAGATGGCGCCCCAGCGGTTGCCTGCCCAGGCGTTGGATACACGAATCCAGCAAGAGCTGTGCTCGTCATACTTGCCCAAGCGGTCCCAATGAAACTGCACTTTGACGCGGCCATACTTATCGGTGTAGATCTCTTCCCCGTCAGGCCCCGTTACGATGGCCGTCTGCGAGCCGCGAATGAAGGGTTTGGGCGTGCGGCTGGGCGGCCGGTAAGGCGTGAGGGCGGGAATAGCGAGGAACTCATTCTGATAACAGAACGGCTCCTGCGGTGCGCCAGCCTCGGCGCTACGGAACTGATTGTCTCGGGCGACATGGCGCACCTGCAGGATGAAATGTTTGCGGTTGAGTTGCGGATTGGGATGGGAGTTGCACGCAACGCGGTAGCCAGGGGCCAGGGTGCGACTGCCGGAGACGGCTTCCAGATTGTCCAGGGCGGCCTCGCGTTCTTCCATACGCAACCGGGCGTAGCGGTCACCTTCCTGGCGACGCTCATAGCCGCCGGGATAGTCATAAACTTCCAGCGGCTGCCCGCGGCGGACACTGACATGCAGAGGGTCACGCGGTGTGCGAAAGTTGAAGTCCTTCAAGGAAACACGGTCGGAGCAGACATTGACCCTGCGCTCGGCGTCGGAGGCCGAGTTCTCTCGAACGGTGTTGGACTCAACCGGGTCAAAGCGCAGCATCTCCGAACCTGGACACAGAGGCGCCGTCGGTGAGTAATCGCCGAACAACAGCAGGTGACGCTTGTCGTCGTGGCGGAAGGAGTAGTAGATTCCCTCCTCTTCCAGCAGACGAGAGATGAAGTCAAGATCGGACTCCCGGTACTGGACGCAGTATTCGTGTTTGGGATAATCGCGGTGCAGTTCAAAACGGTAATCCTTCATCTCGTGTTTTAGCAGGACTTGCTCCACAATCTCCGGCACGGAGAGGTTTTGGAAGATGCGGCAGTCCTCCGACAGGTTAAGAAACCAAAGATGCGGCACGGCGACGATACGGTAGGCCGACAGGTCGCACCACCCGCGAAGCTGTTCGACCTCACGAACATAGCCGTGGATGTAGCGGACGGACCCATCATCATCCAAGCGCAAGCGGACGCGAACAGGCGTTCGGATCAGTTCGTCGATGGGAATCTGAGGATCCAGCGACAGCAAATCGCATTCGAGTTGGTAACAGCGGGAGACGCCTTCCACCAGTTCCATGCTCTCCAGCAGCAGGTTGTCTTTGCCACGCACGGTCTGGATGTCCATGGGGCGGTTGGCCTGGGTGTAAGTCCACTGGCCGTTAAGGTCCATTCCCGATTTGGTGTGTATTGTGTTGGTCGACATTGCGTTGCACCTTCTTCACCAAGGGAGGCGGTGTAGGTGTGGAGCAATGCTCAAAGTTTTTGTGGACCGGCATGGGGCGCGATCTCTTCCACCGGCTCGAAGAAGAAATGATGCGCATTCTTATCGCCGGAACCGGATCACGCGGAAATGCCGGTGACGGTGGGCCAGAGACAGGAGTGGCGTTCAATGTGCCACGCGGAATCGCAGCAGGCAAAGATGGCAGTGCCTACACTGCCGACTCATTGAACGATCGCATCCGGCACGTTTCTGCAGAGGGTATCATCACAAACGTTGCGGAAACTGGGATCGAACGCTAGCGGTGGCAGAGGCTCCGCCAGCGCCGTAGCGCGACCGCTCACTTCCGCAGTTTGCCTTGCACGCGACGGAGATCCTCACGCGAACGAACACCGCGCAGGGCCTCCTCGTAGACAGCGTTGGCTTCCGTCATCCTGCCAGCATCGCGCAAGGCATCGGCATACTGTTCGGTGACGATCGGATTGCCGGGACGCTGCTGCAGTACGCGTTGCCATTGCTGCAGCGCCTCGTCCACGCGGCCCGTCTGGCGCAACGCGTCCGCCAGTTTCATGCGTGCCGCGATGTAGTCCGGTTGGCGCTGTAGCAGATCCGTCAGATGAGGCAGCGCCGCGGCAGGCCGGCCCATTGCCAGCAGCGTTTCCGCCAGGCTCAGGCGTGCCGGAAGGAAATCGGCACTCTCGGCAAGTACAGCGAGCCAGAGCGTCACAGCCTCTGCTTCGCGCTTGGTTTGGACGTGAAGCAGTGCCAGGTTATGGCGTGCCGCCAGATACTTCGGATCCAGGCGGACTGCCTCGCGGTAGTACGCTTCTGAAGCGGTTAGCTTGCCTCGCGATGCTTCCAGAACCCCTAGAGCGTTCCAGGGCTCGGCTTGCTTTGGCCCCAGTTGAATCGCCGCACGAAAGCTCTTCGCTGCCCCGCCGACGTCCCCCATCCTCTGTAGCAGCAACCCTTCGCTGTAGCGGATCTGCCAGTTGTCGGGAGCAATGCGCAGGGCCTGCTGCAGAGCGCCTACCGCGCCGTTCGTATCGCCGGATTCGGCCTGTGCGAGCGCCAGATTGTGCCGCGCGTAGAGCCAGTGTGGGGCCAGGCGGATCGCGTCGCGGAACGCCGCGATCGCTTTCCCATACTGGCTCTGTTCCAGATAGGCGATGCCGAGTGCGTTGTAGATATAAGCGCCATTCGGATCAAGCCGCGCCGCCCGCTCCAAAATCGCAACAGCCTCCGCATAGCGCTTTCCAAAGATCAGAACGCGCCCGCGGCAGAACAGTTCCCGGCTTTCGACGGCCCAGGCATACGCATCGATCTGGCGGGCAGCCTCAAAATGTTGCGCACCGGCTTGGAAGTCAGACGCCTGCTGCGGCTCGCGCTCGCCCCGAAGGTAGCGCAACAGCACCTCCTGCCCCTTGTCGAGCAGGGACACGTACAACTCGTTCTCCAGCGCCAGGTAGTCGAAACTGGCAGCACCCAGGCGAAGCCGCAGCCTTCGCAGCGACTCGAACGCGCCGTCGGGGGACTCGGGGAGGATCCGCCCCTGCTGCACGGCCCGCTGGAATAGCGTCGCGTCTTCGCCTTGCTCCGGGCGCACCACCTCCGCACGCCGGGTTCCGGCGCTAACGGGCGCGGGTACGCCAGTCTGGCGCGTCTGTGCAACCAAGCTTTCGAGAGGCTTCCAATCAGCCAGGCTAACGCCATCCTTCGAAGTGTCAGCCACAAGCAATGCCGTACCAGGCATATCGCCGGTGACGCGAGGGTTCTGCCGCCGGCGAGTCGCGAGCCGGACCTGACGGTAGACGTAGTCATACAGCTCATCCGCGGTGACCTGACGGTTGCGATCCTCATCGGCATCGCCTCCGATCCCACGTAGAAGAAAGTACGAGAACGCCCCGTGGCCGCCACCAAAGCGCTCGCTCTCCCAGGAGCTTTCGCCCGGTCCGCTGGCCAGCAAGCCATACGTTTCGGCACCGCGAAGGAACACCTCCAGCACACGGCTGATCCGATTGCTGCGAAGAATGCCGATGGTACCCGCACGGCACACATCGATGAACATCATGACGCGCCCAATGTTGGCGGCTTCTTCCGCCAACAGGCCCTGCACCTCCGCCATCGGCAGGGCCGTGGTGGCCAGATCTTCCGGGTCGCTGTCGTAACCGAGCACATACGCGCCGCGATCATCAACCACGCCGTGCGCTGCCAGAAACAGCAGCACCGTATCGTTCGGTCCGGCAGCGGCGCGCAGGAATGTGGTGATCGCCGTACGGATAGCAGCCGTAGTGGCCTCCTCATTGGTCAGCAGTTTCACCTGCTCTCGCGATAGCGCACCGCCGCGGGGACTTTGCAGATGGGCAGCGAACGAGGCGGCGTCCTTGTCGGCGAACTGCAACTGATCTTCGGCCCGTAGTAGCGGGTAGCGGGAGACGCCTATAACCAAAGCGAAGGTGCGCCCGGTGGCCGTGGGACGGGGTTCCTGCGGCTGAATCCGGCGCTCCAACTCCTCTTCTTCATGCACCATGCGACGCGGCCAGTCAACGGTTGTCCAGACCCCCGCCGCGCGGCGATACTCGGCGGCGGCGGCATTGTGCAGGCGGTAGCGGGTGTAGATCGCCGCGAGCGCGACGGCTAGTGCAGGGTTGTCGGGATCGCTGGCCCGCAATGGTGCAAGGCTTTCCAGTTCGCGCCGCAGACCGGCCTGTTCGCTGGCAGGCAGCGCGGCAATCGCTCCCTGGATGTCCTGTGGCCGACGGGTTTCCGGCGCGGCCTGGCGCCGCAGCCGGCCACTGGAGAACGCGTCATTCAACTTTGCCTCCACCGCCGGCAGGCTGCAAACTGGCAGTGCACGGCGCGACGCCACGGCGCCCAACCGCACGGTCAGACGCCTGGCATCCAGCAGGACGGAGGTGCCTGGAGCCAGAGTGATCTCGGCGGTCTCCGGGCAGTACCACAGACGAAGCGGCGCTCTGCCACTCCGAAGCAACGTGCCCGCTGGGAGCAGGTCTCCGCTTCTCGCTTGCAGGAAGGATTCGGTGCCCTGCCGCCGCAATTCGCCATCGCCCGGATCCAGAATGAGCGCCACCGGCGGCGTTTGTGCCGAAGCTGTCACACAGCCCAGCAACGCAAGCACCGCTAGTCCGCGCAGTAACGGTCCCATACTGCTACAAGCGGAGAGCCACTAAACGCCTGCACCCTTTTCTTTCGCGCCGGTGAGTCGATGTGCCAGCCAGGCCCGCGCAAACTCCCAATCGCGTCGCACGGCGGCGAACGACAGGCCAAGAGCCTCGGCGATTTCCTTGTCCTGTAAACCCGCGAAGTACTTCAACTCCACCACGCGAGCCGCGCGTTCGTCGTTCTTCTGCAATTCCGACAAGGCCAGATCCAGGCTCAGCAGATCCTCATCGCGCTGTACAGATGGCAAATCGACATCCTGGAATGAGACGGCGACGTCTCCGCCGCCGCGCTTCTCGGCCCGCCGCTCACGGGCGTGGTCCACCAGCACTCGACGCATCTGCGTCGCCGCTACCGCAAAGAAGTGCGACCGGCTGTTCCAACTGACAGGCGCCCCCGCGACGATTCGCTCATACACTTCATGGACAATCGCCGTGGGTTGCAGAGTGTGGTTCGCGCGCTCGCCGCGCATGTAGCTCCGCGCGAGGCGCCGCAGTTCTCCGTATACGAGTTCCATCAGCTCACTTCCGGCCTGCGCATCGCCGTTCTGCATGCGCTGCAAGAGCAATGTGATTTCACGGTTGTCCTTGGCTTCCACGGGAACCTCGTCGAACGGGAGTTGGATAGACTCGACAGACTAACACACTCTTCGCGTCGAAGTCCGGCCCGTCAGAAAAACACCTGAATCATCCCTTGCGCCGTGCGTGCATTCTCTTGAAAAGGTGCCAGGGCAGGAAAGCCGCGTCGTCCCACTCTGCCGTAGGTGGCCTGGCCGAACGTCGGCGAATCGAGGTACGGATCCACCGCCCCCAGGTTCACATGGTTCAGAACGTTGTAGACGTCCACGCGGCAGACCAGCCGTCCGCTCTCACCCAATGCGCGGAGTGGAAACGCACGGCTGAGCGAGATATCGACGTTGAACTGACCTGGCCCGCGGAGCGCATTTCGCCCCAGGTTTCCCTGCCTGCCGAACGTCGGGTAGTCGAACGCCGGCCGGTTCAGCCACCGCTGTCCACCTTGCACGTCGCCGGTGCCGTACAAATCGCCGGAGATGACTTGCGCGCGCCGGTTGTACAAGACTGGCGCATCGGCCAACGGCGCAAACACCGTGATCGGAAGTCCGGAGCGCCACGCTGCCACCGTTGCAATGCGAATGCCTCGCCATATCTCCCACGATCCCCAACCTGTCACATTGTGCCGTTGGTCGAAATCGGAGTTGCCCCGATCGGCACGGCTGTTCATCTGTTCGGAAAATGCCGCTACGGTTGCCGCTTCTGCCGCAAGATTCACTCGGGTGAAGCTGAGATCGAAAAAATCCCCGGCCAGTGGTTCGCTTTGGTTGTCGATGGAGTGGCTCCAGGTATAGGAGGCGCGGTAGAAGAGACGGCGGGAGGTTTGACTGGCCGATACGCTAAGAGCCTGGTAGTTGGAGTTGCCTTGATTCGCCCGATAGGCCAACGTGGGCAACTGGGAGTTCCAGCGGCCGTCGTTCGTCTCCGGAGTACTAAAAGGCCGGTTGAGCCGGTCAGTGGTCAGCAGCTTACGTCCCGCCGCGCCCGACAGACCGGCTTCCACCACGAGCCCGTCCGACACCTGCCACGAGAGCCCGAGCAGAGCACTTTGGACGTAGGCAGTCCGCAAGCCTGGCTGAAAGAAGACCAACTCCGGGAAAGGCTGCGTGAAGCCATCGCCGCCACGAAGCGAGGACAGCAGATCGGGGAGGGCAGTGTTCGCGCGAAAGCTGAAAGGCAGGTAGCTCTGATAGAACTGAAACCCATTCAGTCCGGCGTTCTGCCAGAGGTTGTCGAACGGGCGATCGTAGTAGATCCCGTAGGAGCCCCTCAGGAACACGCGAGGACTCCGCGTAAGACGCAGCGAGAAACCCACGCGAGGTGCGAAGTTGTTGCGGTCCGCATCGAATAGCGGGCGAGTGCCCGCGGCCGTTGCGACAAGGCCGGCGGAGGCGATTCGGTCCGGCAGCGTTTGACCGCGTCCTGGCGCAACGAAGAAGTCCGGGATTCCACCGCGCGATCGTGGGCTACCGAAGAATTCGTAACGCAGCCCGACGTTCAGCGTGAGCCTGTCTCGCACCCGCCAGGTGTCCTGTGCGAACCAGGCAAACTGCTGGTTGGTATGCTGCCGGTCCCCACCCGCGATCGTCAGAGCATCGCCCTCACGCAGCACCAGCGCCTCGGCAACCGATGGCTGCCCGGCACCGAACTCGAAGAACCCATCGAAGCGGTAGCGTCCATCGCGGCCAGGCGCGAACGTGTTGTCGATCCGCCGCCCCAGATAAGAGCCGCCGGCCTTCACCATGTGCCCGCTGCGCGACCAGGAGAGGTTGCCGGTTACCTCCCAGCGGCGCGTGCCATTGCGATAGCTGTAGAACGCGGGGCTGCCGGGCAGTACAGTACCATCATCAGACTCCAGAGTGGGAATGCCGGGGTAGCGGCGATCCCAATGGAGATTGTCGGTGGCCAGGCTGACGCGCAATTCCGTCGTTATCGACGGCGAGGGCATGCCGATCATGCCCCCTGCGTATTGCCAGGCCCTTTGCCCCATCGGAGTTACGAAGTCCGGATAGGGCGTCCAGATGAAGAACGGCCGCCGAAGGTCAGTATGTAGCAGGCGTCCGAACAGACGCGAACGCCCGGCGACGTAATCGGCACGCAGCAGCCCCAGGCGCCGATCCAAGCCATTCGGGGGCGATAACGTTACCGGTGCGTTTACCAGATTCCGGTCGGCAAACGGAGCACGGAAGCGATCGAGCAGTGCACGGCCGGCCCCGCCCTGGATCAGAAACTGCGCATAGCGGGTGGTAGGAAGAAGAAACTCCTGCGGCTCATCTTCGGTGCGATTGCGGACGTACTCCGCGGCGAGAGAGGCGTAGAACTTGGAACGGACGAAGGGCCCGCTGAGCACCAGCCCCGGCTGCTGTTCGCGGCGCCTCGCGCGCGGAATGCCGCGCTGGGTCCGTTGGAAGGTGTTGGCATTCCAAGCTTCATGGTTGCCATAGAGGTAGCCCATGCCGTGCCAGGAATCGCGGCCACTCAGCGACACCGCATTCGCAACGATGCCGCTGCTACGCCCGTACTCCGCGGTGAACAGCCCGGTGCTGACCCGGTACTCCTGGATGGCTTCCGGCGGCAATATATTCAAGGGTCCAGTAACCAGATCATTGTTGTTCTCCACACCGTCCAGCAGGAACGTGGCGGCCGACGGCCTTTGCCCGTGCGCCGCTAAGCCCAGGCCCCGCGCCGTTCCCCCATCCGCCGTGACGCCGCCGATGAGCGCCAGAAGGGTATAAGCATCGCGGCCGGACAGCGGCAGTTGTTGCAGAGCGCGCCGGTCGATCACGGTTGATCCGGCCGTTTCGAATCCCAAGGCGCTGACCCGCGTATTCAGCAAAGGCCGCATGCGCCCGGCATCCAAATCCGGACCGATGAACGTCAACACGGCCCGGCTGCCTTGTGGCAGAATGCTACGCCGCATCCCGCGCTCCCAGACATCGTCGAGGGCACGTAGCGGGAAGTTGAGTTCCAGCAGGACCGAGACGGGTATGTCCACCTCACGCTGCTCCCAACTCTGATAACCCGCGGCGCTGACAGCGAACCGGTAACGCCCCGGAGACAGCCCGGACACCGTATATAGCCCCGCGGCGTCGGCCAGCACGCGCTGCGGCACCTGCCCCGGCGCTTCGACCGTTAGAATTGCATTGGCTACGGGCAGTCCGTCCAGGTAGTCCGTCACGCGCCCGGTGACATGGCTTTGCGTCGACTGCGCCATCAGGAGGCCACAGCCATACCACGTGGCTGCCAGGCGACCGCACCACAGCCGGACGTTCATTTCACCAGCTTCAGATCCAGGGCAATCACGATGGGCTGTCCGCTCGCGGGTGTGGCCCGGTAGATGCGCTGGGGCGCGGGGTCGCCTGGCTGCAGGCGAGCCGCACCGCTGGCGGCCGCCTTCTCCGCCGCCGTCCACGACTGGCCGACCGAGCCCTCCATCTGGATCATCTTCACACCCGCGCCCCAGTCCTTGATCCAACGCTCCACCTGAGCGGGCTGCAACGCGACCGGCTGCTGGTCCACTATCAGGCCCGGAATGGGCTGCCCGCTCACCAACACGATGAGCGATTCACTCACATGGTCCGCCCTGCCACGCTTCAGGGTAAAGTACGGGCGGCGGTTCGACGGCTCGGGAAGTTCCACCACCATGCCTGGCTTCATGCGGTTACTCCCACCCAGAATACGGCGGCTGGGAAACAGCAGATAGGGCGTTCCCCGGCTGCCATCGGCATACAACTCGCAGGAAGCAACGTAGAGATAACCGCTGACGGCCGATTCGATGGTCAGCCTCACGCGGTCATCCGGATACAGCCTGGAATCCGCGCTGATGCGCTCCGGCGTCATCTCGCGAGTATTCCCGGTATCGGGTTCATGGATGATGATACGAGCCTGATCCGTAGCGCGCGGCGCCCGCATACGCCAGAGCGTCACGCCGAGCATGCGCGGCTGTCCGCCGGTGTTTTCTGAAGTGGCGCGGTTCTTTTGGAACTCCGTGTTCCAAAGCCCGCGTGGCGTGTCCTCGGTCTGCGAGAAAAGCGTTATCGCGAATAATGCGAACATCGTCAGAGTTCCTGGTTTACTCATGTCGCAGTACCACCTTGCCAATAAAAAGATCACCACTTATTCGAAACGCACTTCCGGGCCCGCGCTGGACTGGCTTGGGAAGGCGGGCCGGCATGGATCGTAACAGGCCCCGCAACTTCTCGAGCGCGATGGGATCCCGAATCTCACCTCCGAAGGGGGCCTGGGAGAACCGCCGCATCGCCTCCAGGACAGGCAGGGGGCGGGCACTCCAGACAACCCAGATCTCCTCCTCCCCTTTTTGCTCGTCAAACTCCAGGAACTCCCCGGGCGTAGATGGAAACTCAACGATCTGATCGGCGGCGATGGCTCCATTGTCCGACCCCTGGCCGGGAGATAACAAGCGCATAGTCTGCGCGGTGGGCGATCCGTTGAACAAATAGAAGTGCCCGGACGCCGACGGTGCGAATCGCAGCCGGATGCGATCTCCTTTATGAAACGGCGCATTGGTTGGGGGCGTGCCACCGGCGGCGTCGGTGATGGAGAAGGCGATCCGCGTATCCTGCGGTGCGCGCCAAGCTATGGTGGCAAGGATGCCGATCAGCAGAAGTGCCACCGCGACTAGCCACAGCCGAGGCTGTCCAGCGTGCACCGGCTCGCTCTCACCGAACGCGGTAGCGAACTCACGCACCGAGGCGAACCGTTCGGCGGGCGAAAAGGCCAAGGCTCGTATGAGGGCCGCGCGAGCGGGTGCCGGAACATCGTGCCGATCGCCGAGAGCACGCGCCACAGCCGACGCAGGCCCTTCTCCACCGATGACCTCATGGAGCCGCTTACCGGTTAGCGCCTCCAGAATGACAACGCCTAACGAGTATTGATCGCTCGCCTCGACGGGCGCGCCGAGCAGTTGCTCCGGGGCCATGTAGGCGGGGGTGCCGGCAAGTACGCTGGAACGCCGCCCGCCGTTGCTTTCCCCTTCGGCCAATCGCGCCAAACCGAAATCGAGGAGCACGGCCCGTGGCTCCTCCTGCCCGGACTGGCGGATCATGATGTTTTCCGGCTTGAGATCGCGGTGGCTGATTCCGGAGGCATGCGCTACCGCCAGGGCCTCCGCCATCTGGGCGGCGAACATGCGCATGCGATCAAACGGAATCGGCCCGCGTTCCAACAGCGCACGCAGTGTTTCGCCGGGAATGAACTGCATCACCAGGTACGGCACACCCGAGTCGGTCTCCCCGGTGTCGTAGACACTCACGATGCCCGGGTGATCCAGCTTGGCCAGTGCCTGTAACTCCTGCCGGAACCTCTTGCCATGCCAGGATGCCTTCACCTGCGCGCTGGGCAGGAACTTTACCACTACTCGCCGGTTCTCCAGTTGAAGATCCTCGGCAAGATAGACTTGTCCGAAGCCGCCGTCTCCCAGATGCTGTTGGACGCGATAACGGTTCTTCAGGGTGATGCCCGTGTGGAACCTCGCGGTCGGCTCCCCCACCAGCACCTCCTGCAACCGGGGCAACAGCGCCGCATCCACTTCCGGCAACGGGCGCGAGAGCGGGTTATCTTCCACGCTACCCGCAGCCAGTAGTAGCTCCAGTTCCCGCCGCAACTCCGGATCGTCGGCGCACGATTCGTCGAGGAAAGCATGCCTCTCTGATGGCGAGAGGGACAACGCCTGATCGAACAGATCGCGCAAACGCTGCCACTGTGTTGTCGTCATGGTCTATTCCACCGCCAGTGTCACCGGAGGCGAGGCAACTTCGCCGGCCTTCAGCAACAGGATGGCTGCGGGATCGGGTGTCAACCCGGCCGGCACCAGCAAAGCCACGCGATAGATGCCCACCTGTCCCGGCGCCAGCATTGCCGACTCGACTTCGGCCCGCACTCCCTGGATTTCCGCGGTCATGGCAGCCAGCGCGCGGATCGCCGAACCTTCGGGCGCCGTGTTGCGCTCCTCATGCGCTGGCGACACCGCCCCTAATCCGGCAGCCATTACAATCAGCCGGTCCCCAGCCCGCGCCGGTCTGGCTAGATCCGCCAGTACCGGGCCGCTGTCGGTCATCACGTAAGCCTGCGCCTGCCCGCGGCCCGTACCATCCAGTGTGAACAACGCTGGATCCTCGGCCGTCACCAGCACGGGCTCCGGCGGCGATAAGCGTGTTCCGTTGCGGACGATCAGTTGATGCGTGGTGTTCGCCGCCAATCCGAACGGCAGGATCGCTGCCAGTTCGCCTTCCGCCACCGAAAGCAGCGGAACAGGCCGGCCGCCGACAATAGCGTTGGTTCCTCCCAATTCCGCGGGCAGCGGCCCCCCCGTGGGAGCCTGCAGCGCGCCCGTGGCCAGCCGCGATCCCACAATCCGCACGCGGGTGCCGATCGCGGTGGTTCCCCGGCCGGTAAGGCTGGCCTCATTCTGCACGCCGCGGGGCGTAATCAACGGCTGATCGGTCTGCGTGGCGACGCCGCCGGTGATGCGGCCTTCGCCTGTCAATGCGGGCACGGCGGTTTCGGCCCGCGCGGTCAGGCTGACGCCGGTGGACCGGCTGTTGCGCGAAGTCCAGGTGCCGGTCCAGCGACCTTCACTGATGTGACGCAGCGTCAGTGGCGGATCGCCTTGTGAAAAGGCCACCACGACCGATCCCGCCGTCATCGGACGGGCACAATCATCCACAACATCCACCTCCACCGGCACCGGCCAACCCGCGGTGGCGGCGTAGTTGGCGCCCGGCTGGCGGAAGACCGGCAGCCAGCGCTTTGGAAGGCAGCCTCCCGCCGCCTGCTTGGACGCGGTGGCGCTGTTGGTTGGCGCATCGGTGATCACCAGCAGCGCGGTCACACTGCTTCGCAGGTTGCCTGGATTCACGGTCAGATTGATGGTAGCGGTATACACGCCAACGGGGATTCCCAGCAGTTGCGGCCGGACACTGATGCGTACGGTCTGTCCGCTCAGCAGCGGCTGCGCGGCGGTGGTGGCCAATTCCAGCCAGCGGCGTGTGTCGGGGAAGCTGAGCGATGCTGCCACTGTCTGGTTCTGCGAAGTAAGATTGGAGACGTCAATCGTCTGCGCGGGCCGCCCGGCGTTCGGGGCTCCCGTGAATATCAGCCCGTTCGGATAGACGGCCGGTGTGGGCGGCCGGTCGGCTGGAAACACCTGTAGCACCACGGTGACCGCTTGCGGCGAGTTGTCGACACGGGCGGCCGACACCGATACAAGCCCGTAGTAGATTCCGGGTGCGAGTCCTGCCGGGTTAACCTTGACGTCTACTGCCGGCGACCGCTGCTGAACGTCGGTGCGGCCTGCTGCCGGCGTCACATCGAGCCAGCGGGCACCTGCCGTGACGCTGGGCGTGACCTGCCAGTCGAGCGCACCGATGCCCGCATTGAGGACGCGGAAGGTCTGCGATGGCGGCGCCGGACCATTCTGGACAGCGGCGAAGAGCAGGCCGGTTTGCGAGAGTTGGATTTCCTGCGCCGACCCGCTGATAGACATGAGAACGGCGACATCCACGCGCTCGCGGTTGTCGTCCTGGTTCGTGATGGTGATGCGGCCGCTATACGTGCCTGGACGCAGGCCACCTGGATTGGCAGTGATGTTGAACACGCCGGGGGCCTGGCCCGCTGGTGGGGTGGCGCGGAGCCAGGGAACGCTGGTTTCTACTGTGATGGGGCGGGGTTGCTGGTCGGCTACGTTGACGGTGAGAAACTGACTGCCGGCGGGTGCGCCTAGGGTGAACGGGAATTGCAACGCGGCAGGTGTGGCAGACATTGAGACGACGCCTTGGACTCGGCGGATGCGGTGACTGCCGGTGTCGGCGATGTAAAGGTTGCCGTTGTTGTCGATGGCGATGCCTGTTGGAGAACTGAGGGAAGCCTGGTTTGCCGGACCGCCGTCGCCACTATGTTCGTTGCGGCCAGTGCCGGCCACGGTGGTGATGATGCCGTTGCGGGTGATGCGGCGGATGCGATTGTTCCACCCTTCAGAGACGTACAAGTTTCCCGCGGTATCCAAGCAAAGCCGCCTTGGCCTCGCTAGACGGGCCTGCGTGGAGGGTCCGCCGTCGCCACCAAAGCCGTTGGTGCTTCCCGCCAGTGTGGTGATGATGCCGTTCTTGTCTACCTTGCGGACGCGATCATTGACATTGTCCGCTATGAAAAGATTTCCATCGCCATCCACCGCAACACCTTGCGGGGTGTTCAAGAGTGCCGATGTCGCTGGGCCGCCGTCTCCCCCGAAGCCTGGTCTTCCCGAACCGGCGAGAGTCGTAATCACGCCGCTCGCATCAAGCCTTCGGACGACGTGATTGAATCGGTCCGCCCAGTACAGATTCCCTGCCGCGTCGAACGCCATCCCTTCGGCCAGACCCACCACCCCATCGCCGGAAGGCAGTTGCGCCGGATCGCCGTAGTGTCCAACAAACAGTGTGATGATTCCGTCTGGCGAAATCCGTCGAATCGCTCCCGAATCCTGCGAAACATAAATGTTTCCGCTGCTTTCGGCAGCCACTCCCTCACTTCCCCTCAAACGCGCGGCGACCGCTGGACCACCATCGCCCGTACTCTCGTAGATGCCGTCTCCGGCGACTGTGCGGATCGTGCTCGAGGAGATCAGACGTATGCGGTTGTCATGCCCGACGACCAGGTCCCCATTCGGAAGCAGGGCCAGTTCTGATGGACTGTCCAGCCGCGCGAAGGCACTGGGACCGTTGTCGCCTTGCACGGGGTCCGAACCAGCGATCGTTGTTACGATACCGTCGCGATCAATCTGCCTCACACGATGGTTCCATGAGTCCGCTACCAGCAGTCTCCCGTCTGCATGCAGCGCCAGTCCCCAAATGGTCTGAAACTGCGCACTGGTGGCCGGTCCACCATCGCCGGAGAACCCTCTGCTTGTCCCCGCAACTACCGTAGACGAGCCATTGGAGGCCACTCGCCGTACCTGGTTCAAGTTCCCTCCGTGTAGCAGAGTCCCGTTGTGCGCAAGCAACCCAGGCGCCCAGCCGGTGGTGTGTATCAGGTACTGATTACCA
The DNA here is from genome assembly GCA_016789745.1 of Bryobacterales bacterium. Taxonomy (GTDB): domain Bacteria; phylum Acidobacteriota; class Terriglobia; order Bryobacterales; family Bryobacteraceae; genus CADEFT01. The sequence continues at coordinate 54,831 of JAEUQF010000139.1, forward strand.
TCCAATAATCGGCGAATCGAGGCTGCGTTATAGTTGATCACACCATCCCGAACCTCATGCTGGGTCCAATAGAGAACATCCGCCTCATCCACCGCCAGGCTCGCAATCAGCCCTAGCCGCGTTCCAACCGCCGGGCCGGAATCCGCCACCAGGCCACAATCAATCGCACCAGCCACTGTCTCAATCTGGCCGTTTGTAGAGACCCTGCGAATCCGGCAGCCCTCACCGATGTAGAGATTACCGGTGGAATCAAGAGCCAGCGCCAGAGGCGCTTCAACCTGGGCGGCAGTCGCTGGGCCGCCGTCGCCAGAGAATCCCGCTACTCCCGTTCCCACAATGGTAGACACGACGCCATCGCGGTTGACCTTCCGAACTCGGTTATTATTGCTGTCGGCATAGAGCAACTCTCCATCCATCGTGATGCGGACTGCCGACGTCGACTGTGGGCGGAACGACGTCTGCCGGCCCTGGGCTCCATCGGCGGTGAAGCCTTGCTGGCCAGTACCGGCAACGATCGTAATCGTCCCGTTTGGCGCAATCTTCCAGATCACCGCTAAGCCCGAATCCATCACAAAGATGTTGCCTTCCCGGTCGACATCTAAGCTCCCGGGAGACAACATCCGGGCCCGGGTCGCGGGTCCGCCATCGCCGGTCCAGTACGCGCCCGCAATCGTGGTGATCGTTCCAGGCTGTGCCGAGAGCGCCAGCGCTGCCGCCAGCAAAAGAGCAACAATTCGCATGGCTTGAGTCCCTAATCGTAACCCAAATGACTTGCCGGAAGGGCGCAACTCTGCATCCTTCCGGCTTCTTACCGCTACTTAGTGGGAACTGGCAAAGGCCGGCACCAGATTCACATGACTGTCGGGTTGGACCGTGATCGTCCGCTCCCAAGTCTGCTTGCCCAGCCGTACGCGAATCACGTGGTCGCCCGTCGACAGTTTGAGCACGCTGGGCATGGAGCCGGCGAACCGCCCATCGACTTCGATCTCACCCCCCTGCTCCGCGCCATTGACGGTTACGGTGGCGTAGGGGGAAGCCGCGCCCATGGCCGCCGGCGTGAACTTGGTCTCCACCACGGAATGGACCGGCGTCGGGCCGTCGAACGCTGCCGTCACCGGCTGAGGAACGCCGACTGGCTGGCTGGAGCCCAGAACGTGATTGCGGTCGGTGTAGACGTCGAATGCCACGCCGCGGTGAATATCGGTGTCCTTGCCCTTACGCAAGAGGAACAGCGGCGCGGCGGGCCAGAACAGAATGACAGCGCCGGCCGTGAGGATGCCCGTGCTGATCGCCTTGTCGGCACCCTGCTTCTTCTGCAGGTGGTATCGTACCGGCACCCAGCGGCCGTCGGCGGCGCGCACGCGGTCAATCGAGAAATCGAGTTTCCCGGCGCGTCCCATCCGCCGGCTTTCCTGTGCCATGGTGATGGTCCCGGTTGCCGCGGCGCCTTCGGGCACCACAGTCAAGCCATTGACCTCCACCGGCTCCATTACCGACAGCGCCACGGTCTGCCCTTCGTCGGCGGTCTTGGAACTGATGTTCTGGTCCAGCCGGACACGAATCTTGGTTCCGTCCGGGATAATAACCTGGGTCTGAGCCGCTGCGCTGGCAACTGCCAACAGCGTCGTGATCGTGATCGTCTTTTTCATGGTGGTTTCGAGCTCCTTCACACGATCTAGCGAAACGCGGGGCACACACTGCGCAAAGTTCTGTGTCGAAAAAACGCGGCCGAAAAACGGAAAAGGCGGCGCCCTGGGAAGGGCACCGCCAAAGGCCTACGCACGGACACCACTACATCGGAAGAGTCGGACTCATTGCCGGATCACAGGCGGCAGAATCTCCATCGCGTTGGCGCCGAAGGAGTATGTTGTAGCCTGCAGGCCGTCCCGCGAGCCAATCACTTCCAGCAGGAACTCAGATTGGAGTGAAGAGAAGCACGTGTCGGTCTGCGGCACCCGCGAGTTCAGCATGCCGCCACTCGCCAACGTCGCTATGCCCTGGCACAGCAGCCTACCCGACATGCTGCGCGCAGTAATCGTCGCCGTGAGCGAAAGAGAGGACATGTTGGCGAGTGACAGCGACCAACCAGGCGTGCGCGACGGGTTGACCAGGAAATAGTACTCGCGGCTGTCGTTCCGGCGCCCGGTGGACGATGCCGTGGCGGCGCCGTCATCACTCAGCGCCATGTGCGTCACGAACACCTCGGCTGAACCGGACGGAGTGGTGCGGACGCGCGCGTACGCCATGCGTGTGCGGGAGTCCTGCGGGATTACGTAGACCTTCGCCACAGTCTTGACACCCATCGATGTACCGGCCGCGTTGGTGGGCCCGATCGAATCGAGGCTCTCGTTCAGCAGCGGTAATGCGATGCGGTCTCCGAATGCGTCGAAGAACTCGATGAGCATCTCTGTGGTTCGCGTGCCGGTGTTAACGACATCAATGCGGGTAACGATGGAACTGCTGCCGGCCTCTCCCGTGACGATCAGCGGCACGATGCGATCGGTGCTGTAAACGGTGATGGCGTCGCGGGACGCCTTCTTCTCCTCCGCCGCCAGGGCATCGAATCGCGCCGATTCAACAGCTACGTCCGCCACTGCCTTGACATCTGACGTGGGCGCATCGCCGCTTGTGGCGTGCCGCCGGAGTAGGCTGCCGGGATCCGTTCCGAACGTGGCCGAAGCCATCAGAAGATGGGCGCCAAAGAGAAGAGCGAGTGAATTTTTCATGGTGGTTGAACCTTTCACTTCGCACAGCGCGAGGACCGGTAAGGGCTGCTCAAGAAAAATGCGGGAGTGAATCCCGGCTCTCTCCCGGACTACGGATCGCCGCGCACGACAGCCGTGACTGCGAGACTTTCCCGCTCGCCCACGCGCACAATAACGTCGGCGTTCCCATCCGGCTGCAACTGAGGTGGAACCGTAGCTTCCACCCAATACAGTCCAACCAACCCCTCCGCGAGACGCGCGCTGGTGACCGCCGCCAGCCTGCCCTGGATGGTGACTACGATCTCCTTCAACGCCCGTGGTGTACCTTCGGCCGGGGCGGGCACGCCGTCATCCAACGGCCTATCCACCGGTCCAAGCCCGGCACAAAGGATGCCGATGCGGTCGCCGGTCACCAGCGGCCTCTCGATATCGGCCAACAGACGCGGGCCGTCCGCGGCTAGCGCGAACACCATCCCCTGCCCGAGTCCGGTGCCGTCGGCTGTGAATATGGCCGGTTCAACCTCACTCACAATGACAGGCTCCGGCACGGAGTAAGAGTTCCCGCGGCGGACAATCATCTGCAAAGGCGTACTGTCGGCCACATTTGACGGAAGCACTCCCTCAATGCGTTCCGGATCAGCCATTCTTAGCCGCAGCGGCAATCCCGCAATCAGGGCCGACGTGCCGCCCAGCCCGGGAGGTAGCGGGTAGCTGGACTCAGTCTTTTCCGCCGCCAGGCGCGCTCCGAGAATCGCTACCGGACTTCGGACCGCCACCGGACGGCCCTCGCGCAGGCTCGCGAGACTACGTATACCCCCGGGTGAGATCACGGGACGCTCGCGGTCTTCTCGTACGCCGACCTCCAATCGACCCGTTCCTGCCAATACTGGAGCTAGTGTTTGCGCCTGCGCCATCAAGGTGACGCGATTGCTCGCCGTACGCGCGGCCCAGGTGCCGGACCAGCGCCCACCGCCCTCGGATACTAAGCGCAGGGCTGGATCGCCCGTCGAGAACGTGACCACTACCTGTCCTTCCGTGACGGGCTGGGCGCAGTCGTCGACAACGCGCACGGTCAACGGGGCAGGCCATCCCGCGGTTGTCTGATACGACGCGGCAGGGCTGGCGAATACCGGAACCAAGCGGGTTGCCGCACATCCTCCAGCGGCTCTGGCGCGCGTGTCACTGGCCGCATTGCCGGCTGCGGCCTCGGCGATGACAAGAACGAGATTCACGACCCGTGCCGTGGCTTCGTTTCCAATGGTGATCCGCAACTCGCCGGTGTAGACTCCGGCGCGCAGTCCCGCCGACGCTCGCACTTCGACACGCCCCGTGGCTCCCGCGGCGATGCGGCCACCGGGACCAGCGAGTGCAGCCCACGAAGCCGTCCCGGCGGGGAATGAGAGTGTCGCCGTATAGGACAGTTCGGCAGTAGTGATGTTCGCGATCTGCACCTCCTGCGGCGCTGGGGCGCCTTGCGCATTGGTGAAGAGTAGGCCGGCCGGTTCGGTAACCGGCCCAGGCGTCTGGTTTCTGCCGGTAACGTTGAGAATGATGGTGGCGGACTGCGGCGAATTGTCGACACCCTCCGCGGTTACCGTAACCAGGCCGAAGTAGACTCCGGCCGGCAGTCCCGCCGGATTGGTGGCGACGCGAAGTTCGGGGGCGGCGCGCGCGGCGTCGCTGACGCCCGTTGCCGGCGACACCTGGAGCCAGTTGCCACCCGACAACGTCTGCGCCGAAGCACGCCAGTTCATGATGCCGGTGCCGGTATTGCTCACCTGCAGCGCGCGCGGCGCCGACACGGTCGTCGAGCCTTCAATCGCGGCGAAGGCAAAGCCCGTTTGCGAGAGACGCATCTGCTGCGGGGTTCCGCTGATGGTCATGGTGACCGGGATCTCCAGGCGTTGCGAGGTATCCTCAGGGTTACGAACGATCAACTTGCCGGAATAGGTGCCCTTGGCGAGACCTTTGGGATCGGCCGTTACCACAACGTTCGCGGCGCGGCCCGGCTGTAACGCGCCCTCCGAAGTACTGACAGATAGCCACGGCACGGACGGTGAGATAGAGAAGGCGCGTGGCTGGTTGTCACCGGTTTCAAGAGAGATGGCCTGCCTGGCTGCGGCCGCGCCCTGGGCGAATGAGAATAAGAGCGCCGCCGGCGTGGCGAAAAACGGGCCGGCGCCCTGAATCTTCCAGACCCGGTTGTCGGTGGTGGTGGCGAAAAGCAGATCGCCGTTGGAGGTGGCGGAGAGGCTGGATGTGCTGAGGGCAAACGCTCTGTCCCGATCATTGTCGCCCCAGGGAATCCACCCCGTACCGGTGAAAAGCTCACGCAGGATGCCATCGCGGGAGATTCGGGTGACATGACCGTCTTTGACAACATAGATCTCTCCGGAACGCGTCACCGCGATGCGGGTTGGCCAGCAGATGCTCGTCAAGCCACTGCAGGTGCCGTCGCTGGCGAAGGGCGTGAGCGCGCCGGTGCGCTCCACGAAACGCCAGACACGGTGCCGGTCGGCATCGACAATCAGCATGTCGCCGTTGGTGTCGAAGGCGAGTCCGCTCGGCGTGACATTGACGACGCCAGCCCCGGCGTTGTTGCCATCCAGCACGGTTCGGATGAGACCTGCGGCATCGATCATGCGTACGCGCGAGTTACCACGGTCGGCAACATAAATGCGCCCAAGCGAATCAACCGCCAGATCCTGCGGGTTGTCGAAAGCAGCGTCGATAGCCGGTCCGCCATCCCCGCTGAAGCCTGGCACGCGAGTGCCCGCCACATGGCGCACCAGACCGTCGGCGCCGATGCGGAGCACCCGTCCACCGGAATCCAGCACGAGCAGGTTGCCCTCTGGATCCACGGCCAGCGCGCTGAGCCAGCCCAGGTTCGCGCTGAGTGCGGGAGCAGTGCCGGTCAGGGCAAAGCTGGCATTCGGGTTGCCCGCGTAGTGCTGGATTCGTCCGCTTGTGTCGATGCGTTTGATGACGTAGCTTTCGGCAACGTAAGTATTTCCAGCCGTATCCATCACGGCGGCTTTCGGATTGGTGACCCGTGCAAAAGGGGCGGGCCCGCCGATGCCCGTCTCACTATCTGCTCCAGAAAAGGTGGAGATGGTGCCATCGGGGCTAACGACACGAATTCGGTACGAGCCCGTCTCGGCAAGATAGAGCGCACCGGCCGGTGAGGTTGCGATCGATGAGACATAGCCAAGACGAGCGCCCGTCGCCGGTATGTTTTCGGTGTCTGCCGCATTGCCGCCCCCGGCAAAGGTATGTATGGTGCCATCCCGCTCCACTCTGCGAATACGCAGGTTGAAGCGGTCGGCGAAGTAGATTCGCCCGTCGCTGCCAACGCTAATGGAGCCGGGGTTGTTCAGCCGAGCTTCGGTTGCAGGGCCGCCATCGCCACTGAACCCCGGTGTGCCGGGAGTACCGGCCAAGACCCGCACCATGCCATCGGTTGCCGAGACAATCCGAATGGTATTCGCAGTGGTGTCACTTACCAACAGGTTGCCGGAACCATCAACAGCGATGAACTCCGGCGACCGAATGCTGGCTTTATCCGCAGGCCCGCCATCTCCGTCTGAGCGAGCCTGGCCGCTGCCGAGCACCGTTTCAATAATCCCACCCGGCGTGATTCTCCGGACGCGATGGTTTTCGGAATCGGCAACGAAGAGACTACCGTCGGGACCCCATGCGAGGGTAGCTGGCGACTGCAGCTGCGCGCTGCGGGCGGGTCCGCCATCGCCGGCATATCCACGCGCAGACTGCGTTCCCGCGAAGGTCGTCAACTGCCCGCCGGGGTCCAGACGGCGAATCACCGAAACCCACTGCTCAGAAAAATAGACGTTCCCGGCTGCATCCACGGCGAAGCCCCCCGAGAAACCAGCGTCCGTTCCCTGCTGCAGGCCGGGGCCGCTGGCAGCGCCATACCAGCGCTTCCAGTCACCGACGAGCCTGGTAAGTACTCCGTTCCTATCAATGCGAAGAACCCGCCAGCGGTCCGATACCAGCAACCCGCCATCCGGGTGTACCGCGATCTGGCCAAGGTAGTAAAGGTGTGCGTTCCTGGCGTTGCCGCCCTCTCCCGGCGCTACGCCACCCGCTACCAGAGAGAGCCGGCCGGGCTGGGCGAACAGCGGTGCTGCTACGGTGATCGCAAAAATGGCGCAGAGCGCTTGAGACATGGGCACTTCCAGGAATTCTGGATTATAACGCAGCGAACGCCGCATTCTTTGCGCAAGCCGGTCTCGGCCCTCCGCTATTCCAGGTGAAAGTGAGACTGCCTGCAGACGCCGGGAGTCCCGTTGAGATGGAAGGAGACAAATATGCGCAAGATCCTTTTTGTGTTTTTGACGGCCCTGAGCCTGGGATGGGCTGAAAGCCCGCAGCCGGCGGAGGCTGGCATCCGTATTGCCGTCGAGGAGGGGGCCGGCCTGGCTGAGGTTGTGCCGGAGTTGGAGATCGCTTCCCGCTTGAGCGGCGACCGCGGATGTGTGGATGGCAGAACCGCGTGCCCGGCACAGGAGCGAATCAGCGGTGCGATTGGCTCGGTACAGCCGGGCAGTCACCTGCGAGTCGGAGTGGCTGGCGAGGATATGGTGGCCCGCGTCTCTGTTGTGTTCCGCGGCCAGGAGATTCTGGTACGCGAGCAAGAGCAGCTTCCAGGTAGTTTCCTTATTCCCGCGATCACGGGAAATGGCCGCCTGCATGTGTCAGTGGAAACGAATGGTAAGGTCTTTGAAAAGTCCGTGTTGATCGGAGAGACCGCGGAGAAGGACGGCGCCCGGAGTGCAGCCTCTGGAACACCTTCCATCCGCTACTTCGTCAACGTCGCGGAAGAGGGCAACTGGGAGGTGATCACCGGCTCGGGAACGGGAGGACGGCTAGTCTCGACGCGCACCTTCTGCATGATTCCAGGCGTTGCCGTGAATCTGTGTCCCTGGGAGTACCGCGTCTTCGGCTACACGGACCGCGCCCGCCGCGGCGAACCGCTCTGGATTCTGACGGAAGGCTCGGGCACGGCCAGCCAAATCGGCGTCACGATCAGTGGGCGGGTACGCAACCAGTGGTTCAATGTGCCGCTGCCGGTGCTTGTCCCCCAGACAGTGAGTCTGAGTCCGAGCGCCGATAATGTGTACGGGTTTGTGGTTTGGAACAACCGCTATTACGAGCGCCGATTGCCGATCGGGACGCGGCCCTTCTGATGTGACGCGTGGCCGGCGAGTGAACCTCGCCGGCTCACCCTCAGGCATCAACATTCCCCGGTCAGATCATTCGAGTATGATTTCCTCTGGGAGAACAGCCATGGTGACGACTTGGCTTTCAGCGCCCGCGACAGTGAGAACGACACGGGCGGCAGGATCTGCGGTGATGGAGGACGGCACGACAGCGTAAATGGAGTAGAGACCGACGAGGCCGGGTGTGAGGAGGGCTTCGGTGATCTCGGCAGGTGTGTCCTGGACGGTAAGGCTTACGGCCGCGAGGGGTTTGGCGGTCGGATCGGAGGGAGCCAGTGCGCCGGAAGTAACCTGGAGATCGACCGAGCCTAGGCCGGCCGCGAGGATACGAATACGCTCCTGGGGACGGGCGGGACGGTCGATATCGGCGCGCACGGCACCGGAGTCGGTCACGATCTGCACCGGGTACCCACGTTCCTGGTCTTCCGGATCAACGATGGTGGGTTGAGCGGTGGTGACGGCAAAGGAGACGGGAGCGGAATAGCGAGTGCCACGGCGGACGATCATTTGATAGGTGTTGTCGCGAGGCAGATCGAAAGGCAGGATGCCGAGGATCTCGGTGGGATTGACCGCAATGAGGGGGATCGGGACGCCGGAGACGAAAGCAGCAGAATCGGCGAGCAATACCGGATAAGGGGTGTCGGGAGCGCCGGTGAGTTCACCAGCCAGTTCTTCCCCACGGATCCGGATGTGGGCGCCGGGCGAGACCGGGAGAGAGTCGCGGCTGTCAAAGCGGTTGGTGATGCCGTTCGGAAGAATAAGGGGCTGGCCGACATTGCGTTCCGTGGAGCCACTCAGGGAGATGGTGCCTTCCAGGGTGGGCGGCGGGGTGCGGGCAGAGGCGGAAACATTGGGAATGGCGCTGCGGGCGACGAGAGTTCCGGTCCAGCGGCCAGCGCCGATGTGGACGAGATTGATCGGCGGATCTCCGGCAGCCGTAGCAGTGACCTGGCCCCGGGTCAGAGGCTGGCCACAATCATCGACGACCTGGACGTCGACGGGGATGGGCCAACCGGCGGGTACCGAGAACGACGCCCCCGGGGATCGGAATAAAGGGAGGAGGCGCCTGGGGACACAGGTGGCACTGGTAGTGCGAGCGGCCGGCTGGCTGGCGGGTGCTCCCGGAATTACCAGCAGCAGGCTGACTGTGCGTGTGCCGGTGAGGGGGGCAAAGGTCAGCACGATCTCGGCACGGTAGATGCCTGGGGCCAGCCCCGCGAGGTTCGGCTTCACTTCCAGGCGCTGCGCTTGGCCGGGCGGGAGTGTGCCGTTTGTGGACGAGAGCGTGAACCAGGATTGACTGGAAAAAGAAGGACGGGCGCTGAATGTGGCGTTCTGGCGGGCCACGTTGGTGATTTCTATGGTTTGAACGCTGTCACTGGTGAAGAGCAGACCGAGCGGTGTGGTGTCGGGCAGAGGCGGATCGTCAGGGGCGCGGACGCTCAGAATGACCGTCACGATTTGCGGCGTGCCGCCGCCATCGAGTGTGACGGTAATGGTGCCGAAGTAGGCACCAGCGGGGAGGCCGGCGGGGTTGGCACGGATATCGAGGGAGGGGGGCGGTTCGCCTGTGGTGGAGCGCCCTGAAGTGGGGGTAGCGGTGAGCCAGTTCGTCTCGCCGGAGAGGCGTTCGATCGCAGCACGCCAGTTAGCCGCGGTAGATCCGGTGCTGACGACACGGATGCTCTGGGGAGGAGGGGCCACCCCGGCGGTGACTGCGGTAAACAGAAGAGTGGTTTGGGACAGGATGACCCGCTGGGTTTCAGCGCTTACGGTCATATTCACAGGGATGAGCACGGTTTCGAGGGTGGTGGTTTCCTGCAGGATAATGCGGGCATTGTAGCTGCCCGGGGCAATGCTCTCGGGGTTCGCCGTGACTTCGAAGGTGAGTTCGGAATCGCTGTTGACGCTGCCTTCCGAGACCGAGACGGTGAGCCAGGCGGCAGTCGAGCTGACGCGGTAGGCATAGGGTTCGCGATCGGATGCCGTGATGTTGATCGAGCGCGACTGAGCGTTGGCATTCCGCGCAAACGAGAAGCTGATGAGAGACGGATTGGCGCGCAGGACCGAAGTTCCTGCGATGCGCCGGATGCGGTTGTTGATGCTGTCGGCAAGGTAGATGCTACCGGTGTCGTCCTGGCCGACCCCGAAGACGTTCCAAAATCGGGCGTTGAGAGCAGGGCCACCATCGCCGGTGAAGCCTTGGCCCCCGGCACCTGCGATGCGGACGACGTTGCCGGATGGCGTGACCTTGCGGAGTGTGCCTCCGCCACCGTCTGTGAACAGAATATTCCCCTGACGATCGAAGGTAAGACCGTTTGCTTGTACGCCACTCACGAACGTGCTGATGATCCCGGCCGGCGAGATACGGCGGATGACACGGGCACTGGTGTCGCCAAGGTAGAGGTAGCCATCGGGGCCGAAGGCAATGTTATCGACGACGGCGATTTCCGCGCGGATAGCCGGTCCGTTGTCGCCACTCGCTCCCACAACGCCCGTACCGGCGATGGTCGTGATGATACCGTCGGGATCGACACGGCGGATGCGTCGGTTGCCGAGGTCTGAGATGAACAGGGCGCCGGTACTGTCTACGGCGAGGCCGAGTGGCCGGGTCAGCAGTGCCTCGGTGGCCGGCCCTCCGTCCCCTGCAAAGCCGGAGCGCACGCAAATCCCTGCTTTGGTGGAGATGGTGCCGTCTTCGGTGATCTGGCGGACGCAATGGTTGTCGAGATCGCTAACGTAGATCATCCTGCGTACGGGATCTGCGGCCAGGCGCGCGGGCGAGCGAAAGGCAGCGAGGGAGGCAGGTCCCTCGCCCTCGGGTTCGAAGCCATAGATCCCGGTGCCAGCGAAGGTGGAGACTGTGCCGCCCGGAGAGATCCGGCGGATGCGATTGCCCCAGACTTCCGTTACCAGAACGTTGCCGCTTGGATCGACCATGAGGCCGGAAGGGTTCAGGAGGCGGGCGAACGCTCCGGGGCCATCCTGGCCGGCGGAGAGGCTGGTGCCAGCCAAGGTGGTACCGATACCGGCGGCATCGATGCGGCGGATGCGGTGGTTGTAGACATCGCTGATGTAGAGATTGCCGGCAAGGTCAGCAGTAAGGGAGTGAATAAATTGAAACTGCAGGCCTGCCGCCGGGCCATTGTCGCCAGCAAACCCCGGCGTTTCGCGGCCCGAGAAAAGCGAGATCACGCCATCCGCGATGCGATAGATGCGTTCACGGCGGTTGGAGACAAAATAGATGTCTCCAGAGGGGGCGACGGACAGAGCGGCGACCGAGCCGACGGGGTTCTCGAGGGCGGCACCTTCGGCGGCCGGGCTGTTGATGCCGTTTCCGGCGATGGTGGTTATGACGCCATCGGGAGCGACGCGGCGGATGCGGAAGTTCATGACGTCGGCGAACACGATGGCGCCAGTGTTGGGGTCCAGGGCGAGGGCGCTGGGCTGGTTGAGTGTGGCCTGGGTGGCTTGGCCTTCGTCCCCGGAGAACCCAGCCTGACCACGGCCGGCAAGGGTGCGGATGACGCCGTTGGGGCTGATGGCGCGAATGCGGTGGTTTAGGCGGTCGGTGAAAATGAGGGTGCCTGTGCTGTCGAAAGCCAGCGCCGTTGGAGCGTTTACAGTGGCAGTGCCGGCCGGGGTGTTTTCGCCCGAGAAGCCGGCGACGCCGGTGCCGGCGATGTTGAAGATCGAGCCATCGGGGTTGGCGCGTTGGATGCGTTGGCCGAAGGTGAAAACGACACGCCTTTCGGGGTCAATGGCAATGGCGGAAGGGAGTTCGGACACGAGTACGGTACGGATGATGCCTTCTGGACTGATGCAGCGAATGCGGGCATTACCCACATCGTTGAAGCACGCAGAGTTATCCGGGCTGACGGCGAGCGCGCCGGGAAACACGACAGCAGCCTGGGAGGCGGGGCCTCCATCGCCAAGCCGGAAGTTACCGGCTACCGACGTGATAATGCCCGATTGTTGAGCAGAGGCGAGTTGAAAGAGCAATGCAAAGAGAGCAAGCACGTCAAGGGCTCCTTGGGCGGACCGGAAACGCTCCGCGCGCTGGGAAATGTGTTCAGAGTAGCCATCGGGAGCGCCGCGGTCAATCGTCGTTGCAACGGGAAGTTCAGGAAGGAGGACATGGGCAGAGCAACGGCCAACTAAGCCGATCAGGCTCGACAGATAGGAAGCGGGTCAAGTAGGAGCGATTGAATAACTAAGATTAGCTTGATCGCCTTGGCAGCCCCAGTATGCGACTCCTCGATGTCCGCTTGGTTGGATTTGCGCTCCGCTGGGCTTGAGGCAATGCTGAATCGGAAGAGGAGCGGTGGACTGTCGATAGGGGAGATCCGCGGCTCCGGGGGTCGCTGTAGTACGCCACCCCGCGCTAACCGCTCGGAACGGATTTGGTTCCGAAAGGCGTGGGAGTTAACCCTCCCCTCCGCACCACCTCCACCAAGTCCAGGTTCCACTCTCGGATGATCCGCAACGAACGGGTTTGCGGCCGGCCCACGTTACCCGGCGGTAACTGTCGTTTGAATCGAGGCCATCCTCTGAGATCCACCTCACATTGAGGACGGCACCAGTTGCAAAACAGGTTGCCAGCGCTCCCGTGCGGATAGCTCTGCATCTTGCCAGTAAAGCCTGTATGCTATGTGGAATAGTGATTCACAGGCAACGGATGACTTTAACAGGCGCTGGGGCGCATTGGGAACCGAACTGGTTCAAACCTTGAATGCCAAAGGGACCGGGAAGCACGTTGACGAAGCAGAGATCTTGCGGCAAGGGATCGCCTACCATGATGCCCGTAATTACATCATCCTGGGTGATCCGGCGGTGTGCCTGCGCGCGGCAGAGATGCCGGCCGTGGATGCTTAAGGCCGTAGCTCTCTGTTAACGGTCACTAGAAAAAGTAGAAAATTGGGCATGACGCCGGCGGCGGCCTCTTTCCCTCCGCAATTGCCCTCTTGGTAGTGGATCGAGAGGGTTGTACCAAGGGCTACGGCGGCCACAAAACAGCGCACTGATACAAACGTTCGACCGCAGTTGTCCTCGGCCAAGTGACCGACCGGGTACCTTGATGCGTCACACTCGGTCGGCCCGTGCGTTCCCGGTACCTCTGCTGTCGCCGACAATGGGCTTGCCTTCCTGCCTCTGAAGCTTGGTAGCGTTGGCCTGCTGCGGCTACCTGGGCACGGCGAACCTGCTTCCGGCACTCTGGACTGCAATACCGCTGCCCGCGATCGCAACAGCGGCAGATCGCAAATGAGGCGTTGCATTCCTGGTTGCGGCACTGCCGGAAGCGGAGAGCATCTGTGGACTCTAGGATGGCCATCGAATCGCCTCCGATAGTACGCGATCTCCTGGATGATGGGACGGATGATTCGCGCCTGCGGCGCGGATGATATTGCCGCCCCAGCGGCACCCTGCTCAGAAAACTACGTTTTCAGATGACTGCTAACACTCCCGAAGCCGATGGACTCCAGTCCCCCTCCCGCAAACTGGCGCAACCTCACGAACTGCGCCGATTGCGGCCGCCAACTGCGGCAGGCCGCTCTTGCAAGTCTTCCACACTCAACTGGACCAACAGATCGCATCTGTCTCATTCAGGCAATCCTTGCATTTCAATAGTGACGCCGCGAACCCGGATCGTCCAAAGCCACGGGGGATACGCCAGCCGCCGGGCACTGGTGTCCTCGAAAGGAACACGATGGTCTAGTGTTCCAGTTCAGCTGGAAATGGAGAAGGCGTTCTCCCATTAAGGTACAAGGAGAGAACGCATGAAGAAGCCACGGAAGCACTACGCGCCCGAAGAGAAGGTCGCCATCCTCAGGCGGCATATGCTGGAACACGAGCCGATCTCGAAGCTGTGCGATGAACTCGGCTTGCAGCCCACGGTCTTCTATCGCTGGCAGAAGGAGTTCTTCGAGAACGGCTCGCAGAAGGCGCGACCGAACCACTCAGCCGACCAGGAGCGAATCGCCTACCTGGAGAAGAAGATCCAGACGAAGGACGAGGTTCTGGCCCAACTGATGGCCGAGCATGTTGCCCTAAAAAAACGCTTGGGGAACTCTGACTGGGGTCTGGGTTCCGCACGACACGCGGGACCAGATCGTGGAGTTCGTCCGGCGCTGGTCGGAGAAGACGGAGATCGGCACCGGGCGGTTCATCGAATGGCTCGACATCACCGCCAGCAAGTTCTACGACTGGCGGGAACGCTACGGCAAGGTGAACGAGCACAACGGCTGGGTTCCCCGCGATTTTTGACTATAGGAGTGGGAGAAGCAGGCCATCGTCGGGTTCCACCTGGAGAACCCACTGGAGTGCTACCGCCGGGCTGACGTTCATGATGCTCGATGCCGATATCGTGGCGGTCAGCCCGTCCAGCGTGCGGCGAGTGCTCGGCCAGGCCGGCCTGCTGTTGAAATGGAACGGGAAGCCGTCGAAGAAGGGCCCGGGCTTTGCGCAGCCGCTGGTCGCGCACGAGCACTGGCACATCGACGTCTCTTACCTCAACATCGGCGGGACGTTCTACTACCTGTGCAGCATCCTGGATGGCCTCAGCCGGTACATCGTGAACTGCGGCATCCGGGAGTCGATGACCGAGGCCGACATCGAGATCATCCTACAGTGAGCCAGGGAGAAGTAACGGAGGCGCGGCCCCGGATTATCTCGGACAACGGGCCGCAGTTCATCGCCAAGGACTTCAAGGAGTTTATTCGGATCTCAGGCATGACTCACGTCCGCACCTCGCCGTTTTACCCGCAGTCGAACGGGAAGATCGAGCGCTGGCACAAATCGCTCAAACGGGAGTGCATCCGTCCGGGGACGCCACTGTCGCTCGACGATGCGCGGCGGCTGGTGCAGGGTTATGTCGAGCGTTATAACAACGTCCGCCTGAACAGCGCCGCCGGCTACATCACGCCGAAGGACATGCTCGCTGGACGGCAGCAGGAGATCCATGCGGAGCGCGACCGGAAGTTGGAGGCGGCGCGGAAGCAACGGCAGATTCGTCGCCAGCCAGCCGCCTGACGTTCAGCCCACGACGGGCCTCCGCCGCAATTAGTTCCGGTTTACTCTATTTCCCGACGGGCACACCGTGGAGGTACATGCTATCCTCCCACAATCGGCAAGCGTCCATCCATTGGGTAGCCAATTTGGAGGCAGGTGGAGAGCTTTCGCCGAGTCGCAGGCTTCTCCAATGCGCACAACTCTTAACACGATGGGCCTTTTGGGTTCTCGCGGCCACGAGCAGTTGGGGACAGCCGCCTGCGGGCACCAAACTGACAGCGATTGATGCGCTGGCAGGAAGTTATGTGAAGACCGGCAAGACGCCCGGGCTCGTTATTGGCGTCATGCACAAGGGCAAAGTCATATTCGCCAAAGGATACGGTCTTGCCAACGTGGAACTCGATGTTCCGGTTACGCCGAGTACTGTCTTCAAGATCAATTCCATGACGAAGCAGTTCACGGCGACCGCGATCATGCTACTCGCCGAACGTGGACTCCTGCGTACCGATGACTCGCTTGCAAGATTTTTTCCGGATTTTCCACGAGCCAGCGAGATCACGGTCAAACAACCGCGGGCCTTCTCAACTACCTCATTCAGGGCAATGTTTCGTTCAACAATGGCTCGCTCTACGGAAATGACAAAGTGGACAAACATCCTGATCACGGTCGGTAGTGGCGAATATCCGTCTGGAAAACAATTCCATATCACACGCCGTCAACCGGCGACGGGTACGCGCGCCTCGGGTGGCAATGGAGCGGTACGGAGTACGGCATTGTGGCTCGCGACAACTACCTCATCGGCGGAGAAGCCGCAATGGAGTTCTGGAAGTGGACCGACGCAATCTTCACTGGTAGCACCACTCCCCTTCTTCGGCGATAAACACCGCCATCGGCCTTCCACCTATCGGTTGAAACGGCTGGCGCCCCTATCCTGGGAGATAGGAGTTACGCCACCCGCCGCTGCTGTTGCTCGGCCTCGGCACATACCGGGCAGCACCTCTCACAGTAAAACCCGTGGATCTCCTCCGGCATGTGCAATACCTGTACGTCGCGCCCGCACACGTCACAGGTGCCGTGTACATGCTTCGATCGGTGACAACGCTGTTCCATGGCTCGCCCTCCTGCCCTGTCCCATCGCGGACATCGGCCTCTGAGTATGAGATTCGACAGCGGTCCAGGTGGTTTCAGGATCTGTTACAATTCCGCGCGCACGGTCACCCGGTTTACCATGAAACGTGGATCTTCCCGTCCATCCGCCCATCCTTCCTATGCTTGCCAAAAGGGCCGAGACCCTACCCGAAGGGCCCGCCTGGATCTATGAACCCAAGTGGGATGGCTTCCGTACCCTGATCTTCCGCGATGGTGACGAAATCTACCTCCAAAGCCGCGACGCCAAACCGCTAAATCGTTATTTCCCAGAGCTGTTGCCCACCCTCCGCGAACAGCTCCCCACCCGTTGCGTCCTCGACGGTGAAATCGTCATCGCGCACGCCGGCGTCCTCGATTTCGACGCCCTTCAACTCCGCCTCCACCCCGCCGCCTCCCGCGTCCAGAAGCTCGCCGCCCAAATGCCCGCCTCCGTCGTCTTCTTCGACCTGTTATGTGAAGAAACACACGACTTTCGCCCCCAGCCCTTCTCCGAACGCCGCGCCCGTCTCGAACAGCTCCTGGCACACTGCCGCCCTCCCGTGCATCTCACCCCCGCCACTCGCGACCCGCTCCTCGCCGCCGACTGGTTTCGCCGCTTCGAAGGCGCCGGTCTCGATGGCGTCATGGCCAAGCCCGAAACCGGTACTTACCAACCCGACAAGCGGGTCATGATCAAGGTGAAACACGAGCGCGAATGCGACTGCGTGGTCGCCGGATTCCGCTGGCATAAGGACGGCGAAGGCACAGCCATCGGATCCCTGATGCTCGGCTTATTCGATGAGGCCGGGCTGCTCCAGCACGTGGGAGTTTGCGCCAGCTTTACCACCGCAAAGCGCAAGGAGTTAGTGGAATTCCTCACGCCCTATCGGGAAAATGCCCTCGAAAGCCACCCCTGGCGCGAGTGGGCGGGCCCGCAGCGAGTCCCCGGCATGCAAAGCCGGTGGAGCGCCGGCAAAGACCTCTCCTGGGAACCCCTGCGCCCCGAATTGGTGGCCGAAGTCGCCTACGAACACATGCAGGGCACACGCTTCCGCCACATGGCCCACTTCCGCCGCTGGCGCCCCGACAAGCCACCGGCCGCCTGCACCTACGCCCAACTGGAAGTCGTGCCGCCGCTCGAACTCGCTACGATTTTCGGCTCCGCTTCGACATAGCTTCCCGCCACTCCCGCGTCGGATCGTCATCCGGATCCGGCGTCTCCTGCGCCGGCCGCTGCCCCTCCGGCACATGCCGCAGGTTCACCCGTATCCGCGTCCAGGTACTCGACCGCCCGCGCATCGAATCCACCAGCACATCGTCCACCGCCAGCAGCGCCGCCGCCTCCGGATGCCGCTGCTTCCAGCGCTCCAACCCTGCCAGCGCCGCTTCCTTTGAAGGCGAGTTCGCGATCGTCAACAACGGCATCTTCTGCCTCGGCGCCTTGGCCCGCTTGGACGGCATCACGCGCTTCGCCTCGCCCTCCATCTTGCGGAAATGCGGCGGCCACGGCGCGTCTTCCAATCCCGAAGCCTCATCCCTCGCGGCCCACTCCAGCAGCCTCTCCAGCGACCCCGCCGCCCCATCCATTCCCTCGTGCGGATTGCCCAGTTTCGCAAACCGTGCCGGCACCGTGAATACCGTGAACTCCGCCGGATCGCAGTCCGGCACCTCGCTCCAATCCAACGGCGTCGACACCCGCGCATCCGGCACCGGACGCACCGAGTACGCCGAACACGTCGTCCGATCCTTCGCGTTCTGGTTGTAGTCCAGGAATACCCCGTGGCGCTCTTCCTTCCACCAACTCGACGTCGCCAGCTTCGGAATCCGCCGCTCCACCGCCCGCGACAACGCCAGCGCCGCCCGCCGCACTTCGGAAAACGTCCACTGCGGAAGAATGCGCACGTTGATGTGCATGCCCCGCGATCCGCTCGTCTTCGGCCAGCCCTGCAGTCCAGCCTCCTCCAGCAGCGCCCGCACCTCCAGCGCCACCTGCCGCACGTCGGCCCACGTCACCCCAGGCCCGGGATCCAGGTCGATCCGCAACTCATCGGGATGCTCCAGATCCGCCGACCGTACCGGGTGCGGATGCAGTTCGATACAGCCCAGGTTCGCTACCCACGCCAGCCCCGCCGCGTCGTCCACCACCAGTTCTTCGGCCGTCCGCCCCGAGGGAAATGACAGAGTCACCGTGCGCATCCACGACGGCACGTCCGAAGGCGCGCGCTTCTGATAGAACGCCTCGCCCTCGGCGCCGTTCACAAATCGCCGCAGCACGATCGGCCGGTCCCGTATCCCCTGCAGCGCTCCCGGCGCCACGGCCAGGTAGTAGCGCACAATTTCCAGCTTCGAAAGCTTGGCTTCCCGCGTGAAGTATGGCTTGCCCGGATGCGTGATCCGCACCTCGCGCCCGTCGATCCGCAGCAGTTCGGCGTCGTCTTTGCCCACTCGCCCAGACTACCCGATTCAGGCCATCTGCGACATCCGCCGGCAATGCGACGCACACTGCTGGCAAGCCTCGGCACATTGCATCATCTTGGCGTCACCGCTGGCCAGCCGGTGGCAATCCTCGGCGCATGCCTCGCAGATCTCCGCGCACGTTTCGCAGTAGCGCTCATGAAAGTCCGACTGCCGTGCCATGAAGCCCGCGCTGGTAATGCACGCCTGCGCGCAATCGGCCAGCAGCGTCTGGTGGGCCCGCGAAGCATGCTCGCCGCCCATGCTCAGACAGTGCGCTGCCGTCGACAAACAGGTCGTGTGGCAATGCAGACAAGCTTCGATACAGGCCTGCAAGTCCGTGGAAGTATGTGTGTGGGTCATGCCCGTAGAGCCCACAAACCGAACGCCCGTTACAGGTTCGGCGGCAGCAACAGCCGGTCCACGTATGTCATCGCAGCATCCACGTGCCGCTGCGCGTCTTGCAACGACCACAACCCGTGCCCCGGGAAGATCATGTCGTAGCTCAACCCCGCCAGCACCCGCAGGCTCTCGGCATACGCCCGCGTGTCGCAGTCATGCGTCGCCTGCAGCGCAATGCGCCCGCCATAAAACACCGTATCGCCCGGAAACAGCAGCGTCCGCCCGCGCTGCCGGAACACGTACGCCATCATGTCCTTCGAATGCCCCGGCGTGTGGATGGCCTCCACTTCCGTATCGCCGAACAGCAGTTTCTTCCCGCTCACCAAAATGCGCCCAACCGGACACGCCTCAAACTTAAATTCCTTGGGATAGACACCCGCCTCGCGCCCCGCCGGCAGCGAAATCGCCTCCTCATCGCCAGCCTGCAGCACCCGTGCCGTCTCCTGTCCCGCCATCACCGGCATCCCCAGGTTGCGCTGCATCCACGCCGCGCCGCCCGCATGGTCCAGATGGTAATGCGTCAACAGCAGCCCGCCGATCTTGCGATCCGACACGCCGTCGCGCTCCAACTCCTCGATGATCCGCTCGGTTCCCTGCCCTACCCCAGCGTCGATCAGCCAATAGCGATCGCCGCAGCGCACCGCAAACGCGTTGCAATCATAAGGGCTCGTGAGCGACACGCCCAGTGAGCCAGAAGCAATCAGGTGAACGCCGTCGGCAATCTTCATCGGTGCGTTCTATTGTAGTCCGCGCCGGTGCCCCAACCGCCAAACCTTCAGGACGCCTTCGCTCCCGCCTCCGCGCCTCCACTCACACCAGTCGCCCCAACCACCGCCCCATCGCCCTGCAACGGAATGCCTCCCGCGAAATCAAAATCCGCTCCCCCGGTTGGCTCTTTTTCGCCAGATCCTTCGTGGCTGCCACGCATTGTCCATTCGCACATGCGCCCACCAGGTCCCCTGCGTCCACACCGCGATGATCATGGGCTGATCCCTGGGAGCGCGCTTCGTTCTCCGCCGCGGCAATCCCCCACTTCGCGTTCGCAAGTGTCACCATTTCCGTCCTCCTGCAATACGTTCCTGCGTCATGCGCTTAGCCGCCGATAAGCGCCGATTCAAAACAAAGAGCCTATCTGCGTTCATCGGCGTTCATCGGCGGCCCAGAGATGTTTTTCCACAGCTAGAGAGCATTCCCAACCGCCGGGGTTACCGAAAATCCAGAGTGGTATCCTGGCACAGCGTTAGAATCCACATGTCGGAACAACCTGCGCCTTACATCGCCTCCGGCCTGGTCGCTATGGTCCCGGTCGCCAACATCGAACGCTCTGCCAGCTTCTATGCCCACCTCGGCTTCGCTATCGGCAACCGCGTCCCGCAATCCGGTACCATGCACTGGGCCTGGTTGTACATGCCCGGCTTCCCCGATTGGCGCCGCGGGCCAAATCTCATGCTGACCCGCTCGGACTGTCCCATCGAGCACGCCGTCTCCCGGCCTCTGTACTACCTCTACGTCGCCAACCTGCCTGCCCTTCACAACAGGCTCACCGCCGCCGGCCTGCAGCCCGGCGCCATCCACTATCCGGACTACCTGCCCAAGGGCGAGTGCGCCATCGAAGACCCCGAGGGCAACCGCCTCATGCTCGCCCAAAGCGACACCGACACACCCTAAAACTCCCACCGACGCGTGCGATACAGCACGTGCCTTCGCAGCCAGTGCCCCTCCGGCACACGCGGGTGATCGAAGTCGCCAACAGCGTCGTGTACCAACCCGATCTTCTCCATCACCCGCCGCGAAGGCAAATTCGGCATCGCCGTAAACGACACCAAGTCCGTCAACCCCAGTTCTTCCCGGCCATGCCGCAGCATCGCCGCTGCACCCTCCGTCGCCAGCCCTCGATTCCAATACCGCGCCGCCAACCGCCACCCAATCTCAATACAGGGCGTGAAATGTGCCTCAAAAGACGGCACGCCCAAACCGATAAACCCGATCATCTCCCCCATCTCCCGCAACTCCACCGCCTAAAACCCAAAGCCGCGCTGCGCAACATGCAACCGGTTCCGCGCCAACATGGCATCCGTCTCCGCCGCCGTCAACACACACGGAAAGTAGCGCATCACCGCCGCATCCGCATTGATCGCCACGAACGGATCCCGATCCGCGGGCGTCCAGTCCCGCATCACCAGACGTGGCGTTTCTATCACCGGCAAGCCCATCCCAAGTAGCATAACCGGGCGCGATATACTCGTCACTTGACCCGCGCAAATCTGCTCCGTCTTCCTCTTTCCTTCGTCCTTGTCGCCGCTGCCTACGCCCAGGCCCCCCCCGGCATGGCCGCCTTCCGCACCCGCTGCGCCGGCTGCCACGGTACCGACGGCAACGGCGGCGAACATGCCCCTACCGTCTACCGCGCCGTCGCCGTCAACACCGACGACCAACTGCTCGCCATCGTCCGCGACGGCATCCCCGCCAAAGGCATGCCCGGCTTCAAGAGCCTGCCGGAGCCGGAGTTGAAGTCGCTGGTCGATGCCATGAAAGCCATGGCGCGCCGCGGCCGCCGTGGTCAACCCGTGCGCGTCAGCGTCACCCTCACCGACGGCTCCAAACTCGATGGCTTCTCGCTCGGCAGCGCCGCCACGGCCCGCGAAATGCAACTGCGCACCGACGACCAGAAAGTGCACCTGCTCCGCAAAGCCGACGGCGACCGCTATCGCCGCGTCACCAGCCAGGCCGACTGGACCAGCATGCACCCCATGGACGGCAATCGCTATTCGCCCCTCACTCAGATCACGCCCGCCAATGCCGGTAATCTGCATCTGAAGTGGGTCTATGCCGTGCCCAACTCCGGCCGCCTCCAGGGCACCCCGCAGGTCTACGACGGCGTGATGTACGTCACCGATACCAACCGCGTCATCGCCCTCGACGCCGGCTCCGGCGCCCGTATCTGGGAATATTCCCGCCCCTTCACCGAAGGCTTAATCGGCAACGCCCGCTCGCGCGGCAACAATCGCAGCGTCACCATCGCCGGCGACCGCGTCTTCATGCAGACCGACCATGCCCACCTGGTCGCCCTCAACCGCCACACTGGCCAGATGCTCTGGGATACCGAAATGGCCGACTTCCGCAAGAACTACAACGCCACCGGCTCGCTGATGGCCGTCGAAGACCTGGTCGTAGCCGGCACCGCGGGCGGCGAAGAAGGCGTGCGCGGCTTCCTGGCCGCCTATGACCAGAAGACCGGCAAGGAAGTCTGGCGCTTCTGGACCATCCCCGCCAAAGGCGAGCCCGGCTCGGAAACCTGGGACGGCATCGACATCGATTTCGGCGGCGGCCCCACCTGGCTCACCGGCAGCTATGACCCCGAAGCCAAGATCGTCTATTGGCCCACCGGCAACGCCGGGCCCGACTTCAACGGCGACAACCGTAAGGGCGACAACCTCTATACCTGCTCCATCCTCGCCCTGGATATCCGCACCGGAAAGCTCAAGTGGCACTTCCAGGCCACCCCGCACGACGAATGGGATTGGGATGCCGTGCAGCCGCTGGTACTGGTCGACACCACCTGGAAAGGCCAGCCCCGCAAGCTGCTGCTACAGGCCAATCGCAACGGCTTCCTTTACGTCCTGGACCGCCTCTCCGGCAAGATGCTCCTCGCCTCCCCGCTGGTGAAAAAGCTCACCTGGGCCAAGGGGATTGCTGCCGACGGCCGTCCCATCATGAATCCCAATTCCGTGCCTACGCCCGAAGGCCAGCTCATCTGCCCCGCCGTCGAAGGCGCCGCCAACTTCTTCTCCACTTCCTGGAATCCGGCTACCAAGCTCTTCTACGTGAACACGCTCGAACGCTGCGCCGTCTACACCAAGCGCGTCACGCCAGCCTGGGAAGCCGGCAAAGCCTACATGGGCGGCGGCGGCCGTCGCGACCCCAACGACAAGCCCCAGAAATTCCTTCGTGCCTTCGATATCGAAACCGGCAAGGTGGTCTGGGAGATCCCGCAGTTCGGCCCCGGCGACACCTGGACCGGTACACTCACCACCGCCGGCGGCATCGTCATCTATGGCGATGACGCCGGAGCCCTCGGCGCCGCCGACGCCAAGACCGGCAAGAAGCTGTGGAGCTTCCCATTCACCGAGAACCTCCACACCTCGCCCATGACCTACCAGTTCGACAACAAGCAGCACGTCGGGATGATCGTCGGTAGTGTGGTCTACAGCTTCGGCCTGCCGTAACGCTACGGCAGCGTCACCGGCGTCAGGTTCACCCAGCCGCTCGCGATCCCGCCCTGTGGCGTTACATTGGCCAACAGCGCCACCAGGCCGTGATAGTCCATTGGCAGGGCGAGCACCAGCGTCAGGTAATCCCCGAACGCGAAGGCGCCGGAGCGGCTCATGTCCAGCAAAGGACAGGCCGCATCGCTACGCAAGCCCGTTGCCCGCTCATAGGTCAACGCGCAGGTTCCCACCTGGAACTGTGCCCGCTCCACAGGCGCCAGTGCCTGCAGCACGACACGTGCAACATGATCTCCGCCGGCCAGCGCCGACCGGCCCAAGGCGTTCTGGATGACATAGTAGCCTAGCATCGCCTCCGCGCCACCACCATCGTCACGTCGCATCTCCAGCATCGCCACGTAGCTGCTGGATGCCATCATCACTTCCCGGAACAGCATACGCACATCCAACACCCAACTCGATCGCGTCGCATCCATCCGCCGGATTCCGCTCTGCTCCGCATCTATCACGCACAGGCTATTTTCCAGTATCGCCTTCTCACCCAACGCCGCCACCCGCGATCCGCCAACCAGCGCCACCGTCCGCGCTCTCAAGTCCACCCGCGCGGCACATTCGCCTAAGACGCCGGGAGCGCGGAAACGCAGTATGGCCGACGTAACGGATGCCGCCCCCGAATGACTGACCCGGAAGGTCCCGCCAATGCCCCTCGTCTCGTCCACCCACCAGCGGCTCCCCTCCGGGAGCACCTCCGGCACCGGCAGTGGCTTCGCCTCCGGACGGTTGAACCTGTTGTCCCGATGCCCCTGGAACACATCCATATGCCGCCCGTCCGCGACCACTGGCATGTAGCCCTGCTCCTCTACCGTCATATCAAGCGCCAGCGTCCGATGCCCCGCCGCGACAAACGTCCGCGCATCATGCAGCGTGCACGTCCCACTCACCTCAAACGGCCGGAAGCCCAGCCTATATTGGATTCGGCAATTGCGCCCGATCTCCAGTACAGCCCCCTCCAACGGTGCCCCTGCACTCTCCAAATAGGTGAAATGGATGTTCGACCGCCGCCCGTTCGGCGAACTCGGCTCCAGCACAAACGGCGCACCGGCCGCCGCGCCCTCTTGCGTCACCGTGTACACAGCTCCATTCAACCGAATCGTTCCACTCCGCGCGGCACCGGTCAGGTTCTGCGCAAACGCAATCATCCGTGGCGTCGCCACGCGAATCCACGGAACATCGCTCTGCATCTCCCCACATTCGGGCGGCGAATTCTCCCACTCCACCAACGCCCGACCAGGGCCCGGCCCTAATCGCGATGGAATCACCGGCGCTGCATAACGGCACGCCTGCGCCTCCTGCAGGATGCTGAAGCTTCTACCCCCAATCGCCATTCGCAGCCGGTTCACACGCGTGGTATTGCTCGGCGCCACGGTAATCCGCACCGTCGCCGGACCCACACCGCTCGCCGGTTCCACCCGCAGCTCGGTCGAAGACACCTCCGCCTGCCACGCACAACCCTCCGATGTCGACAACGGCACCCACACCTCACCGCCCGCCGCCCCCATCGGCACGGTCTGGCCCGGCAGCCGGAACTCGCACACATCGCCCCCCTGCCGTATGACGACAACCTTCCCCGCCACCACCAACCGGATTACTCGCGCTGTTGCCGATGCCCCAATCTCCCACTCCACCTCACCGCGCCCGCTCCGGCGTATGCCGCCCTGCGCTTGCCAGTTGCAGCCTTCCTCCGCCTCCACCTGCATCCTGACGAAGCCTCCCCCCGCCGGCACATCCGCGGTCATGGGTGACAACTGCGTCTCACAAGCCTCCGCCACAAACCGCACTCCCCCCGCGTCCTGCCCCGCGACGTACTGCCCGTTCAAACTTAACGCCGTAAATGCCGGCCCCGGAAACGCCCCCGAAAGCGAGTAAACCGTGTTGCCGTCATCGTCGAGAATTGCCGTCTGGAAAGTTGAGTTGGCCAGTCCTAGTCGCGTCGTGTAAAGCGACAGCCCGTTGTTGCTGAGCGGCCCATTGATCACACCCGGAAGGGACGACTGCGGCCCGATCTCCCCAAAGAAAATCCCGCGCATTCGGAAGAGCCCATACCGCGCAGTTCCCCAGTTGAACGTGCCCACCACATCGCCGTCATCGTTGATCCCCCAAGCCGCCACCGGCCGATTGGAGATCGTAGGATGCTGTTCCGGCACCGATACCTGCAATCGCCGCACCGACCCATCTACGTCCCACACCAGCGCTTCCCCATTGGCAATCCCAGCCACCTGCCCGAGATTATTGAGCCCGCCTCCGCTCACGGCTGGCGCGTCCGGCACCTCACGGGCCTCCAGTCTCCCGTCCGGGTGCCGCAAGAACAGCCGGTTATCTCGCATCACCAGCGTCTGCCCGCGGCTATTCAGCCCCCGCACGACCCCCGCAACACCCAGCGCCGTCATCTCACCAACCGGCGATATCGACACCGCGCCCAACTGCGGATGGTTCCCCACCATCTCGCCACGGTCATTGATACCCGTGATCGACACGCCCGCCAATCCAGACATCTCGCGGAATCGCAATCCGCCAAACTGTGCTGACACTGGGATGACCAGCAGAACGAAAAGGAGACAGCGGACCATGAGGCAACCTCCTATAGTCCGGACGCGGCTGGGCTAAATTTCAGCCTACCACCGCCGAATCCCCGCAACTACGCCGCCTTCGCCGTCCCCATCCGCCCAAACATCGCCTTCACATCCGTCCCCACAATCGGGTCCGACTTCGGATCCGCATAGAACTTTTTGAAATGCCCCGCGATGCTCAAGTTCACCAGCGCCATCACTGACTTGTTCAACCCGCCGCATGCCTGAATCGGATACACCCGCCCCATTCAACGGCATGTCCGCGTTCTTCACATTCAGATTCGCGTCGTATTGATAGATCTTGATAATGTCGATCAGCGTCGCGCTGCACACCCCATTGATCACTGGAATCGACCACTTACTCCCCAGCATCGCCTTCTTATCCGCACGTTCGAAGTGATGCTTCAGCAGCCACTGCACCAGCATCACGTCATCCATCTGGTTCGGCATCCCATCACCGACCGCCTTGCTGACGTTGTAGAACGTAATCCCCGCACCCAGGTTATAAATCTCGGCCATTGCTTCTTCTTCCTTAGTTGTTTTTGCCGCTGACAACCGGCTTCACCAAGGCAGGCGCGGAATCATACCCCGGCTCTCTCACCGCTCTCCATACTCCGCGGCATCCAAGGAAAACCGCACCACCTCCTCATCGTTCCGCACCACCACATGGCGGTTCGCAAACGCCGGATGCGACCAGTTCACCGCCTGCAACTCCCGCCGCGCCCCCGGCGTCGACATCGGCTTCAACAGCTTCACCCGGCTGATCTCCTCATACCCCTCCGGCCGCAGCCGCGCCACAATCAACTCCCCACGATCGTTATAGATGAACACCCGCTCCCCGTTCCGCACCAGCCACGCCGACACATTCCGCGCCCGTTCCACCGTCGCCGCCTGCGTCTCCCACACCCGCTCGCCCGTCGATCGCCGCAAGCACCGCAACTGCCCGAACGCGCACACCCCATAAACGTAATCGCCGTCAACCAACGGCTGGCTCATCAACGCATGCAGCTTGTCGCTGTTCACTTCGCTCTGGCTGTCGCTCGCCCACAGCAACCGTGCCGACCTCCCATCGCTACGCACCTCCATCATCCGAGCCCCATCGAAAAACCCGGACACCAGCAAGTGCGGCTCACTCCAGGCCGGCGTCGCAATCGGCGTGTTCATGCGGATCCGGAACGGGTGCGACCACAACACACGCCCTGTCTCGGGGTCCAGCGAATCTATCGCCGTCGCATGCCACACCACCAACTGCCGGCGCCCGCCTTCAATCAAAACAGGCTGCGAATACCCCGGCTCCGAGTTCTCAGAAGACAGTGCCCGCCACACCTCTTTGCCCGTGTGCTTATCGAACGCCACCACCTTTGCGTTCCCCGCCCCGCCCACCACCGCAATCAATCGCCCGCCATCCACAATCGGCGCGCTCGACATCCCCCAAACCGGCACCACCGTCCCAAAATCCCGTACGAACTCCTTCGCCCACACCTCACCGCCATCGGTCACCCGCAGACACCGGAGCGCCCCCATCGCCCCCAACACATACACGCGATCGCCATCCACCGTCGGCGTCGCCCGCGGCCCGTTGTGATAGTCCAGCCCCCGATAATCCGCAGCCCACTGCCGGCTCCACAGCGTTCGGCCCGTCGCCTCATCCAGCGCCATCACACGCTCGGTTGCCGCCGTCCCCGCGCCCCGTTCATGATCCATCACGAACACGCGCCCATTCGCCACCGCCGGACCCGAATAGCCAGCCTTCACCTCGCGCCGCCACTTCACCCGCAACCCACCTTCGGGGAATCGCGCCAACAAGCCCGTCTCCCGCCACACGCCTTGCCGGCCCACGCCACGCCACTCCGGCCAATCCTCCGCCTGCGCCACCAGCGCCATCATCAGCAGCAGTCGCATCATGCCTTATCAGCTTGTCATGCCGGAGCCACTTCGGAAAACGTCACTGCGGGTAAAAGCCACCTCGACGCCAGCTCTTTTTATCAGCCTTGCTGGCACCACCGTCCCCCGCATCAGGGTTCGCATTCGGCTGCGGATTGGGGTTGGGGTTCGGGTTCGGCACTGCATTCACCGTCGGATTCCCGCCCGGTCCTCCGGCGCCATTGACGCCCATCCCCGCCACCGCCGTCGCCGTCAGCATCATCCCCGCCCGATTCGCCTTGCGCCCCGTCGGAGCCGCATTGTTCGCCCCATTGCCGAACTTCGCCTGCAAAGACTGTAGATGTGCCTGCCGCCGGGCCTGCTCCTGCCGGTCCCGTTCGTCCTGCTTCGCCTTCGCGCTCTCCCACACCGGCCAATGCACCGGCGGCACCGGACCCCTCTGCGCCCCGGCATTGTCCACTACCCATTGCTGGCAATCGGTGCGGTCCGGAGCCGACTTCCGTTCCACAAACGTCAGCTTCGACGACGTGATATTGCCAACCACGTTGCCATAGTTTGACAGATGGGTTGTCATCCAAGTCTTGAACTTCGCCGGGTCGGTGAAGATCACCTCCCCAAGGTTCGGATCGAAGTACTGCACCCCCACCCCCGGCATGTTGTAGAGCGCCATCGCATGCCCGCCGCCGGCACCTTCAATCCCGAACAGATAGTAGCCGGTACCCTCCGTCAGCTTGTTCACCAGTTCCTCCGGCTTCACATCGCTCAACGCCGGAGCATTCAGACTCGTGTTGTCCTTGATATACTTCGACGCCCAATTGTCCTTCAGATCCGCCGCCGCCTTCTCCGCCATGGCCAGGTGCACCGGCGCCTGCTGGCCCAACATCGTCTTTACCTTCGCTTCCATCAACGCCATGTTGGTTTTGCCGCGGTCGAAGTTGCCCACCTTGTCCGCCGTCCCCAGCGCCGACGCCACCATCTTGTTCGCCGCCGCTTCGTTGTGCTGCAGGATGCGCAGCGTTTCCCGCACGCCGGGCGAGTGCAGCGTCTCCCAGTAATCCTCCCCGTTCACAGAGGTCGAAATCCAGCGCGCGCACATCGCCTTGCAGACGCCACCCTTCACCGACGCATCATCCAACGCACCCACCAGTTCGGAAACCAGCGCGTTCTGCGACTCGTTCCGGACAATCTCCCCACCGCTCTCTTCCACCGTGTCAAATGTAGGATCTGGCACTTTTCCTCTCGATTCCTGAACTAGCGATCTTGCATTGTCCACCGGCGCGCTTGCTTCCGCAACATTCTTGGACACAATTGTCCGGAATATCTGCGCTAGCCTATTCCCTGCATGGACCGCCGCCAGTTCCTCAGCTCCGCCGCAGCCCTCCCCCTCGCCGCCCAACCCAACGCCTCCGCCAAACCCAACGTCCTGCTCATCCTCATGGACGACATGGCCTCCCGCACCCTCAGTTGCTACGGCAACCCGCACGTCGAAACCCCGCACCTCGACCAACTGGCGCGCGAAGGCATGCGCTTCACCCAGGCCTACGTCACCCCGCAATGCACGCCCACCCGCGCCACGCTGCTCACCGGCCAATACACCGCCCGAAACAAGATGTGGCATGTCATTCCCTGGTACGGCGCGCCCTGGGGCCGCGTCGCCGAGCCCGCCTACGCCGAACAACTCCCCCGTTCCACTTGCACCCTCGCCAAGGGCATGCGGACCGCCGGCTACCGCACCGCCTGCTTCGGCAAATGGCACCTCAGCACCAACGCCGATGGCGGCTATCCCTCCCTCAAGCCCGAAGCCGCGCCCGCCTTTGGCTTCGACGAAGGCCTCGCCCAGATGCCCAAAGACATCATGGCTCACGACCGCGGCGTCGACATGCTCAGCGACAAAGCCGTCGACTTCATCGAACGCTACAAAGACCGCCCCTGGTTCTGCTATCTCTCCCATCACGCCATCCACCGCGTGCTCGCCGCGCCGCCCACCCTCGTCGCCAAGTACAAAGCCAAAGGCTTCCCCGATAAGGGCCTCAACAACGCCACGCTGCTCGCTTCCATGGAGCATCTGGACACCGGCATCGGCCGCGTCCTCAAATGCCTGGACGACCTCAACCTACGCCAGAACACCGTCGTCATCTTCCTCACCGACAACGGCGGTATCTACGAAAGCTACAACCCCAAGCCCGTCCGCGCCGCCAAGGGCGAATGGCACATCCAGCCCGCCGACTCCGAGTTCGAAAGCACGCCCCTCCGCGCAGGCAAAGGCTTCGCCTACGAAGGCGGCATCCGCGTGCCCCTGATCGTCCGCTGGCCCGGCAAGGTCAAGGCAGGCACCGTAGAACACACGCCCGTGCATGCGGTGGATCTGCTGCCGACTCTCCTCGACATCGCCGGCGCCAAGGCCCCCGCCAGCCATACCGTCGACGGCGTCAGCCTCACACGCCTCTGGCAGGGCCGCGCCAAACTCCCTTCCCGAGCCTTCTTCTGGTACATGCCCCTCTACGACCTCCGCTGGCTCGGCACCCCCTGCGCCGTCATCCGCGATGGCGACTACAAGCTCATCGAATCCTTTGGCGACTACGTCGACACGCAACCCAACCAGCCCGCCGTCTACCGCACCGGCCAACGCCTGGAGCTATACAACCTCAAGGAGGACATCGGCGAAACCCGCAACCTCGCCGCCTCGCAACCCCAACGGGCCCAAGCCATGCAACGCCGCCTCCACGCCTGGATCGAATCCTGCGGCTCCCCCGTGCCCGGCCTCAACACCCACTACGACGAATCACGCCCACTCGAAGAGACCCGCGTCAAACCCGACTGGCTCCGAGGCGCCTAGCCAGGACGCGCTCTCACATTGTGGGAAGATGTATACAGGCGAGCACACATCATGACCGAAACCCTCTCCATCCGCCTCGATTCCGACACCAAGAAACGCCTCGACGCGCTGTCGAAGCGC
The DNA here is from genome assembly GCA_016789745.1 of Bryobacterales bacterium. Classification (GTDB taxonomy): domain Bacteria; phylum Acidobacteriota; class Terriglobia; order Bryobacterales; family Bryobacteraceae; genus CADEFT01. Next base: position 85,461 of record JAEUQF010000139.1, read on the forward strand.
TCAAAACGCTCGAAGTCGTTTCTAGCAGCAGAAGCCATCACCGCGTACGTGGCGTCGGAAGAGTGGCAGCTTGGAGAGGTTCACAGCGGGATCAGCGATCTGGAGTCGGGGAACTCCGTTTCCCACGAGAAGGTGTCGAAGTGGCTGAACTCTTGGGGTAAGCAGGGCGAGTCCAAGGCTCCTCGATGAAAGTAATCTGGTCGCGCAGAGCCGTTCAGCATCTCGTTGAACTGCGCGAACACATCGAGGAGGACTCCGAACCAGTTGCGTCGAGGGTCGCACAGCGGATTCTCGATGCCGTCGAACTGCTTCGATCACAACCCGAGATCGGCCGGCCTGGTAGAGTCGTCGGCACGCGGGAATTGGTGATTCCGCATACGCCGTACATCATCCCCTATCGCGTTCGGCAGGGCCACTTGGAACTCATCGCCGTTTTTCATGGGCGCCAGAAGTGGCCCAGGAAGCTCTGATCTACACGGAGACTAGCCTGAACAACGCGAATAGATTGCAGTCGGCGTGCTGGCTGTCCGGATACCGCTCCCGCAACTCCCGCTGCACCGTGCGCGCCCGCTCGAAATCCATCAACAGCCCATGCCGTGACAACTCGCTATTCGCAAACACATCCGGATATCCACCACAGTTCGTCAAAGCGCTGATCGACCCTTCCCGCTCGATCAGGTCGTATCCCAGAAACTCGAAGTCCCCGCACTGAGGCGCCTGCGGCGGTTCCTCCGGATTGAAGAACACGCAAAGCACGTTCTTGTGCGCAATCCCGCCCAACTGCGCCATCAGGAACTCAAAGTCCGTGAAGTACTCCAGCAGGAAGTCTTCGTTCACGATAAACGGCCAGTACTCGTCCTTGATCTCCTCCAACACCGTAGGACAAAGCAGCCCATCCAGAGACACCAACTCCTCAAGCTGCGTCAGTCCGGACCAGGCTACGTACGAATCCCAAGTGTCCCCGTCCCAAGGCCCAAACCGCTCCGTCGCAATAAACCAGGGCGTCACCCATCACCCCAACAACGCCGCGATATCCTCATGCCCCAACTCCAGCGCCCAACCCTGCGCCGTGGCCTGGAACTGCGTATCCTCCAACGTCCGGTCCGCGCCTCGCGCCACCAGAAACTCCACCGTCTCCCGATGCCCGTTCGCCGCCGCCCAATGTAATCCGGTCGCTCCGAAGAACCCGCGGTGATTGATGTCCGCCCCGCGCCCCAATAGCGCCTCGGCCACATCCACATGCCCGTTCCGACAGGCAATGTACAGCCCCCGCCCCAACTCCAGCCCATCCCCCGCAAACCCCGCCACCCGCTCGCCCATCCCCAACCCCGCGGCACTGTACAGCCGTAACTCCGCACCCCGATCCAGCAACACCTGCGCCGCCGCCTGGCTGTTCATCGTCGCCGCCCAATCCAGCGGCGTCATGCCCCAATCCGTCAGCGGCTCCAACCCCGCACCCGCCCCCAACAGCAGATGCACAATCATCGGATGATTAAACTCCGCCGCAATGTGCAGCGGAGTCTTGTCATGTTCCATCGGCAAGGCGGCCAGGGAAGGATCCGCCGCCAGCAGTTGGTGCACCGCCAGCAGATCCCCTTCCTGGCACGCCTCGTGAATCGTCATCGCCTAAACCAACTGCGCCACCGGCCACGTCACCGCAGCCTGCGCCGCGGCCACCGCATCGCCCTTCACGGCGAAACCTTCCCCGGCCAGCGCATCCTGCATGCCCTTCAACAGCAGCAGCGTGTTGTCCTCGGTCGCCAGCGGACCCATGATGCCCACCCGGAACACCTTGCCCGCCAGCGGCCCAAACCCGCCCGAAATCTCAATATCGGTGGCGGCCAGCAGGCGCTTGCGAACTTTCAGATCATCCACGCCTTCGGGAATCACCGGCGTGTTCAGGTTCCAGATGCGATTGCCGGCCTTCACGTGCATCCGCAGGCCCATCGCCTCTACACCGGCCACAAACATCTCATGCGACAGCTTGTGCCGTAACCAGCGATTCTCAATCCCCTCATCGTTGATCACCGACAAGCCCTCGCGCAGCGCGTAGAACAGGCTGATCGGCGCCGTGTGGTGATACCGGTGCGCACCCTCGTAATAATCGGCCAGCAGCTTCAGATCCAGATACCAATCCGCCGGCGTCGTCTTGCGCGCCTTCAGCCATTCCATCGCTCGCGGCGACACCGTCACCGGCGCCAGGCCCGGCGGGCAGCTCATGCCCTTCTGCGTGCACGAATAGCCGATATCGATGCCCTGCTTATCCAACTCCACCGGCATCGCGCCCAGCGACGTCACGCAATCCGACATCGTCAGCGCACCCACTTCGTGCGCGGCCGCGCAAAGGATCTCCGAGTTCTGGAACACGCCCGTCGACGTTTCGGCCTGCACAAAGCCCACCACGTTCGGCTTCAACTCGCGGATCTTCGCCGCCACTTCATTCTGATCGAACGCTTCGCCCCACGGCTTCTCGATGCGAATCACATTCGCACCCTGGCGGCGGCCCATCTCCGACATCCGATCGGCAAAGAATCCGGCGGCCAGCACCACAAAGGTCGATCCAGGCTCAACGAAGTTAGCGACGGCGGTCTGCATACCAGCGCTGCCCGTGCCCGACATAGCCAGCGTGAACTCATTGGCGGTGCCAAAGGCGACGCGCAGCAGGCGGCGGCAGTCTTCCACCACTTCGAAGAAATAAGGATCGAGGTGGCTGACAACAGTCTTCGTCATGGCCTGGTAAACCCTCGGGTCCACCATGGTCGGGCCGGGGCCGAACAAAAGGCGCCGCGGCGGATTCAAAGGCGATAGCGGAGTCGACATGGAAAGTAGTTACTTACCTTTACTTAGTGTGTTGCTGTATCCAGCGGGTGATCGTTTCCAGCGCTAGGGGGGCGATCGTCTCTTCAATGCTCCCATATTCGCCGGGTCCGCCCGTCGTGGCGGTTTGAAAAAGATGGTTTAGCTTCGGCAGCTTTGCCACCGTATAGTCCGCATGGTGGCCGTCTTCTAACGCCTTCACCAGCGGCGGAATGTTCTGGCCAGGCAGCACCTGGCGGTCTAACTCTCCGAACAGTGCCAGCAGCGGCACCTTCGTCTGGCGCAGATACGGCGCCGGGTCCAGCTTCAAAAAGGCGCGATACCAGGGCGCCACCAGCAGACGCGCCTGATTCGGCGGCGCAATCACCGAGAGCTTCTCCAGCGCCGCTGCGTCATCCGGTTCCGACTCCACAATGTCCAATACCTTCGTCTGCGCCGACAATGCCATCTGGATCGCGCCTTCGTTCATCCCGTTCAGCCGCGTCAGCGTCTGCACCTGCTCCAGAATGATCTCGCGCCCCGGCACCGACGTCCCGGCCAGCAGCACCACGAACGCCACCCCGGCATTGCGCGACGCCACGATCGGCGCAATCAGCCCGCCCTCGCTATGGCCAATCAGCCCAATGTGCCGCGCGCTCACCTCGCTACGTGTCTTCAGAAACGCCACCTGCGCCTCGGCGTCGGTCGCCAGATCCATCGTCGTCGCGGTAGCCGCCGTCCCGCTCGACTTCGCATACCCGCGATCATCGCAGCGCAGCACCGCCATCCCATTCCGGCTCAAATGATCGGCCAACACCAGGAACGGCTTGTGCCCGGCAATCTCCTCATCGCGATTCTGTGACCCCGATCCCGTAATCAGTACCACCGCCGGCGCCGGGCGGCCTTGTTTCGGCACCGTCAACGTACAGGCCAGCTTCACCGCATCAGCCTGCGGATTCGCCACCATCACTTCGATCTCTTCATACGGAAACGGCCCCTGCGGCACCTGCGTTCGCCGCACCTCCGCCGCAGGCCCGCGCCGGAATGTCAACGGCAGCGCCACCCCCTGTGACCATTCCCCTTCCATCGCAAGCCCATCGGCGCTCAGCGTGCCTTCGTACTTCCCACCCACACTAGGCACCTCGAACCGCACCTTCGCCCCATCGCGCGTGACACTTGCTAACGGCAGTCCCTTCGCACCCTGGCTCAGCGAATCCAGCGTTCCCCGATACGTCTGCTCCGGCCCATCCTGGATGTGCAACGCCAGACGTAGCGAATCGCCCCCCGCCTGCAGCGTTCCGGCCCAATCCCCGGTAATCGGGTGCGTCTGGGCACACAACGCCCAGGCCGATACCGTCAGGATTCCCAGCAAATGCATATCTATACAGAATAACAACCACGGGGGAGTAAAATAGGAAGATCATGCTGCGAAGGTCCTTGCTGGCTCTGCTGGCTATCCCCGCCCTGTCGTTTGCCGTCGATTTCCAGAAAGACATCGCCCCGGTACTCGAATCCCGGTGCCATGCCTGTCACGGCGCAAAGCAACAGATGATGAATCTGCGCCTCGACCAGGCCGCCGGTGTCGCCAAAGTCAAAGACCACCTCATCGAACGCATCACCAGCACCAAGGCCGGCCATCGCATGCCGCCCGTCGGCGCACCGCTCACCGAACCGCAAGTCGCCGCCTTCAAAGCCTGGGTGGCCGAAGGCGCCACCGTCCCCGCCACCTACCGCCCCGCCGCCGCCAAAGCCGTCCTCTGGAGCTTCCAGCCCGTCGCCAACCCGCAACCGCCCGTTGTGAAGAACAGCGCCTGGGTCCGCAACCCCATCGACGCCTTCGTGCTCGCCCGCCTCGAAAAAGAAGGCGTCACCCCATCCCCGGAAGCCTCCAAACTCACCCTCCTGCGCCGCGTCACCTTCGACCTCACCGGCCTTCCTCCCACCCCCGAACAGATCCGCGCCTTCCTGGCCGACTCCCGCCCCGACGCCTACGAACGCCTCGTCGACGACCTCCTCCGCTCACCCCACTACGGCGAGCGCTGGGCCCGCCCCTGGCTCGACCTTGCCCACTACGCCGATTCCGACGGCTATGAAAAGGACCAGGTCCGCAGCTACGCCTGGCGCTATCGCAACTGGGTCATCGACGCCATCAACGCCGACTTGCCGTTCGACAAATTCACCATCGAACAGCTAGCCGGCGACCTGCTCCCCAACCCCAACACCGAACAACTTGCCGCCACCGGCTTCCTCCGCAATACCCTCACCAATCGCGAAGCCGGCGTCGATCGCGCCGAAGCCCGCTACGACCAGTTGATCAACCGCGTCCAAACCGTCGGCACCACCTGGCTCGGCCTCACCGTCGGCTGCGCCCAGTGCCACGACCACAAGTACGACCCCATCTCCAACAAGGACTTCTACCGCCTCTTCGCCTTTTTCGATGCCACCGATGACCGCGAGATCGAAGCCCCCATGCCCGGCGAACGCGAAGCCTATCTAAACGTCCTGCCCCGCTACCTCGCCCTTCGCGGCCACATCGAACAGCAGTACAACGTCCCCGCCCTCCAGGCCCGCTGGGAAACCAAGATGCTCGCCGCCATGAATGAGCCCGGCAAGGACGTCGAGTTCGACTTCTGGGTCACCTCCATGCGTGCCATGGTGGATCATGCCGAACGCGTCCTGCGCACGCCCGTCGCCCAGCGTACCCCCTACGATGCCCGCCGCCTCACCGACTACTTCCTCTCCGTCATTGGCCCCGAGTTCAACCAGGACAAAGACATCAAAGAGGCGCTCACCGAAGCCCGCACCAGGATCAACGAGTTGAAGGCCGACCTGCCGGCGCTCACCTACGCCATGGCCATCGAGCCCAAGCCCGACTACAAGCAAAGCCACATGCGCATCAAGGGCGATTGGAAAGCCATGGGTGAGCCCATCGCGCCCGGCGGCTTCTCCGCCCTGCCCCCGCTCGATGGCAAAGCCGACCGCCTCGCCCTCGCCCGCTGGCTGGTGTCGAAAGACAACCCGCTCACCCCGCGCGTCACCGTCAACCGCTCCTGGCAGGAGTTGTTCGGCAAGGGCCTCGTCCGCACCTCCGAAGACTTCGGCACGCAGGGCGAAAAGCCCACCCACCCCGAATTGCTTGACTGGCTCGCCCGCCGCTTCATGGACGATGGCTGGAGCCAGAAGAAGCTCCACCGCCTGATCGTGACATCGGCCGCCTACCGCCAGGCCTCCGATACCCGAAAAGAACTGGCCGAGCGCGATCCCGACAACACCCTGCTCGCCCGCCAGGCCCGCCTTCGCCTGCCCGCCGAACTCATCCGCGACGCCGCGCTCGAATCCGCCGGCCTGCTCAAGAAAACCATCGGCGGCCCCAGCATCCGCCCCTTCCAGCCCGCCGGCGTTGCCGAATTGGGCTACGGCAACAGCGTCAAATGGAAGCAGAGCGAGGGCGACGACGTCTATCGCCGCGGCCTCTACATCCACTTCCAGCGCACCACGCCTTACCCCATGCTCATGAACTTCGATGAGCCCGATTCGAACGTCTCCTGCAGCCGCCGCCGTCCCTCTAATACGCCGCTGCAGTCGCTCAACCTCCTCAATGACCCGGTCTTCTTCGAAGCCAGCCAGGCGCTCGCCAAACGCATCCTCGGCACCGATGCCACCGGCTTCGCCCCGCGTCTCGAAAAGGGCTACCAGTTCGTCCTCGGCCGCAAGCCCGATACCTTCGAAACCGAACGGCTCGCCCGCTACTACGACCAGCAACTCGGCATCCTCAAAGCCGAACCTGCTGCCGTTGCCAAGCTGTCCCCCAAAGACGCCACCCCTGAGGCCGCCGCTTGGGTCGGCGTCAGCCGCGTCCTCCTCAACCTCGATGAATTCCTCACCCGGGAGTAAGCCATGAACGAGCGCCAATTCCGAGCCATCCAAAGCCGCCGCAGTTTCCTCACCCAAACCGCAGGCGCCGTCGGCCTGCCTGCCATGGCCTCCCTCCTGGGAGGCGCCGAGGTCCCCAATCCCCTCGCCCCCAAGAAGGCCCACTTCGAAGGCAAGGCCAAGAACGTCATCTTCATGTTCATGGAAGGCGGCCCCAGCCAGATGGATCTCTTCGATCCCAAGCCGGCGCTCCAGAAATGGCACGGCCAGCCGCTGCCGGCCTCCATGACTAAGGACCTGCAACTGGCCTTCATCAAGCCCACCGCCGCCGTCCTCGCCAGCCCGCGCAAGTTCGAAAAACATGGCCAGAGCGGCATCGAGTTCTCCGACTACATCCCCCACACCGCCGCCCAGGCCGACAACCTCTGCCTGGTGCGCTCCATGCACTCGGACGCCTTCAACCATCACCCCGGGCAGTTACTCCTCATGACCGGGTCCACCCAGTTCGGACGCCCCACCATGGGCGCCTGGGTCACCTACGGCCTCGGCTCGGAATCGAAGAACCTGCCGGCCTTCGTGGTGCTCTCCTCCGGCGTCGGCACTTCCGGCGGGGCGTCGAACTTCATGAGCGGCTTCATGCCGTCTCATTACCAGGGCACCATGTTCCGTAACTCCGGCGACCCCATCCTCTATCTCTCCAATCCCGCCGGAGTCAGTAACAACACCCAGCGCGCCGCCATCGACGCCGTCCGCGACCTCAACCAGCACCGCCTGGAACAGGCAGGCGACATGGAAATCGCCAGCCGCATCGCCGCCTACGAGTTAGCTTTCCGCATGCAGATGGCCGCCCCCGAGTTAGTCGATTTCAGTAAGGAATCGCAGGCGACCCTCGACTTATACGGCGTCGGCAAAGAGCCCACCCATCAGTTCGCCACCAACTGCCTGCTCGCCCGCCGGTTAGTCGAACGCGGCGTTCGCTTCGTCCTCATGATGCACGCCAGTTGGGACGACCATACCCAGCTCAATCGCAAGCTGAAACGTAACTGCGACATCAGCGACCGCCCCACCGCCGCACTTATCGCCGACCTCAAGCAGCGCGGCCTCCTCGACGACACCATCATCATTTGGGGCGGCGAATTCGGCCGCACTCCCATGGTGGAAGTCCGCAACACCAAGGAGGCCGACAACGGCGGCCGTGACCATCACCCCTTCGGTTACTCCATGTGGGTGGCCGGCGGCGGCTTCAAGGGCGGCACCGTCGTCGGAGCCACCGACGAACTCGGCCTCGCCATTACTGAAGACAAAGTTCATATCCACGACCTTCAGGCATCCGTGCTGCATAACTTGGGCTTCGACCACGAACGCCTCACTTACCGCCACATGGGCCGCGATTACCGCCTCACTGACTTAGGCGGCAAAGTCGTAAAAAAGATGCTCGCCTGACTTATGGAACCGCTGGCAGAAGACGAAGTGTATGGTGTAATCGGCGAAGAAGGCTTCACCAAGTTAGTGGCTGCCTTCTACCGCCAGATCCCGGCCGACGACATCCTCGGCCCCATGTATCCGAAGAAGGATCTCGAAGGCGCCGAACAGCGCCTCCGCGAGTTCCTCATCTTCCGCTTCGGCGGCCCCCTCCGCTATCTCGAAAACCGCGGCCATCCCCGCCTCCGCATGCGCCACGCGCCGTTCCCGGTCGACACCGGCGCCCGCGACCGCTGGGTTGAGATCATGGACCGCGCCCTTGCCGAAGCCCAACTCGATCCGCGCGCCGAAGCCGTACTCCGTCCCTTCTTTCACCAGGTGGCCACCTTCCTGATCAACAGGAATAGTCCTGGGCCGGGCCTGCACGCGTAGCCCGTCTAAGCAGAACACCCGAACTCGGCCCTAAGGAACTTTCTCGGTCCCCACGGTTTTACCCCACCTGTTAAGGTCTTCTCCGCGTAGTAACTTCCTGTCAGCCACTCTACGATGGGGGAGAAGCCAGGAGACCGCCTCCCATGAAATGCCTGTATTGCGGCAAGAAGATCACGCTTCTCCGCAAACTGAAAGATAGCGAGTTCTGCAAGGACGAGCACCGCCAGCAATACCTGCGTGAGCAGGAGCAGATGGCGATTGCCCGTCTCAAGGGCGCGCAACTGTGGGCAAAGGGAGAAAAGGCGGACCGGGAAGAGGAGCAGAAGGCCAAGGCGGAGGCATCCCAGATTCCCGCGGATATAAAGGCCGGGATGAAGAGCTTCCTGCCCCTGCTGCCGCATGTCATTTCCCGCAAAGGCTTCCTCCGGTTGCGTCCGGACAGTATTCCCCAGCACCCGGAAGTCTGGCTACCGGAATTCCTCGCCTCCGTCGACAACAGCAATCTGCACACCCCGGCCGGCGAGATCGCCTTCACGGCCGAACCGGCCCCAGCCCAGGTCCCGGCGTCCACCCAGAAGCCCGCCGATCAGGACCTGGACACAGGGCTCCTGCTTCCGGAACCTGAACACGCCAGTCCTCCCGAAGCCGGTCCTGTCTACGCCGCGGCGACACTCCGCAGTTCCGGTGCCGCCTTCGTCCCGCACCAGGAGCACGAACTCGCCTGGCCCATCTCCATCGGCCTGATCAATATCAAGGGCCTCCCGCTCCCGGCCGCCGTCCTGGCCGCTGCTGGGCGCCTGGACGTCCATCTGGAGCCGGGCTTGCTCGCTCCCGGTACCGCTCCGGTTCTCGCGGGCGAAACGCTTCCGGCGCCCCCGTCGTCGACACCTGTTCTTCCCCTTGCCGTCCTCCGTCCCCTGGCCGACCCCGTGGCCCAGGCCGAGGAACCGCTCGCAGAGGCGTTGCCCCTATTGCCGGGCGAGGCCCAGGCAGCAGCCGTCCCGATGGCCATCCTCATCGCGACGCCCGAGACGATGGCCAGAATACCCGTCCTGCCGCCAGCCGCTCTGCGACCCGTGGCTGATGCGGCCCCGCAGGCCGAGGCCGAGCCCGATGCCGCCATCGAACTGCTCCCGCACGCCGCCCCGGCCCCGGCCGCACCCGCGACGCTGGCCCCCGCCGCGGCCGTCGCCCCCGAAGCCCTTCCCTTCCCCGCCCTGCCTGCCTTCTCCCAAGCCCTGACGGCGCACCGCGAGGCCGGTATCGAGTTCCTCCCCATCCATACCCTGGAGCCGGAGTTCGTCGAGGTTCCAGAAGCTCCCCCGGCCGATCCGCCCGCCTCTATCCATATTTATCCGCTCAGCGCTCCGCAGACCCAGCCCACGGCTGGCCGCATGCGCAAACCGCGGGCCCGTGAGATCTTCTTCTCCACCCCGCGCCTGCATGACCTCCCTGCCCTGGCCGCCGCGGTCGCCCGCTCCAACCAGGAAGCCGTGCGCATGGCCCCCGGCACAAACGGCTGGGACGCCGGCCTTCTCTCTTTGCTCGCGCCCCGCCAATCTGCCTGGACTGAGTCGCGGCCGCACACGATCGTCCCGTTCGAAGCATGCGATCAGACCGGCGCCACCGCGCTGCCCCTGCTTTCCCTGCCGGCCAGCAATGTCCAGCTGCCGTGGGCCGCCGAGACCACCTTCGCCACCGCCGCCGCTATCGAATTGCCCGCTGCTCCGCTGCTGGCCGGCGCTCTCCAGGCGCCGGAAACCTGGAACAGCGATGTCCAGGAACCCGCGCTGGCCGCCACTCCGGCCGGCCTCACCTTGGCCGCCGCCTGGCTCCAGGCCCCGGCCCCGTTTACCATTCACGCCGGAGCCCAGCCCCGCATCGCCTGCGCAACGCCGTCCCCGCTCGAAGGAGATCAGACGGGCCAGCCCCAGCCTCCCACCTGGACCCACCCCCGTCCCGCCGCCGGCGTCCGCGCCACCGGCGGACTCGCCCCGCTCCAGCCTTCCGGCAACGGCGGCCGCCACAACCTCCACACCTCCGAGCCGGAGTTTGAGCCCCTGGCCGGCGCCTCTTCTCCCGCCGCTGCGTATCCAGCCACCCGGCCCATGCCGGACGTCGCCCCCCCGATGATCTCGGAGATGTGGCCCCTGCTGCCCGGCGACGCCCTTCCCTACCCGGCCGGCACGCTGGCGATCCACACGCTGGAAGCTACCTGGCCCGAAGGCAATGCCCAACTGCCACGCCTGCAGGCCGATATCCTCGAAGACCGTGCCCTCCGCGAACGCCTCTTCGGCCGCGCCGGCCTCCGCGCCTCCACCGGCAGCCGCATGAGCCGCGTTGCGGGCGGCTTCTCGTTCCCGACCTTCGCCATCCCCGCCCGCCCCGACGCCAAGTGGCTGGTGATGCTGGTTCCCGTGGCCCTGCTGCTGGCCGTCTACTCGCTCACCGGCGACAGCAAGAAGGAACGCCCTGTCGCCACCGCCCAGGACCTTGCCCCCGCCGCGGTCGAAGCCGCTATCGACGCTCCTGCCGCGCCGGTGAATCCGGTCAACAGCGCACGCCGGCGCCGTAAGGCGGAACCCGTGGAAGCTCCCGCTGCGGCCGAGCCTGTGGCCATTCTGCCGGCCGCGGTCGACCCCAACGCCGGCTTCGCCGAAGGCGTGAAAGCCAGTATCATGCGGCGTTCCGCCATCTCCTTCACCGATGACTTCCGCACGGGGTTGGCCGACTGGCAGGGCGGTGACAATTGGTCCACGCAGTGGTCCTACGATGCGGCCGGTTTCGTCAACACCGGCCCCCTGGCACTCTACACGCCGTCGATGTCGCTCAGCAACTACCGCATGGAGTTCCTGGGGCAAATCGATCGTAAGAGCCTCGGCTGGGTCTTCCGCGCCAAGGATCTCAAGAACTACTACGCCGCCAAGATTACCCTGGTCCGTGGTGGTCCGCTGCCTTCCGCCGTCATTGAGCACTACGCGGTCCTCAATGGTAAGGAAAGCCAACATCAGCGGCGCCCGCTGCCCATCCAGATTCGTACCGATACCCTGTATCGGGTGAAATTGGACGTAAATGATGAGGACTTCACCCTAACGGTCCAGGGCCAACTTGTCGATCATTGGAGTGATAGCAGTTTGAAACACGGGGGAATCGGGTTCTTCAGTGCAAAGGGAGAGCTCGCCCGGTTGCGATGGGTGGAGGTATCCCATCAGTACGACTTCCTTGGGAGACTGTGTGCCCTGTTGGTGCCGTACCAGATCCCTGCCAGAGACGGGAGTTTGAAGTAAATGAATCAGAAAAGAAGAAATGACCGCGAACGTGATCGTGACGCGTCGCGGAACACAGCAGTGACGGAGGCGGCCGAAAGCCCGGTAATGCCCGGTTCCCATGCCAAGGCTCTGGCGAAAGCCGTCAGCCTGCACCTGGAGGGCAAAGCCAAGGAGGCCTTGCGCGAACTCGACAACGCCGTCGCCAATGGCGCCGACGCGGCTGAGGTGCATTCGGCACGGGGCCACCTGCAATATGAACTCGAACTCTACGACGACGCCGTCCAGAGCTACTCCCGCCTGCTCGCGCTCGATCCGCGGCATCTGAACGGCGCCTTCAACCTCGCCGTCTGCCTGGAGAAGCTCGGGCGCTGGGATCAGGCCGGCGCGCAGTTTGAAAAGGCTCTCGATGCCGATCCGCAGAGGATCGATGCGTGGCTGGGCCTCGGCATCTGCCGTCTGCACAGCGAACGCGCCGAACAGGCACTCGATGCCTTCGAACGGTGCCTGGCGCGTGACCCGGAACACGAGACCGCCCGCTTCGGAAAAGCTGTCGCGCTGCAGTATCTCTGGCGCTTCGACGAAGCCGCGGACCTGTACCGCGCGCTGCTCGAACGCAACCCGAATTCCGAAGAGTCACTGGTCAACCTCATCACCATCGGCATGGCCCGCAAGGATGAAAAGACCATCCGCGAGTACTCCGAGCGGCTGCTGGCGTTGCGTCCCTTCTCTCAGGCCGCCCTCGAAGGTCTGGCCACCTGCGCCTTCTCCTCTAACGACTTTGAAGCCGCCGCCCGCTGCTGCGCCAAGCTGGTCGAGTTCACACCCAATCACTTTGAGCGCTGGTTCAACCTGGGCGTCGCCTACCAGAAACTCGGCCGCCTGGAGCAGGCCGCGCAGGCTTACACCGAAGCCGTCCGCGTGCGGCCTGACGCCAAGCAGGCCTTCGTCAACCTCGGTATCGTGCGCCAGGAACTGGGCGACCTGAAGGGTGCCCGCGAAGCCTACGAACGCGCCCTGCAACTGGCTCCGGATATCCCCGAAATCCTCTACAACCTCGGCTCGGTGCTCGAACAGCAGTCCCAGAAAGATGACGCGGAAAAGCTCTATACCCGGCTGCTGGTGAAGAACCCGGATTGGGAAGATGCCTGGTTCCGCCTCGGCTACCTGCGCCTCAGCCGGGGGGATTTCCACGGCGGCGCCGAAGCCTTCGATGCCTGCCTCCGCAAGCGTCCGAACTGGCCCGAAGCCCTGGTGAACCTTGGTCTGGCTTACTGGAAGATCGGCGATCGTGATGCCGCCCGCCGCGCCTACGAACAGGCCCTCGAAGCCCAATCGGAATCCGTCGACGCGCTCCGCGGCCTCGCGGCCCTGGCCATCGAACGCACAGACTTCCAACAGGCGCTCGACTACCAGGCCCGCCTCATTGACCTCGGCGAACGGACGCCTGAACTGTTCTACAACACCGGCCTGCTGCTGCAGAAGTCTGGCCAGTTGGAAGACGCCATCCGCCTCTACAAGGAGGCACTCGCCGAACGCCCCAACTTCGCCGAAGCGCTCCTCAACCTCGGCCACGCGCTCAAGAGCCGCGGCCAGCAGGACGAGGCCCGCACCTACTGGAAGCAGGCCCTGGACGCCAAGCCCGAACTGGCCCAAGGCTACTTCGAACCGGTACACAGCTAACGCACAAGTTTCCCCGACGAGAGAGAACCCATCAGGCCCCGGAGTCCGCTCCGGGGCCTGTTGCGTTTACAACTCTCCGCGCAGGCTTCGCCGCACCAACGAGCCAAACGGCGTGATCGCGCCGTGCCGTTTCAGATGCGGCTCGTCGCACCAACTCCAGGCCGTCCAACCCATGCCGAGCTGATCGAAGTACGTCGCCATCTGCTCGCCCCATTCCAGATGCTGGTCCCAGCCGCCCCACTCGCCGGCAAACAGCGGCTCACCCTCATCGGCGCGATGGCCGAACGCTTCGTACGGGTCGAGCGTGGCGGTCTTGTTGGGGTAGACGTGGGTCGAGTAGACGATGTGTTGGCGGTCAATGACGACGTCGCGCAGGTCGTAGGCCCAGTTCAGCCCACCCACGAAAACCAGCGCATCCGGATGCACGGCGCGGATGGTGTCGGTGAGCAGCGTCGCCCAGTAGCACCAGTCTTCCACGGTGGTGTCATGCGGTTCATTGTAGAGGTCGAACAATACGGCCGGGTTGTGCTTGTAGCGGTCGGCAAGCATGCCCCAGGTCTTCGGACTGTTGAGGTCCGGCAGCGGGGCGATCTTGCGTTCGACGTCCAGCCATTGCAGGTCGAGCAGCGTGTAGGCGCCCCGCTCGGCGGCCCAGGCGATCACCTGATCCAGCGTCTCCAGATACCCGGGGCGGTTCAACACCCAGTCCTGGTTGAACGGCAGGCGGATGATGCGGCTGCCCCAATGGCCGCAGATCTCGTCGATCTCGGCCGCCGTGATACCGTGCTGATCGGGCGCCGCGTACTCCAACCCCGACCGGTTGACGCCGCGCAGGATCACCGGCTCCCGCGTGTCGGCACGAAGGACGTCCGGCCCATCAGTGGTCAGCAGCGGCAGATCAGGCATCCAGCCAGACCACCGCGTAGGGAGCCAAGGCGAGATCGATGGTACCGGAGGCGGCGGTGAGCGTATCAGCCGGCGATGTCCTCCAAGCTTCGGGCGCCTGCGTGGCCTGCTGGATACTGTACTCGTCAAGCCGGCGAACGGCCAGCCGCTTCTGCGGAGTGCCGAAACGCAGGCGGGCCGTCTGGGCCTCGGCGGTCATGTTGGCCACCAGCACACGGGTCTTGGCGCCCAGCCGCAGCGCCATAGCATCGACGGTGAGGGGCTGGTTGGAACGCAGCGGCAGCACCTCGCCGCCGGCAAACTCCGTGACCGCCTGCAGCACGTGATACAGCGGATAAACGCGATCCTCGGCCAGCACGCCACCAGGTCCCGCCGACTCATAGTAGGTGACACTGCCGGTGCCCGCTTCCCCCAGATACTTCAAGCTGCCCAGCGTCCAGGCGGCGCCGAACAGCGAGTCCTGCCGGGGATCGGCGGGGGGCGGGCCGCTCACGGCTTCGGTGGCATTCGGGTTGAAGCGCGGCAGCAGCGTGACCGGGGTGATGACGATGGGCTTGCCGCCAGAGAACTGTTTGGCCGACAGCACTGCATCGGCCTGCGCGGCGACGTTCTCCACCAGGCTGGTGTTGTCGAAGGCATGCACCTGCGGGTTCAGCGAATAGCAGAGAAAGTCGAAGCCGGAAGGGTCGGGGCGGGCACGGTTGAGTTCAGCGAAGTAGGCGTTGGTACCGCCGCCCACCGGCGCGCCGGGCAGTCTCTGTTTGGCCAATTGGATCCACTTCGGGTCGGTTGCAGGTTGGTCTTTGTGATAGATGAGCCAGCGCGCGATCTTGAGCGACTTCGCAGCCTCTGCGGCGGCCTTCAGATCCGCCTCGCCGTCGCCTGTGAGGTGCAGCGCCACTTCAAGCGGAATGCCTTCCACGGCGGCTTTCACGCCTTCTACCCGCAGGTGGGCTGCCTTCAACCCGGCGATGCGGCGGGCAGCGCCGGCACTGAGCTTGTCGCCCGCAAAGCCGAGTCCAATCTTCGGCACCGGCACGGCGGCGGCCTTCGTGTCGAGAGCCAGCTCCACCGCCCGGCGGCTGACGATGAACCGGCGGGTCGTCTCCGCTTGCACGCCTTCGAGTTCGATGGTCACCGACTGCCGGATCTTCGTCCCTTGCGGCACCTCGACGGGAAAGGGCTTGGCGAGCGGCGTGCAGTAGGTCTTGTAGGAGGCGTCGGTCCAGTTGCGATGATCTTCCATCTCGAAGGTCTCGCCTTCAAAGCGCACATGCGCCATGACGCCCGGCGCCACCTGGTGCGAGACGGAGGCCATGTCCTTGAAAGGCTGATGCGGCGAGACACGGAGCGGGAACTTGCCCTGCTCCTTGCTGCCGTCGCCATGAAGGACCGTGCACCAGTTGCCGGCGCATTCGGTGATGGGATGCAGGACGGCAAAGCCGATGCGATTGCGGAGGAAGGTGCTGCGGGCCTCGCCTTCCATGGCGAACTGGACGCGGTTCCGGGCTTCGCCGGTGATGACGCCGCGCCAGAAGAAGTCGATGTTGCCTTGCTTGCAGGTGACATCGAAGGTGGCTTGGAAGCCGCCGTCGCCGGACTGGACTTTCACGTTGCTGACCTGCGGACTGACGGTGCCCCAGTTGCGGTCGCGAACGGCCGCGTAGAGGCCGCGCAGGATCTCGGCGTTGCCGAAGCGGAGGTAGCGGAGGAAGCCGAGGTCGGGCTCGAAGACCATGGTCATACGTCCGGCCGCGAGGGGGATCTGCTTGGGGAGGGGCTCGTCTTTGCCGGAGTAGAACTTCTGGTAGGCGCCGAGTGGGAGGGCGGCGGTGCCCAGTTGCAGAGCGAAGCGGCGGGAGAGCTTACCTGGCATCTCTGATGTTCCTATCCAAGAATTGAACGACTTTCTGCCGGATCTCGGGGGCGTTGAACGCCGGGCCGCCGTGTCCGGCGCCGGGCAGGATCACCAACTCTACCGGCACGCCCGCGGCTCGCAGGGCTTTGTCGAGAAACTGGCTTTGGGTGAAGTGCACCAGCGGATCGGCGTCGCCGTGCACGATGAGGAACGGCGGATCGCCCTTGTTGACGTAGGTGAGTGGGCTGGCTTTCGCGACCTTGTCCTGGTTCTGCTGGATAGGCCCGCCGACCAATTGCGATTCGGGCGAGTGCGGCGCGTCGTGATCCATGGCGCCTTTGACGTCGTTCATGCGCAAGAAGTCGGTGGGGCCGAAGAAGTCGATGACGGCGTCCACCTGGCTCATGACACCGAGAAGCGCTACCAGGTGCCCGCCGGCCGACGAGCCCCAGGCGGCGATTCGGCGCGTGTTGAGCTTGTATTCCGAGCCGTGGTCGCGCAGCCATTTGACGGCGGCCTTGCAATCGTCGATCTGGGCCGGATACTGGGCCACCTGCGAGAGGCGATAGGAGATGCTGGCCACCGCATAGCCATGCTGGGTGAGGAAGCGGGCCGGGGTCTGGGCACGGTCGCCTGCTCGCCAGGCACCGCCGTGGACCCAGACCAGCAGCGGATGCGGCCCATTGCCGGAGGGCAAATAAAGATCAAGCTTCAGTTCGCGGTCGCCAACCTTGGCGTAAGTGAGCCCGGTATGGGTCTGCCCACCGCAGACAGCAGCGAGAGCCAACAGCAGCCCGGCGAGCTTCATACGCGCTTCACGTCGACGTAGTGAGCGCCGATGGTGTCGACGACAGCCTTCAGCTGCGAGGAACCTGCGATTAGCCGAACGCCAGGTATCGTGAGTTCGGTGGTCCCGGCGGGAAAGGGCTTCTCGACGCGTGTGTCGCCGAGCGTGAAGGTGGCTTTACGCTCGGCGTCGGCTTTGGGCAGGCGCAGGGTGATGTCGTAGTTGGCGGCCTGCCGCACATCGACTTCCCAGTGCCCCAGGCCGTTGGCCTCCCAACTGGCTTGCGGGCCGCGCCAGTCCTGGCGTGTGAGCGTCGTGACGGCCTCCTGCGGCGCGCCGAGGTAGATCTTCGGCGGCGCATAGTTGCGGGTGGCCGAGACATCGGCAAACCAGGCATCGTAGTCGGCACGGAGTTTCTTCACCACGTCGGGGTTCTGGGGGGCGATGTCGGACTTCTCGGCCGGATCGGATTGGAGGTCGTAGAGTTCCTTGCCGTTGACCAGCTTGTAGCGATCGCGGATGGCGGCGGCGTTCTGGAAGGGGTTGGGGCGCTCACCGCGATGCCACTGGAAGAAGAGCGTACGCGGGCTCCAAGCGGGCTTGCCTTTGAGGACTGGCAGGAGGCTGCGGCCGTCGATTTTGAGATCCTTGGGACGCGTCACGCCGCAGGCATCGGTCAGGGTAGGCATGATGTCGATATGCGCGGCCATCTGCGAGTGCTTCAGGCCGCCCTTGGTGCCGCCGGGCCAGCGGAGCAGGAACGGGACGCGGATGCCGCCTTCGTAGACGCCGCCCTTATGACCGCGCATGCCGCCATTGAAGCGAGGCCGCTGCGGTCCGTTGTCGGTCATGAACATGAAGATGGTGTTCTGGTCGAGCTTCAGTTCGCGCAGCCTGGCGAGCAGGCGGCCGACGTTGTCGTCGAGGTTCTTGCACATGCCATAGGTTTTGGCATCGCGGTCATCGAGGCCGGCTTTGCGGAAAGGGTCGACGTACTTGTCGTCGATCTGCAGCGGGTCGTGCGGGGCGTTAGTGGCGATGTAGGTGAAGAAAGGCTGGTTACGATTGGCTTCGATGAAACCGAGCGCGGCGTCGAAAAAGATGTCGGTGCAGTAGCCCTTCTTCTTCACCCATTGGCCGTTGTGGCGGAGCATGGGGTCGAAGTAGGTGTTGCCGACCGGATCAGAAGGCTGGGTAAGGCCGCCGCCGGTGCAGTTGAGCGACTCTTCGAAGCCCTGGTCGATGGAGCGCAGCGGGTAGCAATCGCCGAGGTGCCACTTACCGAACAGGCCGGTGCGATAGCCGGCGCCCTTGAGCAGTTCGGGCAGCGTGGTTTCGTCGTTATGCATCATGGAGCGGCCGAGGTAGGTGTCGGTGACGCCGGTACGGTAGTAGTAGCGTCCGGTCATGACACTGGAGCGCGTGGGCGAGCAGACCGGGTTGACGTGGAACTGCGTGAACTGCACGCCTTCGCGGCCAATGGAATCGGTGTGCGGGGTTTGCAGATGCGGGTTGCCGTGAAGGGAGAGATCGCCGTAACCCTGGTCGTCGGTGATGACGAGTACGACGTTGGGACGCTTCCCGGCGGCCCTTACCACAGCGGGCGCCATAGCGGCGGCCGAGGCAGAAGCAATAAAATGACGTCTGGAACACTCCGGCATGACCCTCAAAGTTTACAGCATCGTCTGGATGCTCGGATTGGGTGTGAGCCTGCGGGCGGAAGTGGATTTCGCTCGCGAGGTACACCCGATTCTGACAGCAAGATGTA
Organism: Bryobacterales bacterium; assembly: GCA_016789745.1. Classification (GTDB taxonomy): domain Bacteria; phylum Acidobacteriota; class Terriglobia; order Bryobacterales; family Bryobacteraceae; genus CADEFT01. Next base: position 104,252 of record JAEUQF010000139.1, read on the forward strand.
CGGCGTGCCACAGCGGGCACAACGCGCAAGGCGGCCTGGCGCTGAACTCGCGCGCCGACGTATTGAAGGCGGTGGTGCCTGGCGATAGCAAGTCGAGCAAGCTGCTGCAGCGGGTGACGGGAGAGAAGCCGCCGCGGATGCCATTGAGCGGCGCGCCGCTGACGGAAGCGGAGATCGCGACGCTGCGCAAGTGGATTGACGAAGGCGCCAAGGGCAGTGTGGGCGTGGCCGATGTGGCGACGTGGAAAGCGCCGCTGGCGCCGCGCACGCCGACGCCGCCGAAGGCCGGGCATCCGGTGGATGCGTTCCTGGGCACGCTGGATGCGAAAACCATACCGGACCGATTGTTTGCGCGGCGCGCGTATCTGGATCTGCATGGGCTCCTGCCGACACCGGAGCAGTTGCGGGCGTTTGAGAAGAGCCCGGATCGGGCGAAGCTGATCGACCGGCTGTTGAAGGACAAGGATACCTATGCCGGGCATTGGATGAGCTTCTGGAATGATGTGTTGCGTAACGACGACGGTGTCGTTTATTACGGCGAGCGAAAGTCGATAACGGCGTGGCTGCAGCGGGCGCTGGAAGAGAACATGCCGTATGACCGCTTCGTGGCCACGTTGTTGAATCCGGCGAAGAAGGGCGATCCGGAGGGTTTCATCCTGGGGGTGACGTGGCGCGGCGAGGTGCCGGCGAGCGAGCGGCCGCCGCTGCAGGCGGCGCAGAACAGTGCGCAGGCATTTCTAGGGATCAACCTGAAATGCAATTCCTGCCATGACAGCTTCATCAGCAACTGGAAGCTGAAGGACGCGTATGGGCTGGCGGCGTTCTTCAGTACCGAGCCGCTGGAGATTGTGCGCTGCGATGTGAAGACCGGAGAGACGGCAAAGCCGAAGTTTCTGTTCGAGGAATTGGGCGCGGTGCGGCCGGTATCGACGCTGGAAGAGCGGCGGGCGGAAGCGGCGCGGCTGTTCACGTTGTCGGAGAATGGACGGCTGGCGCGGACGGCGGTGAACCGGTATTGGAAGCTGCTGTTCGGGCGCGGCGTGGTGGAACCGGTGGATGATATGGCGGCGCAGCCTTGGAATGCGGAACTACTGGATTGGCTGGCGGCGGACTTCGCGAAGAACGGGTATGACGTAAAGAAGCTGCTGCGGACCTTGATGACGTCGAAGGCTTACCAGATGGCGTCGGTGAAGGCGGCGCCGGTGGCAGGGGCACCATACACGTTTGCGGGTCCACACCGGCGCCGGTTGTCGGCCGAACAGTATGCCGATGCGGTGGCGGCGATCACGGGCGAGTGGCGGTTCAAGCCGGCGAGTTCGGCGGCGCCGACGCGGTGGGTGCGCGAGTGGGAGTTGAAGTCGACTTCGTTGACGCGGGCGATGGGGCGGCCGGTGCGAGACCAGATGGTGACGGAGCGGTTGACGGCTCCGACGACGCTGCAGGCGATTGAGTTGGTGAACGGGCAATACTTGGCGGGCTGGTTGAATGAGGCGGCGAAGCGGATGATCGGCGAGACGCCGGAGGCGCCGGAGAATCTGTTCGACAGCGGCGTGCTGCGGCGGAATCCGGTGAAGGTAGACATCTCCGTGAAGGGCGTGAAGGAGCTGTACCTGCTGGTGGAGAACGTGGATTCGTATAACCCGTCGCGGGTGGTGCCGATGTGGAAGGACGCGGTGTTTTTGAAGGGGAAGGAGCGCGTGCCGCTGCGGGAATTGATTGGGCAGGATCCGGAGAATCTGAAGCTGCCGGCAAGGTTGAAGGTGGATCTACAGGGGAAGAAGTTCCAGCGGTTCCAGGCATCGGTACAGGTGAGTAAAGAGAGCACGGCGTCGGATGTGGGGCCGGCGATCCGGTTCTTCGTGTTTGACGAGCAGCCGTTGGCGCGGCAGTTGGTGCGCGTGAAGGACGAGACACCGGTGGCGCGGCCGCCGGTACGGCAGACACCGGAGGCGTTGGCCGAGCGGCTGTATCTGCATGCGTTCCAACGAACGCCGGCGGAGGCCGAACGATCAGTGCTGCGTGAGATTTTGGGATCCAGGCTGGAGGCGTCCGGCGTGGAAGACCTGCTGTGGATGATTCTGCAATCGCCCGAGTTCCAATACATTGAGTAAAGCCATGTCCCATTTATCCAGAAGAGCGTTTTTGTCGGCGTTGGGTGCGGGGGCGGCGAGCCCGCTGTGGCCGGCCGAGAAGCCCAGGGCAACGGCCGATACCGTGATCCTGCTGTGGATGGCCGGCGGCATGGCGCAGACCGAGACCTTCGACCCGAAGAAGTACACGCCCTATGAGAAGGGGTTGGAATCGAAGCGGGTGCTGAGCACGTTTCCGGCGATTGACACGAAGGTGGACCACATCAAGCTGTCGAAGGGGCTGGAAGGGATTGCGTCGGTGATGGACCGGATGACGCTGGTTCGCACGTACCAGGCGGGGGATCTGGGCTTCATCCTGCACTCGCGGCACCAGTACCACTGGCATACAGGGTATGCGCCGCCGTTGTCGGTGGCGGCTCCGCATATCGGGGCGATGATCTCGAAGACATTGGGGCCCAAGCATCCGGACATGCCGGCGTTCATCGACATTGGGCAGAACCTGGATATCGGCGCCGAGAGCGATGCGGTGAAGGCGTTCCATACGGCGGGCTTTTTGGGGACCGAACATGCGCCGTTCCTGGTGCCGGATCCGAGCGATGCGGCAGCGGCGGTGCGGCCGCCGGCGCACATTACACCGGGGCGATTCGAGAACCGGCAGAAGTTGTACCGGAAGTTGTTGGAAGCGAATCCGGTGCTGCGGGAGGGGAGCGATTACCAGCAACAGTCGCTGCTGCAGAGTGTGGAGAATGCGTACCGGCTGATGACGTCGCCGGCGGCGAAGGCTTTCGATATCAATTTGGAGCCGAAGGAGAGCTTCGATCGGTACAATACGGGGCGGTTCGGGCAGGGGTGCCTGCTGGCTCGGAGGCTGACCGAAGCCGGGGCGCGGTTCATTGAAGTGACGACCGAGTACATCCCGTTCCGGCATTGGGATTCCCATGAGAACGGGCACGAGCGGGCCGAGCATATGAAGGCGGAGATTGACCGCCCGATTACGCAGTTGGTGCTGGATCTGGAGGAGCGCGGGTTGCTGGACCGGACGCTGATTGTGCTGGCGAGCGAGTTCGGGCGGGACATGATTACCGAAGGCAAGCCGGGGCGCGAAGTAAAGGATCAGATCAAGCAGCCGGACGTTATCAATGAGCCGAAGTTTTACGGCATGCACCGGCATTTCAGTGAAGCCGGGAGCGTGCTGCTGATCGGCGGCGGGATGAAGAAGGGCTATCTGTATGGGACGACGGCGGAGGAGCGGCCGTGCAAGGTGGTGGATAAGCCGGTGAAGATCGAGGATCTACATGCGACGATCTACCGGGCGATGGGGATACCGCATGATCTGGCATATGAGGTGGAGCGGCGGCCGTTCTATGTGACCAAAGACGGCAAGGGGCGACCCGTGATGGACGTCTTCGCGTGAACTACACCGAATTTCTGAAGCTGCGGGTAGTGGAGCGGCATGAGGATGGGGTCACGATTGAGTGTCCTCTGCAGCCGTTCTATTTCAACCCCGATGGGACGCTGCATGGCGGACTGATCGCGACGGTGGCCGATGAGGCGGTGTGGTTCGCCATGGTGGAGCGGCTGGGGAGCGGGATCCAATCGACCACGGTGGAGTTGAAGGTGAACTATTTGCGCGGGGTGAAGGATACGGCGATCCTGCACGGGCGCGCGAAGTTGGTGAAAGCCGGGCGGACGTTGTGCGTCGGCACCGTGGAGCTACTGGATGAGCGCAGTGCGCTGTGTGCGATTGCCACGGTGACGTATATGTTGCTAGGGGGATGAGGTTTCAAGACAGCGGCTTTGTTTGTATCGGACGAATATGCAGACCCAAGACGCTGTAATGAACGACTCCGCGCGTGGCCATGCCTGGAAGTACGTGGCCGTCTATTACGCCATCGCCTGTGGGGTTTCGTGGGTGCTTTGGCTGCCGCTGGTGCTGGGTTTCGATGGGCTGAAGGTGATTCGCGCCGCTCCTTCGCTGCCGGTGTTTGTCTCGCTTGGGACGCTGGGACCGTTGGTGGCGTCTTACGTTGCGCATCGGCTGTCGGATGGGAACTGGCGGGCGGTGCGACTCTTTCCGTCCCCGGCGGCGCAGTGGCTTTGGGCCGTCCTGGGGCCGCTGCTGGTGATTTTCTGTTTCTTCGTGCTATTCCCCGCACTGCTCTCCGACGGGCCGCCGCAGGGATGGAAGTGGCGCCCAGCGAGTTTGGCCGGATTGCCGGTGCCGATGTTCAATTACAACTTACTGGCAGGCCCGCTGTTTGAGGAGTTTGGGTGGCGGGGGTTTCTGCTTCCCCGCTTGCAGCGTTTGCTGCCTGCCTGGATGGCAGCGGCCGTTGTCGGTTTGCTGTGGGCCGCGTGGCACCTGCCCCTGTTTCTGTTGCAGAACTGGAGCAGCGCTTCGCCGCTGGTTTACCTGGTTATCGTCACCGGATTCTCGCTTGTGATTGCATTCGGGTATAACTCATCGGGCGGATCCGTGCTGGTAGCGATTCTGATGCACTCGGCGTTTAACGCGTCGCCGCGGTTTTTGGGCGAATACCTGGGCTCCACGCCAACGCGTAACTACCCGGACGCCACGTGGTACATTGCGGCGGCGTTCCTGCTTGGGGGCTTGGGCTGTGTGGTGGCCTCTCGCGGACGGATGACCGTGTCGCCGGGCGGATTGGGTTGAGCCTCAAGCAGCGGCTTTGTCCGTCATGCCGAGGATGGCGTTCGTACGGTCAGCGCCAAGGACTCGCTTTGTCTGTTCGAAGAACGAGGGCTGGCCGGCGGGCCGGGCGAAGGGGTAATCGGCGGCGCTGGCGGGCCGGGGTTGCGGCGGCGCCGGTGTTGCGGGCGGAGCAGGGGGCTCGGCCTGTGGGGGCGGCGCTTCGCAGGCGACTCGGATGGCGGCGAGGTCGGCCTGGTTGCCGCGGAGGCGCTCCGAGACCAGTTGCTTGACGACGGCCTTGGTTTCCACCACGGGCGAGATGTCTTCGGGCAGGCCGGTTTCGGTGCGGTAGAACATCTCGGTCTGGACGTGGCGGAGTTCCTTGACGGTCTGCGAGAAGGAGCGCTCGGCCCGGCTGCGGTAGAGGACAAGGAGTTTCAGTTGCGCGGCGTTGGCCTGGACGAGCAGGGGGTCCGTGGCGGCGCCGGTATGGAGGGCGGCTTCGGCTTGCGAGCAGCGCTCCATGTTCCAGGCGGCGAGCAGGAGTTGGCGGAAGAGGAAGTCCTGGTAGTGGCCTTCGGGCTGGAATTCGGCGCGGAGATTGTCGGAGAATTCGGCGAATTCGGCTTCCTGGCCGGGCTGGATGATGAAGTTCTTCGAGGTAAGGCCGTGTTTGGTGGCGTTTTGGGAGACGGCGGCTTTGCCGGCTTCGGTGCGCGGGCCGGTGGAATGCTGGGCGTTGGCCTGGTTGGCGAGGATCTGGGCGGCGGTTGCCATGATGGATTCCTTTCTGTCGCGGACGGTTTGGGAGGGTTGTTTCCCGGTTCGAGCGTAACAGGCGGGAATGGGGCTACTGGGGCGGCCGCTGCGGAACTATCTGGTAAATCGGAAGTTATTTTTGTGGATCATTGGTGAATGGTTTCGCTGACGTCCAGGGGGCGGGCGAGCTCTGTATGGCGCGGGCCGGCGTCCTTCATAGCGAGGCAGAGGACGAGTTTCGGAGCAAGGGAAAGTGGGACGCTGATGAGTGATCACCGCAACTGCGGGTGGAGGGTTTCGGGATGTCTTCACCGCGGGAGATGCGGGCGGGGTAAGCGAGTGCCATGCGCATGGCGGAGGCTTTCACCCTTGCGCAGGAACTCACTCTCTTTCATGGGCCTAGCATATCGAACACTTGTATTCGACTGGGACGCTGAACGCTGGGAGCGCCCGTCGTTAGCAGGTTCAGAAGCGCTCCCTTCATCGCGGACTGGCGCTTTGCCAGGCTGAGAGTCTCAAGGACGACATTTTGCACAATCTCGCGGGTATAGCAGGGGAGGCGATGGCGCCATCAGTCCGGCTGGGCTGTTGAGACACGGCTGGCATGGAATCGGAATACGATATCATCGGATAGCCGATCCACAAAGCCGTTCGATGCTTTGAAAGTGCGCTTCGCGGCCACCACGAACAACGGGCAGATCACACTTCGCAGAAACTAAAGTCCGTGGAGAACGGCGAAGGCGGTTCTCTGGATCCAGTAAGGAAAGGTCCCATGCGCTTGCTTATCCCGCTGCTGTCCCTTCTGCTGCCGGTTTACGCGCAGCAATATGACGTGGTGCTCAAGGGCGGCCACGTCGTTGATCCGAAGAACGGCGTGAACGCAGTGCGCGATGTGGCCATTAAGGGCAATCGCATCGCCGCCGTGGCGCCCAGCATTCCGGCATCGGCCGGCGGGCGCATCATCGACGTCAGCGGGCTGTACGTCACGCCGGGTTTGGTGGACATTCACGCGCACGTCTATGCAGGCTCGCGCGGGTCGACCACGAATGGCGGCTACAAGAGCGTCTATCCCGATCACCTTACCTTCCGCACCGGTGTGACGACAGTGGTGGATCCGGGTTCGACGGGCTGGCGGGACTTCCCTGACTTCCGCCGGCACGTGATCGAGACCGCGGAAACGCGGGTGCTGGCGATGATCAATATCGCGGGGTCCGGCATCCTGGCCTATGAACTGGAGCAGAATGTGAATGACCTGGATCCGAAGAAGACGGCGGAGGTAGCCAGGCAGCACAAGGATGTCGTGGTGGGTATCAAGAGCGCGCACTGGTGGGCGGCCAATTTCCTCTCGGTGGAACGCGCCGTGGAAGCCGGACGCCTGGCGAACATTCCGGTGATGGTGGACTTCGGCTATTTCCTGAAGGAGCGTCCGTACTCCCAGATGGTGTCCGAGATTCTGCGACCGAACGATATGAGCACGCACTTCTATCGCTGGCCAGCGCCGCTACTGGAAGACGGCAAGCCCGCCGAGTTCCTGATTGCAGCGCGCCGCCGGGGTGTGAAATTCGATGTCGGCCACGGAGGCGGCAGCTTCCACTTCCGCCTGGCGGAACCGCTGGTAAAGGCCGGCTTCTATCCGGATTCCATCTCGACGGATATGCATGCTCCCTCGGTGATTGGGTCCATGCAGGACATGCCTACGACGATGTCGAAGTTTTTGGTGATGGGGATGCCGCTGGTGGAAGTGATTCGCGCCTCGACCACAAACCCGGCGACGCAGGTGCTACGCCCGGAACTGGGCCAGATCGCGGTAGGGGCCGAGGCCGACATCGCGGTGCTGCGGCTGGATAAAGGCAAGTTTGGCTATGCCGATGCGATTGGCGGCAAGATCGAGGGGAACGAACGGCTGTCTTGCGAGATGACGTTGCGTGCGGGTAAGGTGGTCTGGGATTATAACAGCCGCGATGCCAGGCCCTGGCGGACGAGTGATTTGAAGTATCCGGAGAAGTAGGGTGGTCTGGGGGAGTTGCGGCGGGCTACGAACGGATGCTTTGACGGCGAATTCCGGTCATCGACGACACCTACGGTTGGGGTAACAGATTCCAGCGAGGCAACGCCTGCAAAAGGAGCTGGCGCCAGACCAGTCCTAGTTGCATCGGGCTTCGATCCGTTGTTGCGGCCAGCCGCCCTCCGCGTCCACATCGTGCGCCAGTTAAGCGGCGTCTTCAAAGGTAGCGACGATGCGTTTGCCAAGTTGGGCGAGGGCTGCCTGGATGCGCTCAGGCTTGGTGGCGTGCTTGGGATTGAGCATGCGGCGGATGACGGTTTCGCTGACGCCGAGGTGGCGGGCGAGGTCGGTGTTACGGAGGCCGGATTCCTTCATGGCGAGGTAGATGGCGAGTTTGGGGGCAAGGGCGAGCGGGACGCTGATGGGGTATTGGCCGCGCTTGGGGGTGGAGGGTTGGGGATGCCGTCGCCACGGGAGATACGGCCGGCGAGGGCTTTGGCGAGACAGTCGCTGGCCTGGAGTTTGGCGTCGGCGAGGGTTGTGCCGCTGGTGAGGGCTTCGGAGGCAGGGCAACCGACGTGGTAGCGGAGTTATGGCTCTTGAGGATGGGGCGGGGTAAGTGGCGTGGTGAACAGGCGATGATCGCGGAGATCTCAGGGGGCCATGGTCAAGTCGCGCAAACGCCGTCGGGGAGAACGAGTTTTTCGAACATTGGCGCGGGGTAGAGGTAGTCCTCGCCGGACTCGTCGATGATGCGAATCACGCCTTCGGCCTCGGCTTCGGCATCGTCCACCACGGGGTACAGTTTACGGATCTCGAGGGAGGCGAGGTAGTCGGCATTATTGAGGCAAACGGCGAAACGGAGAAGGGGCAGAGTGTTGCTGGAGGGCATACTAGAGTCGACGAGGCGCTTGATCTTGAATTCGTTCCTGCCGGTGCCGGAAACCTCCTCGCAATGGACTTCTGCTCTTCGGATTTTACCAGTTGGCAGTTTCAGGTCCGCGATGCCCTTGCCGATAGCAAACGTCTCGACATCGGTGATCTCATCGCAGATCACGAATGACATTCTGAGCGGTATTTTCGCACGGGCGAGCGGATGGGTTGAAGCGAGCGAAGATGACGAGTTCGTATTTTGTCTATCGGTTGAGAAGCCGGAGTGAGAGGGTTGCGATCCAGCGCCAGAATCGAGGGCGGATGCGGGGCTCTCCTGCCCCGATGGATGCGATCCAGGAGGCGAGGGGCTCCAGTCCTTGCATGCCATCTCGTTTGGCGGCGGCGAGCAGTTCCTGGGCGGAGGTGCGGTCAAGGGCGGCCTTTTTCGATTGACCAATTTTGAGGAACGCGATTGCGCGATTCGCGAGGGCTCTTGCCAAGTCTGGACGCAACTCCGGGCGTCCGTGGTCCATCAGCCGGGCGATGATGGCGATGGCCGCGTCGTGCTCCGCGATCGCGGCCGCCGCTTGCCCCAGAGCGCTGAACGCATTGCCTTTGTTCATCCGCGCACTCGACAGGTCGTTCTCCAACTCCGGGCGTCCGTCGTCCACCAGCCGGGCGAGGATGGCGATGGCCGCGTCAAACTCCTTGATCGACGCCGCCGCTTGCCCCAGAGCGCTGAACGCATTGCCTTTGTTCATCCGCGCACCCGCCAGGTTGTCCTCCAACTCCGGCCGTCCGTTCTCCACCAGCCGGGCAATGATGGTGATGGCCGCGTCGTACTCCTCGATCGCCGCTGCCGCTTGCCCCAGCGCGCTGAGCGCGAGCCCTTGCTCAAGCGCGCACTGGCCAGGTCGATCTCCAACTCCGGGCGTCCGTTGTCCACCAGTTGAGAGAGGATCATGTGGCCGACCTGGCAGAACTGAAAGGCCTGACGCCGATCCTGGCGGTGGTACGCCTGGTAAGCGACGCCCATTGCCTGCTGGGCGTGAGCCTCTTCGATGTGACTTGGCCGCTCGGCTACCACTTCCTGCAGCGGCGGAATTATGCCGTAAAAGATCTGGGGAACATCGAACTCCGGCAACTCGGAGGCGAGCAGGATGCGGCTGCGGCAGAGGCTGCTCAATGCGGCTTCCAATCGCGCTCTGTCATCAAAAAGAAGGGCTAAGGCCTCCTTGCGTAAGGGGAACGGAAAGAACGCAACGAGGGAGAGGAGGTTTGAGTACAATGTCCACAACCGCCATGCCAGAAGAACTCCTGTCGACAGCGCTACTTGGGGAAGACTACAACGATCTGGTCACGGCAGTCACGGCGGCATTCAATGAAAGAGAGTTACGGCTGTGCGTTCGCACCAAGCTCAACGTGCGTCTGGACGAGGTGGTCCACACGCCAAGCACGCTAAAGGACAAGGTGGTGGACCTGGTCGACTACGCCGAACGTACGCAGTGCATCGCCGCGTTGATTGGGGGACTTCGAGCCAGCAACTCGACCAATCGTCAATTGCAGGAGGTGGCGACGCGAATCCTGAGCAGGACCGTGCGGACTGAGCGAGCGCTTGAAAGGATTGTGACGCATAGCCGGGCGAAGTTCAGCGACCCGCGGCAGTTCAGTGAACAGCTGGCAGCTTGTGAACGGCGGGTCTGCCGGATTGAGGACACGGGCGGCGGCCCCTTGGGGTCGGGGTTCCTGATTGCAGCGGATCTGGTGATGACCTGTAATCACGTGGTAAGCGGGCGGACGCCGTCCGGACTGCGGTTCCGGTTTGACACACGCGCGTCAGGTGGACCGGTTGGCGCCTCCGGGCTAACTCAGAGCGCGACCGCGCTGGTGTGTTCGAGCGGAACGCAGGAACTGGACTACGCCGTGATACGGCTGGCGGAACGGATCGGCGATGCCGCGGTGGGCAGTTATCAAAGCGCTCCAGCCCGCGGTTGGCTGGAGTTTGCCAGGGAGGAGGTGGCGATTGGGGAAGCGGTTCTGATCCTGCAGCACCCCAATGGAAGCGACCTGGTCCTGGCGCAAGGAGGCGTGCTGGGCAAGTCGGGCACGCGACTCCAGTATCGGGTCAATACGGATCACGGCTCATCAGGATCTCCGGTGCTGAACACGGATTGGAGAGTAGTGGGTCTTCACAGCAATGCGTCAGAGTGGGAGCATAACGAGGGCATGCAGGGCGGACTGATCCTTGACCACTGGGAAAGGAATGGTGCGCAAAGCCTGACTGCTAGCGCGTAACCCGGAGTCGCGATGCCCCAGTTTACGGGAGAGCAATACGAAGAGCTATTCGTAATTCTGGCGGGGATTGCGGGCAAGAAGCAGCCTGCCAGTTCTCACCCGGAAGAGGCTGTACAGGAAGAATTGGATGCCGCGGAGCGCCAGGACCGCGTCCTCACCTGTGCGTGTCGATGGTACGCAAAGTGGCGGGATCCGGCACTGGAGAGATGGCTGCGCCGGAACTGGCGACACTTATCCGAGATCGAAGCGGAACCGAAACCGGTCTGCCCCGCCGGGATTCTGCCGGAGACTGTCAACAATCCATATCCCGGGATAAAGGGATTTGATGTGGAGGACGGGGCACGGTTTTACGGGCGCGGCCGGGAGTTGGAACAAGTGCAAGCGGGGCTGGCGAAGCGCTTGGAACAGAATCTGCCGCGGATGTTGGTAATCGCAGGGGAATCGGGCGTCGGTAAGTCTTCCTTCGCAAGGGCAGGTCTGCTTTACGGACTTCGCCGAGGAGACGTTCCGGGAAGCCGGCACTGGCCGCAGCGGATTATGCGACCGGGCAAGAATCCGGCAAACTATCTGGTTGACCAGGTTGTCGATCCGAACTGGCCGGCGGCACAAATCAGCCAAGACAAGAAGGCCATGGAAACGGATCCGGGCATATTGCATCACAGCGTGCAACGGAATATGCGGGATCGTGGTGAGCAGGAGCGTTGGGTCTTGCTGGTGGATCAGGCGGAGGAAGCGTTTACCATCGCGGACACGAAACAGCGAGAGGCGTTTTTTCGAAACCTTCTATTTGCGGCGGCGCAGCCGGAGGGCAAAGCGCTGATCATTCTGACGATCCAAGAGAACTTCCTTTCGACGCTGCAACAAATGGAGCGGGGTTGGGTGACAGGTGCCGAGACCTTTTCGTTGCAAGTGATGCAGGAAGACGCCGTGAGAGAAGTGATCGAAGAACCTGCACGGAAGCGGGGAGGCACGGTAGAAGCTGGCCTGAGTGACCTGTTGTTGCGGGACGCCGGCGGCGAACCAGGACAGAAACTGGCGCTGATCCAAGACGTGCTCGCCAACTTGTGGGCGTTAGGTAACGGACAACTGCGTCTCACGGATTATGTGACACAGGGAGGGTTAGATAATTTCCTACTGGATCGGGCGCGGAAGGCTTACCGCGAGAGTGAGCATCAAGAGATCTGGCGTGAACTTGCCCTGCAGTTGGCCGTGCCCTCCGATAGGAAGCAATATCTTCGCGTGAGCGTAACGTTAGAGGAGTTGCCGGGAGCGGGCTCGCCGGGGAGGGACGCGGCGCTACGGGAGTTGCTGGGCACAGGACTGCTCATTGCCCGTGGACCCCTGGAATCTCCGGCGACGACCCGGATCGAGGTTTCGCACGAAATTCTTTTCACGGTGTGGAGAGGTCTGCGTTGGTGGCTTCGCCACAATCAGAATTACCTGCAATGGAGAGCGGGATTCCGGCTGGATTGCGCCCGATGGCAAGTGGGCAGGAGGTCGGAAGATCTGCTGCGTGGAGAGCGGCTACGGCAGGCCAAGGGGCAACGGAACTTAAAGCGTGCCCGATTCACAACTGCTGAACTCCAGTTCGTGCGGGCGTCGGAGCGTCACCGCCTGTGGAAGTATGTTTTGATCCTTGCGGCCGCGGTGATGGTTGCGACGGCGGGATATGGCGCCAAGGTATCCCATGACGCGAAGGAGGCTGTTGGGTGGATCGCGGAAGCGCGTCAAAGACTGCGCAATGAGAACTCACCAAGATCGATGCATGAAGCGTTGCTGATTGCGCTGCACGCCGAGGCGCGCAGGCATTCCCGGGAGTCGGAGGAACTGTTACGGGAAGCGTGGCTGTCGGTGAAAGGGGCAGAGTTCTACGCACAGGATGAAACGATTCTGCGGGTTTTGTTTGAAAAAGACGGCATTGGGGCGATCACCTTCAATCCGGCCGATCAATCGTATGGAGTTTATCGTGGGGGCAACCGCACGACGATCCCACCAGGCGACCGGTTGATCCCGGAAGAGAATCCGCCACTGGTGGCGCAGCACGATGGTGTCGAGTACGTTGTCAGTCATGGCGTGAAGATTACCGCGCGGACGCGAGGATCGGGGGAGACGATCTGGGAGGTGAATGAACAGGCGAACATTCGCATGCTTCAGATCAACCCTGATCAGCGTGTACTGGCGATTGGGCGAACAAACGGGCAGATTGTATTGCTGGATTTGGACCTGCAGCGCCTTATGTCGCAGGTTGCGGCTGCCCTGCAGACGAAACGGCAGGCATTTTCGCTAGACGCGGTGTGCAAGAAATACTTTGACAGCGAATGCTTCGCCCTTCCGCCCGCGTCCAAGTCTCCGTAGGTTCAGCGAAAATAATTGTGATACGCTGTCGCGGACTGGAGGGACCGCCTGTGCGACGAAGCGTCTCCTTGTGCTTTCTTTTCTGGTACGCGAGTGTAGCACCATCGCAGACCATCTCTAGCATCTCACCGACATCGGTGGCAGCCGGGTCCGGTGACACCACGTTACTCGTTTCCGGAGCAGGATTCCAGGGCGGTTCGCTGTGCGCGACCGCGTGCGGAATAAGGTGTGCTCGAAGAAGTGTTGTCCAACTCGGCGGCGTGAGCCTGAGCACGACGTTTGTGAGCAACTCGGCCGTAACCGCGGTCGTGCCGCGGTCACTGCTAGCGTCGGCGCGGGTTACGCAAGTGACGGTAGTGAACCCCATCGATGTGCAGTGCGCGGCTGGTACGAGCACGGTATCGAGTCCAGTGCGATTTGAGGTAACGCAGGCGGAATCGAATCTCAGTGTGAATCCGAGCCGAATCACCTTGAGATCGGGCGTGGTGCCGCTCACGGACAACGCGCCGCAAGCATTGACGGGATCGAGCATGCTGTCGAATCGAGGGCCGGTCGCTTACTCCTTCACCGCCAGCACAGGCAACCCAAACATCTTTGTGCAGCAGTTGGTACCTGCCCCGGTCTCCTGGTTGACGGTAACACCTACGAGCGGGCGCTTGGAGGCGTTCGGGTCGACCAGGTTGGACCTATCGGTGTATCCGGCGGGTTTCAGGCCGGGGACCTATACGTCCTACGTGACGATAGTGGGAGTACCGATCGCGGTGACGCCAGCAGCACGCAGCGAGCGGTCTGCCGCGACGACGGAAGTGCTGACGATTGAGGTTGTGCTGGTTGTGGAAGAGCCGACCGATCTGGAATTCGTTCCGGATACGCTAAACCTGACGGCGCCGCAGAATGGCGTCGCCAGCGGTACGTCGATTTTGACCAGCACCGGCACGGCGGCGCTGGATTGTGACCAGATTCAGGACGAGGGATCGTCTGGAACCGGCTGGTTCTCTTATACGAGGCGAAATGCCGGTGCGTCATGCGAAGTGGGCGTAACGGCGACAGCCGGTACGTTATCTCCGGGCCTTTACGTTGCAAGGCTAAAGGTGCGTCCGAGTCTGGATGGCCGGGTTGCGACCCTCACGGTGAACTTCACGGTGACTGCCGCCGATGCGACGATTACGCCGTCGGTGTTGACGATCACTTGCGATACGTTGGGCGAGGGGAACCGGATCATCAGCCAGCCGCTGCGAGTGAATTCTCCGGTGGGCGCGGAATTGGGATTCGCGGCGATCGGGTCGAGTTTTGGATCATGGCTGGAGGTTTCGCCGGGGAGTGCGCGGACCACGGCAAACCTGGAGGTGACGTGTGACCCGAACCAGATCCCTTCGTATCCGGCCTTGGGAACGGTCCGACTCAGCCCGACGATCTCGCCAGAGCGTGCGGTGCGGATACCGGTACGCGCGGAGGGGCCGAGAGGGCGTCGTGTGCTGCCGTATCTGGTTGATGGCGGCGGTGACGCGAGCACACTTGTGCTGGTGAACTCAGACCGCAATGCGGCGACGGTACAGCTGAGCTTTTACCGTACGAACGGGGGTCCGGAAGGTGCCGTGGATACGTGGACGCCGGGGACAGCAGCAGGGGTGAATACAAGCAACTTCACACTGGCACCGGGTGAAGTATCGCGCATCCCGCTAACGGTGAGCAATGGGCAGCGTACGACCGGGTGGGTGGAGGTGGGTGTTGGCCAAGCGGATGTGAACGGTTGGGTATCGGTTCGATCAGCGGATGGGCGCCGGGAGACACTGACGGGGTTGCTGGCCCAGAATCTGCCGGAGTCGGTAGTGCCGTTTGACAACCGGAACGGCTCCACGACGAGCCTGGTGATTACGAATGCGAGTGCTGACCCGGGCGGGGCTCAGGTGCGGGTTCGCGATGCACAGGGCAATGTGATCCGCACAGTGTCGCGCAGTCTTGCCGCGCGTGGGCAAGACGTGTTCCGGCTCAGCGAGGAGATTCCCGAATCGGCTGGGCGTATGGGCGTCATCGAGGTGGCGCAACTCGCGGGGCAGATTTACCCCACCGGACTGATCCGGAGCGCAGGAGGGGATTTTGGGGTTGCGCCGCAGCGATTGAACCGCGCCGCGAAGGGGCGGCGCACAACGCCGCTGGTTGCCGACGGCGGAGGTTTCTGGACGGAGATCACGATTCTGAATACGTCCTCGACACAAGCGGTAATCACACTCCGCTTTCGGCGATCCGGAGGCACGGGCAGCAGTGAAGCGTGGAGGCCGGAGTTGGTAGATGACGCGGGCATCGAGCAGATCCGGCTGAATCCGCGGGGCAGTTATCGGGTGATTACGCAAGGGGCAGGACAAGAGACTACGTTCGGCTGGGCTGAGCTGATTTGTCAGCAATCGGTAGCGGCGTTCTCGCGGATAATCCAACCGGCAGAGCAGACGAACGCCGAGACGATGCTTGGATGGAACCACGGCAATCCGGATCGGTTTCTGATGCCGTTCGACACCAGCCTGGGAACGAACCGTACGACTTATCTGCTTTCGAATATCAGCGCGGACCAGCCGGCGACGGTCGAGTTGCTGTTTCGCAGCCGGCAGGGGACGCTGCTACGACGGCATACTTTGCCGCCGATCCCGCCGCAGGGGTACAGTTCGATCGACGTTGGAGCGCAGTTTGAAAGTCTGGGACAGCGGGAAGGGTACACGGAGTTTGACGTCAAGACGGGAGTGATCACGGCCTCCGGTCTCAGGTCGGGGACCGGAAGCGCGGTGGTAACACCACTGTGGCCGGTGAGTACGGCCCGCGAGTAGTCAGAACTCGAAGCGCACCATCAGTTGGAACTGGCGAGCGGTTTCGCTTGCGGGCGTCTGGAGGGGGAAGCCGCTGGGACGTTCGAGACGGCCCGGATAGGCGACACCGAATGCACTGGAGGAACCTAACGAGGGAGTCCACTGCAGGTTGACGGGGTTGCCGAAGTTGGCGTGGTTGAGAAGGTTGTAGCAGTCGGCACGAAGCGTGAGGCGCAGTCCAAGCGCCCCGGCAGGGATCGAGAAGGTACGACTGAGGGAAGCGTCGGCGCTGAGGGAGCCTGGGCCATGGAATGCGTTTCTAGGCACGTTCCCGACCTCGCCGATGGCCGGGCGGGAGAACCAGTCGGGGTTCACCAAGCGCCGCCCTCCATCTGGAGGCGGGGTGAGCAACGAGAGGGGAACAGCAGCGGCCCAGTTGGGACGATTGTTGTAGAGAGCGTCCGGGCCTGTGTACAAAACCGAGAAAGGAGTACCGGATCGTGCGGAGGCGACGGCTCCGAAGCGCCAGTTGCGCGTCAGGACAAAGGTTTCCTTCGGTGATTCGGCATATCCCTGGAACAGCAGGCTGTGCCGTTGATCGAAGCCGGAAGGGGCGCGATCGAGGCGAGATGATGCCTCGCGAGTGAAGGCGGGGGCAGCGGGGAGTGCCCGCCCGAGCGCGGAGGGCTGGTAGCGGCTAAGGTCGAGGTATTCGCCAAACAGGGCGTCGGTTTGCTCATCGCGGGTTCTCGATAGCGTGTACGACACATGGGTGTTCAGCCACCGTCCCCGGTGCCGCAGGGCAACGGACATGCCGGCGTGGTTGGCCTCTCCCAGAGCGGAGCGAGAGACCAACTCCGGAAGGAGAGGGGTAATGCTTCCCATCCGATTGATGCGATCGGTGGTCAACAGTCCACGGCTTACAGCCAGAGTGCCGGTGACTTCCAGCAAGGCGTCGGCTCGGATGCGGCGTTGCCAAGCGCCGAACGCGGTATGGGTGCGGCCAGGGCTCAGCGCTTGCTGGAAGACGATGGGACGGTCGTAGAGACTGCGAGTCTGCAATGCATCGGCGAGCCGCAAGATGCCGGGTGCGGGGCTTCTGACGTCAATGGTGCGGAGGAACTGACTCGCCGTGACGACGTCGAAGCTGTTGCTCACAACGTTTTGCCAGATGTTCTCGAAGGGGCGGTCGCGGAACAGACCATAGCCAGCACGCAAGACAGCATCGCCGCGCGGGTCGAGAAGGACAGAGATGCCGATTCTGGGTGCGATTCCAAGGGAACCGGAAGTAAAGAGCGGACGACCGGCCGTGGAGGGGACCAGGCGTGCCTGTGACAAGCTCAGCAGTGCGGAGGGCTCAAGCAATAGGTCGGAAGTTCCTCCGCGGCTTTGTGGAGAGCCGAAGTATTCGAGCCGGGCACCGAGATTGAGATTGACGCGCGGAGTGAGGCGGAAGCTGGTGTGACCGAAGAGATGGAACTGGCGGTAGGAATAGTATCGAAGGAAGTCGTCAGCGCGCCCGCTGGCGTCGGCACGGACAGGCCTCTTAGCGGCGGCAACGAAGTACCTGTCGGGGGAGTCGCCGGCCAACTCCTGCACGGACTCGAACTGGAGGAGTCCTGAGGATAGGGAGGTGATGCGGGAGTCCGTATGGCGATGAAAGAAGCCACCGCCCAGTTTCAGGACCAACCGGTCGTTAACGAGGGTCAGGTTCGAGAGGGCTTCGCGATTCCGGCCTTGGTTGCGATAGCCGAAGATGGAGGGTGGGCCGGGAAGGGTGACGGTGTCGCGCAGACCCAGAACGCCGGCCTGCAAGACGGGCAGGCGAGTTTGCGTGGTGTCGAGGGAAAGTCTGTCCGAGCTGGCGGAAAGGCGCAGTTCGTGGGAAACCTTTCCGGAGTAAGTCCAGCCCGCGGCATAGTTCCTTGCGTCGTTCAGGAGCGGGGCGCTGGACCGGGCGTACGGGGAATAGAGGAAGTCCGGCGTAAATAGCGAGGCGAACAGGAATCGGAGAAACAGCCGGTGTTCGCGAAGCACGGGAGAGACGCGGAGCAAGGCCGTGTTACGGTGCTGGGTGAGAGTGGGACGTAGCGAGAGTGGCGCGACTTCACCCGGGCTCTCGGGGACAGCAGCGGCGGGAAATTCCCGAAGCAGCCGAGCGCCCGTTGTGTTGACTGATGCGAGGGAGTTCAGAAAGGTGCGAGTGGGCAACCAATAGGAGACAGGCTCGCGTTGCGTACGAAAGCGAAACTGCTCGCCGGCGAAGGTGAAGATTCCCAGGGATGCCAAGAAGCCCGTCTGGTTTTCGCGCAGGCCGGCTTTGGAGAAACCGAGGCGACGCGCCGGGAAGTTGATGGCATTGAGAGAATCGCGTTTGAGGTAGTTGTATAGAAGCAGGTGCAATGAAGAGGAGGAAGAGGACTGGCCGGAGGTGACCGCATTGGCGAGAAAACCGGAGGCACCGCCGTACTCCGCCGAAAAATGGCTGGTGGCGACACGGTACTCCTGGATGATTTCGGGCGGAATGGGAGCCAGCGGGCCTGAGAGGAGCATGTTGTTGAACTCCAAGCCATCGAGCAGGTAGTTGGCGGAGGACGGCCGCTGCCCGTTAGTGGAGACGTTCAAGCCACGAGCCGTGCCGGTTTCGGAAACCGTACCGGGCAGCAGGAGCAAGAGACCATAGGCGTCGCGGCCCGCCAGCGGAAGTACATCGATATCTTTGCGGGATATGGAGAAAGAGACACTGCTTTCCAGGAGTTGGCGCGAGGAGGCAACGGCGTGGAGCGGTTCGGGGTTCTTTGTGTTCAAGTCCGCGGCATAGGTGTGGATAACGGCGCCGGCGTTCGCAACCATACCATCCCGATAGGCCAGGCGCGAGTACACGTCGCCGCGGAGGCGTAGGGGAATGTCGACCTGGACGCGGCCGCCAGGACCGATTTCGATGTCTAATACGACGCGATCCTGGTATACACCCGCCCCGTCGATCCGCAACCGGTAGCTGCCGGGGGGCAACTGCGGGACGGCGTATGCGCCACGCGAGTCCGTCGTTGCCGGCTGAGAGAACCACCCGGACTCGGCTTCACACTGGATCCGGAGTCCTTCCACAGGGCGTCCGGAAGGGGCTTCGTAGACTCTGCCGGCGATCAGGCCGAGAGAGGTTTGCGACAAGGCGGTATTGCCGAACAGCAGCAGGAGAAGCGCTAGGAATAAGGGCATCCGCGCGCTCTCTGCTCGATCTGCTTCCGGGTGTTTTCCAGAGTTAAAGGCGACAGGGTCTTGCGGGCGGCAGTGAACTCCTTGCAAGCGAGGGAGTGGCGATCGGGCATCTTGGTCTGGAGATAAGCCTCGCCCAGCAGCAAACGCAAGGCAGGGTCGGGGCTGATGCCTTGGCGTACGGCAGTCTCGATGGGGACACGCAGCAATTCGATGGCGGAGTCCGGACGGCCCGTCTTGTTTTCCAACTCCGCCAAGCTCGCCAGGGCGCCATCCGGGGAAGCCTGCATGGCAGCGGTGAATTCGACCCTGGCGCGCGTCCATTCGGCGGTTCTCATGTAGAGTTTCCCGAGCAGGAGGCGGGCGAGGTTGAAGTTGGGATCCTGACTGACGGCCTCGACGAGGAGCGCGACGGCATCGAGGGAAGTTGCGGCCGGGAGCCGGTGCTCCTCGCTTCGTTGGAGGAGGTGGGCGAGGTTGTAGCGGGCCGGGTTGTGTTGGGGGTCGTGCAGCAGGGCCGCGCGGTAGTGCGCCAGGGCCAGAGTCCTGTCGCGGCCGGGTTTGGCGTCGCGCGGTTCGGTCAGGACGCCGAGGACGTTACGCACCTCAGCCATGTTTCGGTAATACAGGAGGGCACGCCGCTCCAACCAGTCCGCACGTCCTTCCAGTCCTTCGGTTCGACACCAAAGGGCAACTTCGGTGAAGCGAGCCATGGCGCGCTCGAAGGAAGACAACGCGTCCTGATAGGCCCGCCGCGCGTCATTAAGGCGGTTAGCGCGATGCAACACGAGGCCCAGGTTGTAGTAGAGGTAGGGGTAGTTGGGCATCAGGGCGATGGACTTCCGATACTCCTCAGCCGCGGATGCGTAGTCACCAGCTTCGGCGAAAGCGAGGGCAAGGTTGTGACGAGCATAGACCCAGCGTGGAGAAATCTCGACCGCCTTCTTGAAATGCCGCGCAGCGGCGGCAAGATCGGGGTCGACAGGATCTTCCAGGAAAGAAATGCCCAGTGCGTTCTCAATTTCTGGCATGCGGAACTGCAGTTCCGGGTATCTGAGCCGCAGTTGCTCGAACTGCACTCGCGCGTGAGACAACGTGAAGCGTGCGTCCTTGAACTGCTGGTCGAATAACTGGATACGGCCGCGGCAGAACAGTTCGTCGACTTCGCTCTTGTCTCGCAGTGCCTGGTCGTAGCGGGCGTAGCCCTCATGGATGGGCGACGGCCACAATTCGCGGGCCTCCTGAATCTGGTGGATGGCTCGGGCAAAGTCCGCGCGGGTTAGTTTCTCGGGGTCATTGGGAAACTGGTCCCCTGTTCCATAGGCAGCAATGGTGCCGGCCGCCTCAGCGAGCAGCAGTCGTGAGCGGCAGAAAGCGGGATCAACCCCATCACAGGTAGAGTCCCGCGTGCTGGCAAGCGAGGGCGGTGGAACGGATTGAAACTGGAAGGCAAGCGGAAGTGGAGGGAATCCGCCGAGGAAAGCGAATAGAGGCAAGGGGGGCCACTCGAGGGCCGCTCTCGCCGGCTGAAGCGTCTTTGGCGGCGGAGGTGCCGCCCACATGCTGCGAATGCTCTCGAAGTCCCTGACGCCTACCTTCTCGATGGCAGCGGACAAGTGGTAGCTGAAAGGTCCATGGCCGAGGTCGGGTTGTTCGCGTGTTGGCTTGCCGTCGGCCGCAAGGTAAATGACCGCTTTTCCCTGGAGCGATCGAGCCATTTCGTTGAGCTTGAGAACGATCTGGTTATTCAAGAATCTCCGCTGCCCGGGTATGGGGGTTTCCGGGTCAGCCCGGTTGACGTCAGCCAGAATGACAACGCGCCCCACGGCGGACCGCAGAATGAGTTCCGACACTTGCCAGAGTGGAATGGCAGAGGAATCCGGCTTATCCAGAACCGTATTGGCGGTGGAGATGTACCCCAGGGTCTGGCCCGGCAGAGAAAAGCCCTGAGCGGAGACATGCAGAACCACTGTGTCGGAGAACTTCGCCGCACCCAGCACCGCCTCAAGCTGAGTCAGTGCGGCCGCGGAGGTGAGGTCGGGCAGGGGACGAACATGTGCAGTCCACTTACTAGCCGCGCGAGCAACTTTCCATGCGTCCTTGTCCGCGTAGCGTAATGGCGCAATGTGGTCAATATTGTTGGTCCAACGATTCCCAATCGAAACGACGCGATGCTCGGCACTGCCGGCTACAGTCAGCAGTGCAGCGAGGCTGAAGAGCGATCGTGCGGTGGACACAACGCCTCTTATCGTAGTCCATTCCTAACCGGTTCGACTGCAACGGCGGAGAGGCCGAAACGTTCTTGTCGACGGGCGGCAGCGTGGGCATGTGTTTTCCTCAGGGCGCAGTAGACAGTATCATCAAACGTATGTCTGATCACATGGTCCGGGGAGTTGCGTGAGATCCATTGGTTCCGTGTTCCCCGCCGTTCCCCGTAAGATCATAAGTTCCTGGTTCGTGGCCCCGTGGTTGCTGGTGGGTTTGGGGGCCGCATCGATGTGGGCGCAAGAGCCCGCCGCGCAAAGTGAGTCCGGGCGCTCCGCCGTGGCGACGGCCATCGCGGGTGGCATTGCCATCGATGGCGTGCTCGATGAACCGGTGTGGCGTAACTCGCCGAAGATCGGGGAGTTGGTGCAACGCATCCCCAACTCGGGCGCGCGGCCGAGCGAACGAACCGAAGTCACGATTCTGTATGACAAGGACAACCTCTACATCGGGGTGATGTGCTACGACTCGGAGCCGGACAAGGTGCTGGCGGCGCAGATGAATCGCGACTCGACCATGACCACCGACGACCGCGTTGAACTGCTGCTGGACACGTTTCATGACCGGTCGAATGCGTTCTACTTCGCCACTAACCCAAACGGGGCCTTCGTCGACGGGCTGATCTTCGCCAACGGAGAGACGAACAATGACTGGGACGCGATCTGGAACGTGCGGGCGCGGCGGCACAGCGAAGGGTGGAGCGCGGAATTTGCGATTCCGTTCAAGAGTCTGAATTTTCCGCCGCAGGGCACGGTTTGGGGCTTCAACATCGCGCGGCACATCCAGCGGAAGCTGGAAGAAGTGCGTTGGACTTCGCCGCTGTTTCAGACGCGATTCCAGCAGGTATCCGAGGCGGGGCAAATCACGAATCTGGAAGGCATCAAGCAAGGCCTCAGCCTGGACGCAAGGCCCTTTCTGGCGCCGCGCTGGATCCATCGCCGGCCGGGTGGGGACGACACGCTGCTTGGCAAGGCTGGCCTTGACCTGTTCTACAACATCACGCCGAACCTCAGGCTGACCACCACATTCAATACGGACTTTGGGGAAACCGAGGTCGACGACCGGCAGATCAACCTGACCCGGTTTTCGATCTTCTTCCCGGAGAAGCGGACGTTCTTTCTGCAGGATGCCGGGGTGTTCAACTTCGCAACGACAGGGATCAGCCAGCCGGGCGGGATTCCTCCGAACGGGGCGGCAATCTTCCCGTTCTTCAGCCGGCGCATTGGGATTATTGATGGACAGGAAGTGCCCATCGACTATGGGGTGAAGCTGACGGGCAAAGTGGGGCGCACCGAGGTGGGCATGCTGCAGGTGAATACCCGCGAGACGTCGCTGGCAGACGATAAGAATCTGCTGGTGGGGCGGGTGCGACAGAATTTCTGGAAGCAGTCGTATATCGGGGCGATTGTCACGGCAGGCAATCCGGACAAGCCGATGGATAGCAGTATGATCGGCGCGGACATGCGGCTGGCCACTTCGAATTTCCTGCGCAGCAAGCAGAATTTTCTGGTGAATGCCTGGGGATTGAAGTCGAATAATCAGGGCGTCCAGGACAAGAACTCCGCCTATGGATTCGGGGTGGCGTTTCCGAACGATCGCTACCAGGCGCAGTTGGAGTGGCGCGAGATCCAGCAGAATTTCGATCCGGCGCTGGGCTTCGTGCAGCGCAGCAATGTGCGGATGTTGAGCGTGGGGGCGAGTTTTAATCCGCGTCCGCCGAACCAGAAGTTTGGGGTGCAACAGATGTTCCATGACTTCTTCTACCGGCGGTTTACCCGGCTGGATAACGGGCAGGTGGAGACGTGGAACATGAACATCACGATGTTTGACTGGCATCTGCAGTCGGGGGACTCCGTGCACAGCATCATGGATCTGAACCCGACTTACGAAAGGCTCTTCGAGCCTTTTCAGATTGCTCCCGGCGTGGTGCTGCCGGCCGGGGAGTATCGCTTCACTCCTGTGCGATTCAACTTCTCGTCAGCGCAGAAGCGCAGGATTCAGGGTGGCTTCACGCTGCAATTGGGGAACTTCTGGTCAGGGACAGCGAAGGCACTGACGACGACGCTGCGGTACCAACTGCCGCCGAAGTTTACGATCAGCCTGAGTACGAACCAGACGTTTGCGACGCTGCCACAGGGGAACTTTGTGGCGCGCATTTTCAGTTCGACGATTGATTACGCGGTGTCGCCGCTGCTGACGTTCCGGAATCTGATCCAGTATGATAACCGGTCGGGGAATCTTGGGTTACAAAGCCGGGTGAGGTGGACGATTGCGCCGGGCAACGACCTGTTCTTCATCTTTGGACAAGGGTGGATCCAGGAGTTTGATGAACGGGGCGGGGTGGATTTCCGGGTGCGGGATACGAGGCTGGCGACGAAGCTGCAGTATACGTTCCGGTTTTAGTAACGGGAGTTTGGTCGTTCGCCCGTGTGCCGCACGAATCTCTGCCGTATGATGTACCTTCCGGCCTGGGAGGGCCGGCGGTATGTTTGGCATCCTTCTCGTCTTGCTCACAGGAGTGGTGGAGGCAAAGCCGGCACTGTTTTATGACCGGTCCATCCCACAGATTGCGTTTGCCGCAGGTGAGGTGGTGAAGGCTTCCGGAGCGGCGATGCCGGAATTTGGATTGGATGCAGTGGGGAAGGCGTCGTGCGCGCCTTGCCTGGTGATTGCTTCGGGCGGGCGGGCGGCCGAATTGGCGCGGGGTTGGAAGGTGGCTCCGGCGCCGGGTAACACGGCGCAGTCGTATGCGATCCGGCGAGCGGGCGGCGGCGTGGTAGCCGCGCTGGGGGTGGATGCCGCCGGGGCGATGTATGGGGGCCTGGATCTGGCCGAGCAGGTCCGACTGGGCTCGATCGAGGGCGTGAGGGACTCCGATCATGCGCCACATATCGAGCGGCGTGGGATCAAGTTCAACCTTCCACTGGATGCGCGGACGCCAACGTATTCCGATAATTCCGATGCGGCGCAGGCGAATATTCCGGAAATGTGGTCGTTCGATTTCTGGCGGGAGTTTCTGGATGAGATGGCGCGGCACCGGTACAACGTACTGTCGCTGTGGAGCCTGCATCCGTTCCCCTCGATGGTGAAGGTGCCGGAGTATCCGGATGTGGCGCTGGCGGATGTGAAGCGCACGCGGTACCGGATGGACGAGACCTATACGCATACGGGATCGGACATGGTGCGGCCGGAGTTGCTGCAGCACCTGGAGACGGTGCGGACCATGCGCATCGAAGACAAGATCCGATTCTGGCGCGATGTGATGGCGTACGCGCAGAGCCGCGGGATCCAGGTGTGGGTCATTACGTGGAACATCTTCACGTTCGGGGCCGAGGGGAAGTACGGGATTACGAGCGATCAGACGAATCCGAAGACGATCGACTATTTCCGTGCCAGCGTGCGGGAGATGGTGACGACCTATCCGCTGTTAGCTGGGATGGGCATCACGGCAGGCGAACAGATGCGGGAGGTAGCGGGCGAGTTCTCGAAAGAGAAGTGGCTGTGGAAGACGTATGGCGAAGGGATTCGCGATGCACTGCAACAGCAGCCGGGGCGGCAGTTCGGGCTGATTCATCGCTATCACCAGACGGGGCAGCAAGAGATTCTACATGAGTTTCGCGATTACCCGGGCACGTTCGAGTTGAGCTTCAAATACTCGGTGGCGCACATGTATTCGATTCCCAATCCGCCGTTTATCCAAGACGTATTGAAGGGCATGCCGGCGGGGAGACGGACGTGGCTGACGGTGCGCAATGACGATGTCTACAGTTTTCGTTGGGGGAACCCGCGGTATGCGCGGGAGTACATCAAGGCGATGCCCGGGCCGGACCGGATGGCGGGGTTCTACATGGGACCGGACGGATACATCTGGGGGCGCGAGTTTCTTTCGCGGAAGCCGCAGAAGCCGCATCAACTGGTGATGCAGAAGCAGTGGTACTCGTTTCTGTTGTGGGGGCGGCTGGCGTATGACCCGTCGATTCCCGATGGGCATTTCCAGAGCCTGGTGACGAAGCATTTTCCGGAGGTGAACGGAGCGAAGTTGTATGAGGCTTGGGGAGAAGCGTCGCAGGTGTTTCCGCTGATCACGCGGTTCTTCTGGGGCGATATTGATTTGAAGTGGTTCCCGGAGGCGTGTGTGAGCCATCCGCGGCACCGGGGTTTCTACACGGTGCGGCACTTTGTGGAAGGGGAGTCGATGCCGGGAAGCGGGGTGCTGAGCATTCTGCAGTGGCGCAAGAAGAAGTTGGCGGGAGAAGCGATGGGCGGAGTGACGCCTTTGGAGATCGCGGCGCAGTTGGAAGCGGCCGCGGAGAAGGGGCTCCGAGGAGTAGAAGGGATGAGCGGCGAGCGGCAGGAGTTACGCGAGACATTGGGCGACATTCGGGCAATGTCGTACCTGGCGCAGTATTATGCGGCGAAGATCCACGGCGCAGCGGCGCTGGCTTTGTATGACCGCTCGTCCTCGGCAGCGGATAAGAGCGAGGCAGTGCAGGCTCTGCAACGGGCGGCGGCAGCCTGGCAGAGTTATGCGCACACATACACGGAGCAATACACGACACCGCACCTATATAACCGGGTGGGGTTCGTAGATATGAACGGGCTGCTGATCAAGGTGAAACAGGACATTGATCTGGCGGAGCGATGGAAGCCAGGAACCATCGTGGGCGACGAAGGGATGCGTAACTCAGGCGACAGGCTATTTCGGAAATAAGCGGCGGTATCGTATATAATCCTCCGCACAGGGTTTCCATGAAGACACTCCTTTGCTCCGTTGCGGCGGTGATGCTGCTGGCAGCCAGCGCCTTTTCCCAGGTATCCACGGGCACGCTAAACGTAGTGGCAGACGATGCCACCGGCGCCGTGGTGACTAATGCGCAAGTTACGATCACGAACAAAAACACGGGGCTGACGCGTTCCGGTGTCACGGACGGACGCGGCGAGTTTCAGGCGACGTTTCTGCCAGCGGGCGAGTACAGCATCACGGTAGAGTCGGCGGGATTCAAGAAGTCGACGATCCAGCAATTCGTGTTGCAGGTGGATCAGAATGCGTCGGCGCGGGTGACGCTGCAGCCTGGAGATGTGAAGGAGTCGGTGAACGTGACCGAGCAGACGCCGCTACTGGAGTCCGACACATCGTCGCTTGGGCAGGTGATTGAGAACAAGAAGATTCTGGAACTGCCCTTGAACGGGCGGAACGCATTTGGGCTGGGGCTGCTGGCGGGCAACACCACACAGGTGTTTGGCATGGGCACGAACCTGCCGTTTATCGCGGGCGGCGGGCGGTTCTCATCGAATGAAGTGCTGCTGGACGGCATCGACAATAACACGACGGTGACGAATGGCGCGATTGGCCGCAATGGGATTGCGAATCTGCCGAGCGTGGATGCGGTGCAGGAGTTCAAGGTGAAGACGAACGCGTTTTCGGCGGAATTCGGGCGCGCCGCTGGATCGCTGGTGACGGCGACGATGAAAGGCGGCACGAACTCGTTCCGCGGGTCAGTGTTCGAGTTTCTGCGCAACGAGAAGTTGGATGCCAACAACTTCTTCACGAACTCGGCGGGGCTGCCGCGGGCGAAGTTCCGGCAGAATCAATTCGGCGGCGTGTTCGGGGGAAGGATTATCCGGGACCGCACTTTCTTCTTTGTGAATTACCAGGGGACGCGGCAGCGAACGGCATCGGCAAACAGCATCATCGCGGTGCCGCCGGCGGCGATTCGGGGCGGCGACTTGTCGCTGCTGCGGACGCCGATCTACGATCCAGGGGCGCGGCGCATTGGGCCGACGGGGCGCGTGATCAGTACGCCGTTTCCGAACATGCGGATCCCGCAGGCGCGCATCAACGCGTCTTCGGCGGCGATTCTGGGTCTGATTCCGGCACCGAATTTTGGAGCGGACGGCGCGATATCGAGGAACTTCTTCCGGCAGATACCGCGCGGTTTTGACGGGGACCAATATGACATCCGCATTGATCATCAACTGACGCAAAAGAACTCGCTGATGGGGAGATGGTCGTGGTCAAACCAGACGACGCCGCAGCCGGGCGTGTTTGATGGATTCATCGGCGGCAGCAACACGCAGTACCGCAACATCCGGCAATTCGTGCTGACGGACACGCACCTGTTCAGCCCGACGATGGTGAACGAGATCCGGGCCGGTGTGACGCGGCATAACGGGTCGCGGATTGTGGACGGCGTGGACGATGGTGTGACCTTCGCGACGCAGAACAACGTGGCGCTGTTTCCGTTTCCAGTGAAGGGATTTCCAGGCATTGCGTTTAACTTCTCAGGTGAGGCGACCGGGTCCGTGCAGTTTGACGGATGGGGCGGCGGCGCGAGCGACTTGAATTACGAGACGCGCTTCCAGGTGGCCGATACTGTTTCCATCACGCGTGGGAAACACAACATGAAGGTGGGCGCGGATCTGCGGCGTCCGCGGTTTGACAATCTGCGCGGGAACCCGTTCTTTGGGCAGTTCATCTTCGGGTCGATTCTGACGTCGTCGACGGATGCGACGGGTTCGGGAGCGCCGTTTGCGGATTATCTGCTGGGGCTGCCGTCGCTGGTGCAAGGGACACAGATGCTGGACTGGGGGCGGCAGCGGGAGATCTACTTCGGCACCTTCTTCCAGGATGACTTCAAGGTGACGCGGGCATTGACGTTGAACCTGGGCTTCCGCTACGACCTGTTCACGCAGCCGGTGGATGCACGCGACCGCGGGGGGTTGTTTGATTTGGATAAGGCGCGGTTTGTGGTGCCGGGCGAACCGGGTGTGTCGCGGGCGATTGTGGATGGGGATCACAACAACATCGGCCCGCGGGTGGGGGTTGCCTACCAGTTGAAGCGGCGCTGGGTGCTGCGCGGCGGCTATGGGATTTTCTATGGATTGCGTGATCAGAACCAGGAAGTGACCCAAATTGCCGGGAACAACCCGAACACGCCGGCGCTGGTGGTGCCGACGGTGAGCGCATCGACGACGGTGGTTCCGCCGTACACGATCAACAGCCCCATTCAGGCGGCGCCTAGCGCGACGGGGCTGGATGCGTTTACGGCCGCGCAGCCGATCACGCGGACCATCCGGTCGCAGGGCTTCAAGGACGCGCGGATGCCGATGCTGCAGCAGTTCAATTTCTCGATCCAGTTCCAGCCGGCCGAAGCATGGCTGATTGAGACGTCGTATCAGGGGGCGCGCGGCCGGGATCTTGCGTCGATTTTCGTGAACCGGAACCAAGTGCCGTTCGAATTCGCGTTGAATGGGCGCAACACGCAACAGAATCGCCCGTACCCGATGGTGAATGGAGCGGTGATTCCGACGTTCTCGCTGGCGTCGTCGAATTACAACGCGTTCAACCTGCGAGTGGAGAAGCGCTATTCGATTGGGCTGAACTTTCTGGCGAACTACACGATTCAGAAGAACCTGGAGCAGTTGGGGGCCGGGCCGAGCGCGTATACGCAGAACGGGGGCACCTCGATTTCGCTGGATGCGTACAATCTTTCGCGCGAGAAGGGGCCAGCGCCGATTGATGTGCCGCAAAACTTCACGTTCAGCTACGGCTATGAGCTGCCGTGGGGACCGGGTCGGCCATGGCTGAGTTCGAACTCGCTGGCATCGCGGCTGCTTGGCGGCTGGCAGTTGAACGGCATCACCACGCTGCGCGGCGGATTCCCGACCGACATCCGTACCAACCGGCTGCCGCCCATCTTCAATACGTTCAATGTGCCGGACCGCGTGCCGGGCGTGCCGATGCTGGTGCCGAGCGGGGAGCGCAGTCCGGACCGCTACTTCAATCCAGCAGCATTTCGCGTGCCAGGTACGGTGACGGCCAGCAACGGGCAGCAGATCCAGATGTACGGCGATGCGGCACGGCGTCTGGTGCGAGGGCCGGGCTCGGTGAACTTCGATTTCTCGATCTTCAAGGACTTCGTGTTTGGAGAACGGTACCGGTTGCAGTTCCGGTCGGAGTTTTTCAACCTGACGAATACGCCGACGTTCTTCCTGCCGAGTTCGAATAGTCCTTCGATGACGTGTATCGGGCGGGCGCCCGGCACGGCGTGTAACGACAACAATCCGGAGTTCGGGAAGTTGTCGGCGTCCACGGCCACGGGCCGGCAGATCCAGTTTGCGCTGAAATTCTATTTCTAACCATGCGAATTCTTATTGCTGTTTTGTTGTCGGCCGCTGGGTTGTGGGCGGCCGATCCAGTGTTCCCTTATGGCGCAGTGTATTTCCGGAAGTCGAATCCGCCGGAGCAGGATTGGGCGCGCGATCATGCGACGGCGGCGAAGATGGGGATGAATACGTTCCGGCACTGGTTCATGTGGTCGGCGGTGGAGGTGGCGCCGGGGAAGATGGACTGGCGCGACTACGACATGCAGATGGACCTGGCGGCGAAGAACAACATCCGGGTGATATTGGCGGAGATGGTGACGGCGGCGCCGGAGTGGGCTTTTACGAAGTATGCGCATGCGCGGTATCTGAGCGCCGATGGGAGGCCGGTGGAATCGGGCATTTCCGGGTCAAGCGCGACGGGCGGCTTCCCGGGGTTGTGCCTGGATAATGAGGATGCGAAGGGTCTGGCAGAGAACTGGCTGGTTGCGCTGGTGGAACGGTACAAGGGCCATCCGGCGACGATGGGCTATGACCTGTGGAATGAGCACACGGCGCAAGGCGGGTCGGCACAGAACATGCTGTGCTACTGTCCGGCGACGCAGCGCAAGTTCCGGCAGTGGCTGAAGAACAAGTACGGCACGCTGGAGGCGTTAGGGAAGGCCTGGTATCGCTATAGTTACGCGGAGTGGGACGATATTCACCCGCCGAAGAATCTATCGGGATATCCGGAGAGCCTGGACTGGCTGCAGTTCCGCATTGACAACGCGCACAGCCTGGCGAAGTGGCGTGTGGATCTGTTCCGCAAACATGACAGCAAGAACAAAGTAGTGGCCCATGGCGTGGGCATGTCGTTGGAAGGGCATCCTTCGGCGACATACGATGAATGGCGGTCGGCGGCGGATGTGGATGTGTGGGGGTTCACGTGGGTGGCGTCGCGGAAGGGCAACGAGCCGTGGAAGCAGTTTCACGCGGTGGACCTGGTGCGGGCGGGCGCGCGAGGGAAGCCGTTCTGGCATGCCGAGGCGCAGGCGGGTCCGCTGTGGATGCAGCCGCAGGTGATTGGGCGGGCGCGGGAAGACGGGCGCATCAGCGACGACAAAGATGTGCGCCTGTGGAACATGATTTCGATTGCAGGCGGGGCGACGGGGATCCTGTATCCGCGCTGGCGTCCGTTGCTGGACGGGCCGCTGTTCGGGGCCTTCGGGGCGTATGGAATGGACGGGTCAGTGACGCCGCGGGCGGAGATGACGGGGAAGGTGGCGGGGTGGGCGAATGGGAATCCCGAGTTGTGGAAGGCGCGGCCGGTGCGAGGCGAGGTAGGGATTGCGTGGGTGCCGGAATCGCAGATTTTCAACTATGTGCAGCAGGGGTCGACCGAGCATTATGCGCAGTCGGCACGCGGGGCGTACCAGGCGTTCTTCGATAACAATATCCAGGCGGATTTCGTGCACATCGATCATCTGGCGGAGTACCGGCTGGTTTATTTGCCGTACCCGATCCATCTGCGGGAGTCGACCGTAAAGAAGCTGCGGGCGTATGTGGAGAACGGGGGAACGCTGGTGAGCGAAGGGCTGCCGGGGTACTTCGGGGATCGCGGCAAGGTGGGCACGGTACAGCCGAACTATGGACTGGAACAGTTGTTCGGAGCGAAGGAGTCCTATGTGGAGTTCACGCCGGACCTGCTGGAGGATTACACGTTCACGGTGCGGGGGCAGGCGCTGGCGGGGCGGTTCTTTATCCAGGAGTATGGGCTGGCGGGAGGGCGCGCGGCGGGGCGGCATGCGAATGGGCACGTCGGCGCGGTGGAGCACGCTTCTGGCAAGGGGCGAACGCTGTTGATTGGATCCTTTCCGGGCGCGGGCTACTTCCGGAGGCCGACACCGCAGGCGCGGACATTCTTTGCGGGGTTGTTGGAATGGGCAGGGATTGCGCGGACACTGCAGGTGAGCGATCCGCTGGTGAAGGCGCGGCTGCATCGGGGTGGTGGGGCGAGGGTGCTGTATGTGTTGAACCCGACGCGACAGGAGCGGCCGGTCGTGGTGGAGTTGCAGGACGCCGTGCGTGGGGCGAAGGATGTGTGGGATGGGAAGAGTGTGCAGTTGGAGGGGCGCAAGGTGAAGGTTACGATTGGGGATCGGGATGTGGCGGTGTTGCGGTTGGAGTGAGGATGGGCTCAGCGGAAGCCGGAGACCATCAGGATGTCAGCCTCTTCCGGTTGGGATTGGGTGAACAGAACGCGGCTGCCGTCGGGGGAGACGGCAAGGCCCCACGACGCGAGACTGGGCGTGGGGAAGACTTGCTTCGTCTGTTTGGATTGGAAGTCGTAGAACTGGAGGGCCCGGTCGGCAAGGATGTAGATGCCGTTGTGACGGACACGGAAGTTGGCGTTGGCCCAGTTGCGGGTGAGGAGGCGGGTGCGTGGTCCACCGGCGACGGGCATGCTCCAGAGGGCGCCGGCATCGTCGACGAACAGGGTCTTGCCATCGGTGGACTCTTCGGCGCGGCTGCCGGTGGTGACGGGCTGGGGAGGGCCGCCGCTGACCGGCAGTTTCCAGAGGGTGGAGCCGCCGGATCGGGCTGAAGCGTAGTAGATCCAGTGGCCGTCTCTGGACCAGGAGGGCGCCACGTCGCGGCCTTCCTTGTAGGTGAGGCGACGGGGTTGGCCTCCGGCGGCGTCGATGAGCATCACATCGCGGAAGTTATCGAGATTGGCGTGGTAGAGGATTCGGGTGCCGTCTGGGGAGAAGGACGGACAATCGGCTTCGGACAGGTTGTGGTGCGTTAGCTGCACGGCTTGGGAGCCGTCGCTGTTGGCCGTCCAGATTTCGGTGTTGCCGGAGCGGGCGGAGGTGAAGGCGATGCGTTTACCGTCCGGGGAGAAGTCCGGAACGATGTCGAGGTAGGTGGAGGCGATGAGGGGTTTGGGGGTGTTGGGTTGCGGGGTGAGCTGCGCCTGCCAGATGTCGGTTTTGATCTGGATGACGGAGTAGGCGTGATGATTGCCGGTGGAGGAAATGGCGGGGAACGCAGCTTCGAAGGGCTCGCGGACACGTATAGGCGGGCTTTTGGCGTGGCTGGGGACTCGCCACAGAGAGGGGCGCATGGGAGACTCCACCAGGAAGAGTTCGCTGCCGTCGTGCGCCCAGGCGGGGGCGAACATGCGAGGGCCGATGAGGGCGGGTTCGCCTTCCGGGAGAAGGCTGGGGGTGAGATTAACGAGGAAGACGTCGGAGGTCCAGCCGCGAAGTTTGCG